>CAZZBE010000059.1:0-19826 GCA_964652715.1 uncultured Desulfobacteraceae bacterium
CCCTCTGTCCCTTTTTTCCCTAAAACAACATCTCCATCGCCTCCGACACCGTCCGGATGCCCTTCACGTCGATGCCCCCTTCGACGGTCATCCGCTTCAGGTTGCTCTCGGGGACCAGGCAGGTGGCGAACCCCATCTTGGCCATCTCGGCCACCCGGATCTCCACATGGCCGATGGCCCGGACTTCGCCGGTGAGGCCCACCTCCCCCAGGACGATGGCGCCTTCGGGGACCGCCTTGTCCAGGAAACTGGAGGCGATGGCGGCCACGATGCCGATGTCCACCGCCGGTTCGGCCACCTTGACGCCGCCGGCGACGTTCATGAAGATGTCGTGGCCGGTCAGGTGGATGCCCATGCTCTTTTCCATCACCGCCACCAGGAGGGCCACCCGGTTGGGATCGAGCCCCAGGATGGTCCGGCGGGGGGTCCCCAGGTGGGTGGCGGCGGCCAGGGCCTGGAGTTCCACCAGGATGGGCCGGGTCCCCTCCATGCAGGCGGTGACGATGGAGCCGGGGGAATCCGGGGCCCGCTCCGACAGGAACACGGCCGACGGGTTGCCCACCTCGGTGAGCCCTTCCTCCTTCATCTCGAAGACCCCGATCTCGTTGGTGGAGCCGAACCGGTTTTTCACCGCCCGCAGGATCCGGAAGACATGGCTCCGGTCGCCTTCGAAATAGAGGACGGTGTCCACCATGTGCTCCAGGAGGCGCGGGCCGGCGATGGCGCCTTCTTTGGTCACATGGCCCACCAGAAACGTGGAGACGTTGGTCTTTTTGGCCATGAGCATCAGGCGCATGGCCGATTCCCGCACCTGGCTCACGCTGCCCGGCGCCGACGGCAATTCGCTGTTGTAAAGGGTCTGGATGGAATCGATCACCAGCACGTGGGGCTTTTCCGTCTCCACCATCCCGAGGATGGATTCCAGGTCCACCTCGGAGACCACCAGCAGGCCGGGGGCCGCCGCGGCCAGGCGCCGGCTCCGGAGCCGGATCTGCCGGACCGACTCTTCCCCCGACACGTAGAGGACCCGATGGCCCCGGACCGCCAGCCCATACAGGGCCTGGAGCATGAGGGTCGACTTGCCGATGCCGGGATCGCCGCCGATGAGCACCATGGAGCCCGGGACCAGCCCGCCGCCCAAAACGCGGTCGAACTCCTGGATGCCGCTGGCGATGCGGTCTTCGTCGTCCGGATCGACGGCGTCGATGGGGACGGGCCGGTTGGCTTCGCCGCCGGCCGCGCCGCGGCCGGCGGCGCCCGAAGTCCGCGCCTCCGCGAAGGTGTTCCAGCCCCCGCAGTCGGGGCAGCGCCCCATCCATTTGGGGGCCTCATACCCGCAGGCCTGACAGGAGTAAATGGTTTTGGCGTTTTTTTTCAACAGAAGTCCTTACGGCCCCGTCGGAGAGGCGTCGATATCATTTGACAACCGTTTATTAACATGTCATTTAGGCGTTATCAAGCGGCGTCAACGAAGGGATGGGCCCAACCGGCCGGTCCCTTCGATTTGTGATGTTAAATATAATGAATAATAGGAGAATGTCCATCCCCCATGTTCCGCGACGCCTTCGGCCTTCCGGCCCTCTGCTGCCTTTTGCTTTCCCTTCTCCCGACCCTCCTTTCCGTCGCCCCGCCCTGCTTCGCCGGCGCCGACAGCGCCTATTTCAAGTCCCTCCAGCGGCGGTTGACGCGGGATGGATTCGACGGGACCTGGATCCGGAAGATCTACGCCGACCCGCGGATCGATTTCGATATGCGGGGGGTGTCCCTCTATTTCGTCCATTCGGAAGGGTCACTCAACTACGACCAGTTCAAGGAACCCGCCGCCATCCATAATGCCCGGCGGTATATGGCGACCCACAAAGTTTCTTTGACGGCGGCCGAACGCATCCACGGCGTCGACCGGGAGGTCGTCGCCGCCATCGCCCTGGTGGAGACCCGGCTGGGGACCTACGTGGGTAAGCGGTCGGTCCTCAACACCCTGTCCACCATGGCGGCCCTGTCCGATTCGAGGGTCCGGGAAGCGTTATGGCGGCATGTGAGCGGCGCCACCCATCTGGGCCGGGCATCCTTCGACCGCAAGGCCCATCGGAAATCGAACTGGGCCTATGGCGAATTGACGGCCTTCCTGCGCTACGTCCGGACTGAAAACTTCGATCCGCTGAGCATCAAAGGCTCCTATGCCGGCGCCATGGGCATCTCCCAGTTCATCCCCTCCAATATCGTTCCCCTGGGCCGGGACGGCAACGGCGACGGCCGGGTCGATCTTTTCAACCACGCCGACGCCATCATGAGCATCGCCAATTACCTGCGCCACAACGGCTGGTATCCGGGCATCCCCGCCGACCGGGCCTACGACGTGGTCTATTCCTATAACCACAGCAGTTATTACGTGGACGCCATCCTGGACATTTACCGGATCTTAAAGGCTCCCTCATGAGCACCATCGCCTTTTTCATCTGGGTGGGGATCGCCTTCATCGCCATCACCTGGCTCGCCATCTTCGACATCGCCCGAAAGGACTTCGGGACCCTGGGCAAAAAAGCCATGTGGGCCGTCATCGCCCTGGTTCCCTTCATCGGATGCCTGGTCTATTTCGCCGTCGGCTTTCGCAAAGGACGGGTCCCCAAAAAAATCGAACAGCCGCCAATTTAACCCTTGACATGCGGACTCTCTTTTTGTAAATTTACGTTTTATTGAGTGAGCGCTATCGGGTCCCATCGTCTAGTGGTCTAGGACGCCGGCCTCTCACGCCGGAAACACGGGTTCGAGTCCCGTTGGGATCACCAGGATTTTGGAAGGCCGACCCCTGTTTGGATCGGCCTTTTTTAGTTATTACAATCCTTTCAGCCTTTATGTTGAAAATGCGGAGCCGCGGCCGTGACCGAAGGGACCCATCCAAAACCCGATGATTTCTCCCGAAAGATGGCCGACATCCTGAACGGCGGGGCCCTGAACCTCGCCCTGGCCATCGGATACCGGACCGGCGTCTTCGACGCCATGGACGCCATGGATGAACCGGCCGAAGCCGAGACCATCGCCGGGGCCGCCGAGGTCGATCCGCGGTACCTGAAGGAATGGTTGGGGGTGATGGTTTGCGGCGGGATTATCGAATTGTCCCGGGGTGAAGCGGGAGAGGACCGGTTTCACCTGCCCCGATCCCACGGCGACCTGCTGGCCCGCCGGTCCGGCAACGCCAACCTGGGCGTGTACACCCAGGAAATCCCCCTGCTGATCCACTGCGCCATGGAACCGGTGGTTGCGGGGTTTCGCACCGGCGAAGGCGTCTCCTACGATCGTTATCCCCGGTTTCAGAATTTCATGACCGAACTGGCGGACGCCAAACACCGCGACGTGCTGGTGGATCGATTCCTGCCCTCCGTGGACGACGGGCGGATGGTGAAGCGGCTTCAAAACGGCATCGATGTCTGCGACATGGGCTGCGGCGAAGGGCTCGCCGCGCTGCTCATGGCCGAAGCATTCCCCCGCGGCCGGTTCACGGGCGTGGACATCTCCGGCGAGGCCATCGCCCTGGCTCAAAAGGAAGCGGCCCGCCGGGGTCTGAAAAACGTCGTCTTCCATGCTCTCGACGCCGTGAAGATGAAGGATGACCCGGATTGCAAAGAAGCCTTCGACTACGTCACCGCCTTCGATGCGGTTCACGACCAGACCCGGCCGGCCGAGGCCCTGGAGGCCGTCCACGCGGTTTTGAAACCCGGCGGCTGCTTCTCCATGGTCGACATCGCCGCCCACACGGACATCGCCGGCAACACGGATCATCCCATGGGACCGTTTCTTTACACCGTCAGCCTCATGCACTGCATGCCCGTGGGTCGCGTCAACGGCGGCGCGGGGCTCGGCATGATGTGGGGAAAGGAAAAGGCCGCGGAGATGCTCGCCGACGCCGGCTTTCAGGAGGTCGCCGTAACGGAGATCCCGGACGACCCTTTCAACGTCCACTTTTTCTGCTGGAAATAAGAGACTGTCCGAAAACCGCGGACCTCCTTTTCAGAACCGGTTTCCTTAAAAATTAAAAAATTATTCACTTTCCTCTTGATTTTTTCATGGTACTCGTTACTTTATCCGGAAGTTGCCGATTATTCATTCAAGATTTAAACCCTTCACATGAAAGAAAGAGAGTCGGAGTCAGATGATGAAAAACAGTGAGATCTTCTTGAAAAGCATTTCCGAGGGCTTGAAGGCGCTGGCAAAGGGCATTGAAGAAGTGGCCGAAGGGCTGGAAAACTTTCAACCGCGGGACCTTGATGAAAAGGGCGTTCCTGAAGCCGAAGCCCCCGCTGAAGAGAAAAAAGCGGCCGAGGCCCCCAAATCCAGGACGACGAAGAAAAAATCCACGGCCAAAAAAACCGGGGTCAAAAAGAAAACGTCGAGGAAAAAACCGCCCAAGACGTCCTCCACCGATGCGGTGCTGAAAGAACTCCACAAATCCCCGGAAGGCCTCGACCCCTCCTCTCTCGCCGAGAACACCGGATTCACCGTCCGAACGGTTCACAACGCAATCTCCAAACTGAAAGAAGAAGGCAAAATCGAAAGCGTCAAACGGGGCGTCTACAAGGCGGCCTAACCTTTCTGAAGGGTCGATTCGACGGATTTTCAGTGGGGCGGCGGCATGCCGATCCAGAGACGCATCCCCGGCGGCGCCGCGCCGCCCGCCGGGATCTCTTCCTTCCCTTTCCGGCCAGGAACCCGTTCAGTCAAAACGGCCTTGAAAAAAAAAGACCTTCATACTATCATTGGTTCCGACAAATTAAGGATATAGACATTGGCGATCTCAGGTTAAGCAGCGCCCGCTGGAACAATGAATACAGATTATATACGATATACCGGAAGACACAAACCCGACCCGGACCGGGCCGCGGTCATCGAACTGTTTTTGAAACTCTTCCGGCGCCAGTGCGGCGTCGAGCCCGACGCCCCGGCCCAGGTGGCGCAGATCAGCGCCGAGGATGAAGGGCCGGACCTCACCTATGAACTGCGGGTTCACAAAAACAAAAAATGGGAGCGCCGCCGCATGAGCGTCGGGGTCATCGGCGAAAATCCCGGGACCAAGAGCCGAAGCCGAAGCCGGACCGCCTCCAGAACCAAAGGCAGTAAAAGCACCTGTTTCAAGGTGACCTACGACAACCTCCTGGTGATCAAGGTTCCCCCCGCCCCCATCGGACGATTCGACGACTACCTCGAAAGCCTGCATACCGAAGGCCGCATCGCGGTGAAGCTGGAACCGGAGATCGAATTCGTGGCGCCGGGCGTGACGGCCATCATGCGGAAGATCCATCCCTTCAAAGACGCCGCGGACCTGAAGGCCTCGGAGCTGGAGGCCCGGTACATCCAATGGCTCCGCGGCCATCCGACCGAACAGGAGTTTCTGAAAGTCTCCGGCGGGTTCGCCTATGTCATGGACCTGTCCAAATACGCCTTCCTCTCCCAGGTGGTGGAGGCCATGCACGACCCGGAGGTGCATCGGTGGCGGATGGGCGAAGAGATCCTCAAATCCCACAACCTGCTGTGGGACATCCTGGAATTCGAAAACAAATACGGGAGCGCGAACCTCAACATCTGCTTCGAGATCAACAAGGTATACGCCCAGTACGAAACCCGCCTCTCGGACATGATGCGGGAACGCGGGCTGACCTTCCCCATTCCCGCCTATCGGAAACAGGAGTGGTTTCTGTTCCACCTGGCGGACAGAAAAGTGGTCCGGCTGGACGAATCCTTCCCCGAAGGATTCCTGGACGCCTTCAACGATATGGTCCGGGGGGTGTTGCTGGAGTTTACCGAGGAGGTCGAAGCGTACCGGGACGTAGTGCTGGAATATGTCCGGGACGTGTCCTTCATCCAGAACAAAACCCAGATGGCCGGGCTCATCTACAACATCCTCCACCTGCTGGCCTGTTTGCGGGAACGCCGGGTCGCCATCCGGGACCTGAAGCCGGACAACCTCTTCGTCGTGGCCGAAAAGGACAAATACCCCCTCTTCATCGCCTCCCCGGATGACGCTTCACTGGGCCTCATCGACTTTGAGACGGCCGTCGATTTCACCGACTATCCGGAAAAAGAGATCCCCCAACCCCTGCTGGCCGGCACCCCGGCCTATGCCACGCCGTCCCACCTCTTCCCCAACCGGCTGCTGGGCCAGACCCTGACGGAACTGCCCCTGGTGTTCAACTACCAGGACTGGCAGGCGGCCGTCGCCATGATCTACAACATCGTCACCGGCGAACTGCTTTTCGAACATACCCGCAAGCTCCTCTTCAAGACCAAAAAGACCATCCAAAAGACCACCGAATTGAACCTCCCCCTTTCCGAAGGGTTCAAGGAGGTGAGCCGTATCTACTGGAGCGGCGCCGCGGCGGAATTTGAATCCAAAATATCCGGGAAAAAAGGGCGCCTCAAATCGATCCCCGTCAACCTGTCGCCCGACGTCTGCGCCATGATCGGAGAAGACATTCGGCGGGAGCAGCGGAACACCGAAAAGCAGGTGCGGAAATATGTGGACGCCCAGGTGATCTTCCACAGCGACAAGAACCGGAAAAACCTCCTGCGGGCGCCGGCCATGGAGGTCGGCCGGCTGCGGGAGCGGTGGGAAAAAGGGGAGAACCTGCCCAAGATGCCGCCGGGCATGCGCACCCAGGTGTTGCGGCTGTTGCGGGATCTGGAGCGGCTCAAATCCCAGTCCCAGCGCCAGAAACAGCTCTTGCGGCTGATGGAGAAAGAGACGCCCCGCCTGTCGGCCTACGACCTGTCCCGGGTGCTGTTCGACATCGTCTTCAACGCCATGTACCGGGAGGAATGGGGCCCACTGGACGAATCCGATATGTCCGACGCCGCCCCTGAAAACGGGGTCCTGGCCGGAAACGAACCGACCCTCCTTTACGAAGAAACCGTCCTGTTCGCAGCGTCGGGGTAACGCCCGGTTCTCCGCCGGCGCCGGGGCCGTTATTTGATGACCGGCACGCTCCCTGTCTGGCTGAAGGGAATCCGTTTTTCCCCCAGCCTGGGGATGTCGAATTTCATCTCGCCGCTCAGCTCATACATGGAGGAAGTCTCCTTCAACAGCCTGTACACCGAGCGACCCAGCTTGAAAAAGTTGACCTTCATGGGGATGGTGAGGGTGGAAACCCCTTTCTCGTCCACCGCCGGCACGGCCCGCATCTCGCCCCGGGCAAATTCCTTCCCCCCCAATTTGAGACCGTACTGAAGCCCGTTGAGCTTCACCGCGAAGGGGTTGTTGTTTTCGATCCCCAGAATCAACTGAACCTTTGCCCGGGTCAGGGAGATGTCCGACACCGCCACGTTTTTGAGGGATATTTTGGGCAGTTTAGGCACAGTCAGCGTCCCCTCGTGGCCGAAGGGGATCTGGAATGGCCCCACGTCGATGTCGCCGGAGAGGTTGTAGCGGACCTGCTCGGACGCATTGAATTCGGTGAAGGTCTCGAAAAGATCGAGGTAGTTGATGTTGACGGGCACCGAGACGATCTCGGATTCTCCGGCCTTGATCTTTTCGCCCTTGTCCGCCACGCCGTTGACGAACTTCCGGTCGTTGACGGTCATGTTGTAGGTGATGGCCCCCACCGCGATCCGGACGGGATTCGGGTTGGTCATCTTGAAATTGAACACCGGCGTCGCTTCGAAAAGGGTCATGTGATCCAGGGAGACCCCGGCGAACCGGACCTCCGGCTTCTGGACGATTCCCTGAAGCGTCGCGCACCCGCCGGCCAGCAGCAGCAACGCCGCCAGCCCGATCGTTCCTCTTCTTTTCATCCGCGTCATGGCTCTTTCTCCCGTTGCCCTTGGCGTTTCCGAACCTCGGCATGATGGGCCATCATAGGGCCAATTCACGAAAAAGATCAAGTCCCCAACCGGGAAGGCGCCTTCTTTTCCCCGGAAATCGGCAGATCCATTGAAATTTTGCCGCCGGCGTATTAGAGAGAAAGAGCAACGCGCCGTCGCCAATGACAAACGGAACAGGAGGGGAAATCATGGAATCCATTGCTTCGCCGTCGAACCGACGCAAAATGATGTGGAGCGGCATAGTCGTCGTGGTCGGCGTTCTGGCCTGTTTTTCGGTCTTCGATCGCCTGCTGGCCCTGCCCGGGGCCCGGATCCTGGACGAGAAGGGGGACGCCTACTACGCCGAGACCCTGCGCCGATCGGCCTACACCTACGGGGTGGCGCGGGGCGTCAATGGTCTCATCTCCGTGGCCCAGGGAACCGACGTGGCCTTTTCGCCGGCCGGCGTGGGGGTCACCCTGGCGTTGGGGGAGGTCCTGGACCCGATCAACGACCTGGTGGAACGCTTCTCCTGGGTCATGCTGGTCTCCACCACCGCCCTGGGGGTCCAGGCCTTTCTCATGGAGCTGGGGGCCTGGGCCGGCCTGAAATGCCTCCTGCCGGTCGCCATGCTGCTCCTGCTGGCGGGGGTCTGGCGGCGCCGATGGGGGCGCTTCGATATTCGCCTCGCCGGAACCCGGCTGGTCGTGGTCGCCCTCATTATCCGGTTCTGCCTGCCGGCCCTGGCCCTGGTGAACGAGGGGATCTACGACCGGTTTTTAAAGGAAAAATATGAAGAGAGCCTCCGCGCCCTGGAAGCCGTCAACGAGGAGATCGCCGAGTCCGGACTGGTCCGGAAAGAGGCGGACCGGGGGTACATCGACCGGCTCATGGATTCGGTCAAGATCCGGGAGACCGTCGCGGCCCTGAAGGAAAAGCTCTCGGACTACGGGAGTTTCATGGTGACGCTGATCACCGTTTTCCTCCTCCAGACCGTGATCCTGCCGGTCTTTTTTCTCTGGCTGCTGGTCCGTCTCGTCGGCCGTCTTTACGGGCGGCGTCTCCCCCTCCCGCCCCGGCCGTCGTGACGGCCCGCCCATCCGGACGGGATCGGCGAACATCCCGCGAAACCTGCTTGAAAACAGCGGCGACCTCTGTTAGGATAGGTCTGATTTTTATCATCATTTTTGAATGATCGCCCTCACCCCCCTTACGCGAGGAGGAAACGCATGCGAAGATTGAAGAAGTGGCTGTGGATTCTCGCCATATTGGCTTTTCTGGCAGGGCTCGGCTACCTGCTGACCCGCCGGACGACGCTGGAAATCATCGTCGATTACTGGTGGTTCTCCTCCCTGGAGTATACCCTCTATTTCTTTCAGCGACTGATCTATCCTTCCCTCGTATTCCTGGTCGTGACCGTGGTCTTTTTTTTCCTCTTTTTTCTCAACTTCCGCATCGCCTCCCGATTTCTGGGCAACACGGAGATGGTGAAAAAAAACGGCAAGGGCCTCCAGGAACCGGACCGGCGGGATATCGTCAAGCCCTTCCGAACCGGCTCCATGCGGCTTTACACCCCGCTTTCAGTGGTCCTGGCCGTCCTGGTGGCCATTCCCCTGTACCGGATCTGGGAAAAGACCCTTTTGTATCTCTTCGCCCCGTCCACGGAGAGCATCGGCAAGCACCTGTCGGATCCGTTTTACGGCACGGACATTTCCTTTTATCTCTTTTCCTATCCCATCTACACGCTGATCCAGAAACAACTGCTCATCATCTTCGCCATTTTGTTTCTGGCCGTCCTTTGCCTCTACTGGCTCGAAAACCGCCTCCTCAACAAAGAGAACCAGAAACTGGCCGGGGGAGCGCTGGTCCACCTCACCATCCTGGTGCTCATCGTGCTGGCCATCCAGGTCTGGGGGTATTTCCTTCAACAGTACGGCCTGCTGTATATGGACGACCCCGTCACCGTTTTCTTCGGTCCCGGCTTCGTGGAGATGTGGTTCTACCTTCCCCTGATCTGGCTTAAGATCCTGTTCTTCACGCTGGCGTCCCTGGCGCTCATCCGGTTCATCCATTTCCGGAAAGGCGGCAAACTGTTCGCGGGCCTGGCCATCGTTTTTCTCCTGGTTCTGGGGCTGGAACACACCCGGTTCATTCCGAAACTGATCGACCAGATCATCGTGGCGCCCAACGAAATGGTTCGTCAAAGGCCCTATATCCAAAACAACATCGACGCCACCCTGGGCGCCTTCGATCTGGCGGCGGTGGAAGAACGTCCCTACGAGGTCAAGCCGGTGATGAAGATCATCGCCGAAGACATCGACGTGCAGAAAAGCCTTCGCAACATTCCGGTCTGGGACCGGGACGTGCTGGGGGAAGTCTATGAGCAACGACAGGGAATCCGTCCCTATTACTCGTTCCCCGGCGTGGACGAAGACCGGTACACCGTCAACGGCGTCTATCAGCAGGTCAACATAGGAGCGAGGGAGATCAGCGTGCGGAAGCTGCCGGCCACTTCCCAGAGCTGGATCAACCAGCGCCTCCAGTACACCCACGGGTACGGGGCGGTCATGAATCCAGCGGCGCAGGGCGGCGATGAGGACATGCAATGGTTTATGCGAAACCTGCCCCTCCAGTCGGATCTCCCCTACAATGTCGCCGAGCCGGGCATCTATTTCGGCATGGAGAAATACCATTACGCCATCGCGCCCAACGAACAGGGGGAAATCGATTACCCGCAGCAGGACGACAACGCGGTGACGAATTACGAGGGCCGCGGCGGCGTCCCCATATCCAACCTTTTGAAAAAAGGGGTTTTCGCTCTTTATTTCAGGGAAAAAAACATCTTTTTCACCACCAAAACCAATGATCGGAGTCGGATCCTGATCCGGCGGAACATCCAGGCGGCCATCGAAAACCTGGCGCCCTTTTTATTGCTGGATGGCGATCCTTACATCGTTGCGGGCAAAGACCGGTTCTTCTGGATCCAGGACGCCTACACCTCTTCCAATCTCTATCCGTACACCGGCTTTTACAAAGACCAGCATTACGAATCCGAACAGTTCAATTACATCCGAAACTCGGTCAAGATCGTGGTGGACGCCTACCACGGGGACGTCAAATTCTACCTTTTCGATCCCGAAGATCCCATCGTCCGGGCCTACGCCCGGATTTACCCGGGGTTGTTCACCCCCATGAGCGAGATGGACCCGGAGGTCAGAAAGCATATCCGCTACCCGAAAAACCTGTTCGAGATTCAAATGAGCGTGTACAGAAAATATCACCAGAAGACCCCCGAACTGTTCTACCGGCAGGAGGACCACTGGGAGTTCGCCGGGGTGGAAACCTCCCTTCAGCGATCCTACTATATGACGCTGAATCTCTTCGACGCCAAAACCCATGAATTCATGCTCCTGTCCCCCATGAGTCCCATCGGCCGGGACAACCTGCGGTCCCTGATGATCGTCGGCTGCGACGAGGAGAACTACGGCAGGATCCTCACCTACGACTTCCCCAAGGGCCAGCAGATCTACGGTCCGGCCCAGGTGAGTTCGCTGATCGACAACGACGACCGGATCTCCCAGGAACTCAGCCTGTGGGATCAGGAGGGATCCAGAATCAAACGGGGCCGGATGATCATCTTCCCGGTGGGCAACTCCATCCTCTACATCCAGCCGGTGTACCTGACGTCCACGGCCCGGACCCAGATCCCCCGGCTTATCCGGATCATCATCAGCCAGGGTTCCCTGGTGGAGATGTCCACCAGCATCGAGGAGGGCTTTCGCAAGCTCGAAGCCCGGGTGAAGGAACAGTCGGACAAGCTTCTGGAACAGACTTCCCGGCCCCCCGCACCGCCAGCGGAGGCGGCGGAGGAACCGGCGACGACCGAGGCGGCGCCCGCCGAATAGCGGGGCCGGCTATGCCATGGGCAGCCGGACGGTGAACACGGTCCCCTCGGCCGAGGACCGATAATCGACGGCCCCGCCGTGGGCCGTCGCGAACTGATCGACGATGGCCAGCCCCAAGCCGGCGCCGCCGGATTTTCCGCCGGTCACGAATGGCAGGAAAAGCCGGTCCCGGATCGGTTCGGGAATGCCGGGGCCGTTGTCCGAAATCCGAAACAGGACCGCATCCCCCTCGCGCCGGATGGTCAGATCGATACGGGGCGCCGGCGTTTTGGCGTCATGGAGGGCCTCGGCGGCGTTCCGGATCAGGTTGAGCAGGATGCGCCGGACCTTGCTCTCGACACCTGGTTGGCGTAAAAATCATAGTCCGCGAAAATCCCCATTCCCTTGTAGGAAAGGGTGTGGAACAACAGGTAGTGGACCCGGCTGCTCAGATAAAGGAGCAAAAGGGTGGCCGCCGTGAACAGGAGGGCGGATGGGCGGATTCCGGGTTGAACCGCGCTCCGTTTTGGGGTTAAAAACGACATAGTCGAACTTGCGGCCGTCGCAAACGGTCGCCTTTCCAAAAATTATTCATTCGGGAAATCCTTATGACGCCATTGATCGCCGCCGCCCTGTGCATCCTGGGCTACCTGCTGGGCTCCATACCCTGGGGGATTGTCTGGACCCGGCTTTTCACATCGGTGGATATCCGCCGGGAAGGAAGCCGGAACATCGGCGCCACCAATGTGCGCCGGGTGGCGGGAACGCCGCTGGGGGCCCTGACGCTGGCGGGGGACGTTCTCAAGGGGACGGTCCCGGTTCTGCTGGCGGTTCGGGCCATCGGGATCGAGACGCCCGCGGGGCAGTGGTCCGTCGGTCTGGCGGCCCTGTGCGCATTCCTGGGCCACCTCTTCCCGCTCTATCTGAAGGGGCGGGAAGGGGGAAAAGGGGTGGCCACCGCGGCGGGGTGCTTTCTGGCCCTCTCGCCGGGGGGCGTGGTCGCGGCCCTGTTGGTCTTCATCCTCTTCGCCTGCATGACGAGCCGGGTTTCCGCCGCCTCACTGGCGGCGTCGGCATCCCTGCCCCTGGTAATCTGGGAGGCCCTGGGCTCCGGCCCCCTGACGATCTGCGCCGGAACAGCGGCGGCGCTCATCTTCATTCGCCACAAGGACAACATCCGGCGTCTGATCGCGGGAACGGAACCGAGGTTCTAAACCGCCATGGACCAGCACAGGGTGAGAACGCCGAAGAGGATGAAGTGGCTTTCCACCAGAAACTCCAGACGGGCGCCCGGCAACATGTATCCCCGCTCGTGGGCCCGCATGACAACGTAAAAAAACGCCGGACAGAGGGTCAGGGGCAGCGCGAGTCCCGGCAGCGGTCCCAGGAGCGCCGGCAGCGCAAAGAGCAAAGCCGCGGCCCACAGCAGCCGTTTGAGCAGCGTCAGGCTCCGTTTCTCCCCCAGGATGATGGGGATGGTCTCCTTGCCCACGATCCGGTCCCCCTGCATGTCGAGGATGTCGAAAAAGGCCGTTCGGATAAACACCATGCCGGCGGCCGCCAGAAACACCAGGACGTCGCCGACGCCCATTCCGCCCCGGGCGGAAAGCGGCGGAAAGACGGCGGTGACGACGCCCCAGGCCAGGGCGATGAGGATCGTCTTGGAGCCGGGAATGTCCCGGATTCGCCGATATTTACCCGCCGGGAGGAGCCGGAGGTTGTAGGACAGGCCCATGAGGCTCATGGCCAGAAGGGTCAAAAACGGGATCGGCCCCACCGCAAAGGCGGTGAGGAGCCCGGCGGCCCCCGCCGCCACGGCCAGCGCCGCCAGAAACCGCTTGTGGGTGTCGTAAAACCGGGCCCGGTCCGGATCATTGTACCGGTCCTCCTCCCGGCCCGTCAAATGATTGAAAATATGCATGGACAGGACGTAGAGCACGGCGATGACGATGTACGGGGCCGGCTCGGGGATCTTCTGGAGCCGGGTGCAGGCGTAGCAGAGACATCCCGCCCCCAGGGCCACATAGATGTTGGTCAGCAGCAGGGCGTGCTGGGCCTTGAAGAGGCCGCCCCGCCAGCTTTTCTTTTTCCGGCTGTAGGGCATAGCCTCCAGGGTCCGGTAGATCCGGCGGATGATCCAGTTGGGGGTCGAGGCGCCGGCGGTGATGCCGATGCTTCGGGCGCCGGACAGGACCTCCGGGTCCAGCTCCGATTCGGTCTCCACATGAACGGCGGTCCGGCCCGAGGCTTTGGCGATGTCGGCCAGGCGCTGGGTGTTGCCGCTGTTCCGTCCCCCCACCACCACCAGGGCGTCCACCGATTCGGCGAGCCGCTTCACCTCCGCCTGCCGCTTTTCGGTGGAATCGCAGATGGTGTCGAAGATCCGGTAATGGGGATGGGTCGCGGCGGCCCACGCCTTCACGGTTTCGAAAAACCGGGTGTTCTGGGTGGTCTGGGCCACGATGATGGCCTTGTCGAACGCCGGGAGGGCTTCCAGGGCCGCCATGCTTCCCGCCACATGGCCCCGGCCGTCGGCGTGGCCCATCAGCCCGATGACCTCGGGATGGTCCGCGTCGCCGATGATGATCACGTCGTCCCCCCCGTCGGCGTGCTTCCGGATGATCCGCTGCACCTTGATCACCCGGGGGCAGGTGGCGTCGATCACCGTGAACCCGGCCCTTTCCAGCCGGACCGCCGCTTCCGGCGGCACCCCGTGGGCCCGGATGAGAACCGTCCCCGTTCCCGACCCGGGGATTTCGGTCAGGGCGGTGATCCCCTTTTCCTCCAGGAGCGACAGGACCTGGGGGTTGTGGATGAGCGGGCCGTAGGTGTAGATGGGCGTCCGGTGCTTGCCGGGGGCGTCCAGCACCATCTCGACGGCCCGGCGCACGCCCATGCAGAAGCCGGAGGTGGCGGCGACCGTAATTCGCACGAGCCGGCGCCTATTTCACGCCGGCCGCGACTTCAAGGGCGTGGATCGCCTCTTCCAGGCCCACCTTGCCCTGGACGCCCACGTCGAAGGGGACCAGGGCCGTCGACACGGCGGCATCCAGCTCTTCCTGGGTGTACATGGCGTCGATCTCGGCTTTCAACCGGTCGATTTCGGCGGTGAGGGCGGTCACCTGGTCATCGACCACTGCGTCGATCCATGTGGGCGGGTTCACTTCGAGATCGGCGGTCTGGGTCGTGTCTTCCACGACCTGGACATCCTTGAATATCGGGTCCATGCCCGGCGCTTCGATTTGGAGGGTATGGGTTCCCTCCCGGAGGCCGGCAAGGGTGTATTGACCGTCCTCGCCGGTTTCGGCGGACGGGATCTCGCTTCCCAAAACGCTGACCACCGCGCCGGAGACCGGAACGGTTTTCCCTGCGATCACGGCGGTCGCCGTGCCGTTAATGGCGGCCGTTGTCGGTCCCTGGGCGCCCTGGTAAAGGACAGTCCCGCCCGTCCCCACGACAAAGACGCCGTCGGGGGTCCCCCAGACGCTTTGGAGATAGGCCGAGACGCCACTGTCCTGCGGCGACCAGGCATTGCCGTCATAATACAGAATGGTTCCGTTGTTTCCCACAGCCCAGACGTCCGTAGCCGTCTTTCCCCAGACGCCGGCCAGCACGTCCGTCGCGCCCGAGGTCATTTGAGACCAGTCGACGCCGTCATAATGAAGAATCGTCCCTTTGTTCCCCACCGCAAAGACGTCCGTCTCATCGCTTCCCCAGACAGCCAGAAGGTTCTCTTCGGTTGGACTGGCGATCAGGCGCCATTCTTCACCGTCATATTCGATGATCGTGCCGAACAATCCCACGGCGAAAGCCATCGAACAATCTGAACATCCCCAGACATCCCACAAGTAAGCGTTGGTCGGCGCGGGATTGGTAATGGTTTGCCATCCGGAAGCGGCATCGGCCAAGTCAAAACGGAGCAGCGCGCCGTTAAACCCGACAGCGAAAAGAATCCCGTCGCCGGTTCCGGCTATGCCGTTGAGCCGCTGGTCCGTGGGTGTGGCTTTTTCCGTCCAGAGCCCGTTTGAATTGCCGTCATAGCGATAACTTCGGCCATTTACGCCCACGGCAAAGGCGTCGATGCCGGCGATGGGGTCCGGACGCGCCCACACCCCCCGGAGGTCCGTTTCGGTTCCAGACATGGCGCTCCATGCGCTGCCGTCGTAGCGGATTATGACGCCGCCATCCCCTACCGCAACAACTTGATCGGCGGCGGCGCCATGAACATCCCGCAGATCCTCGACCACATGGCTCTGCTGGGCCGTCCAGTCCGCGGCATGCAGATGGGCCGCCCCGAAACCCCACCCAAAAAGAAGGCCCGCGATCAAAATCGGGCCCCACAACCTCGCCTTGACACATCCGGTGTTCATCGAATCGCCCTCCTTCTGCTCTTATTTGCCTCCGACCCATCTCGCCCCCATGCCGAACCTCACGACCGGTTCAGCAGCCCCAAAAGGCGGTCCAGGTCGTCGTCGTTGTAAAACTCGATCTCTACCTTGCCTTTTTTTCCCTTGCGGTTGATCGCCACTTTGGCGCCGAAATACCGGGAGAGGTCCTCGGCCACGCTGGTGAAATACCGGTCGTTCTCGTCGGGTTTGGGCTTTTCCGGCGTGTTCCGTTTGGCTTTGAGCTTGCGGATGAGCTTTTCCGTCTCCCGGACGGACAGCCCCTTGGTCACCACCTCCCGCCACGCGGCGCTCTGCTGGGCCAGGGTGTCGGCGCTTAGCAACGCCCTTGCGTGGCCCATGCTCAGGGTCCCGTCGAGGATGGTCTCCTTGATCGGGTCGGGCAGCCCCCGGAGCCGGAGGAAGTTGGTCACCGTGGCCCGGTTCCGGCCCACCCGCCGGGCCACTTCGTCCTGGGTGAGGTTGAATTCGGTGGTGAGCATGTGGTAGGCGTCGGCCTCTTCCAGGGGGTTTAAGTCCTGGCGCTGGATGTTTTCGATGAGGGAGAGTTCCAGCAGCCGGTCGTCGGAGATGTCCTTGACCACCACCGGCATCTGGCCCAGGCCCGCCCGCCTGGCGGCCCGGAAACGACGCTCGCCGGCGATAATTTCGTACCCGGTTTCGACCTTTCTCACCAGAACCGGCTGCAGAACGCCCTGTTCCCGGATGGACTCCGCCAGTTCGTTCAGGGCCTCTTCGGCGAACCGGGTTCGCGGCTGATAGGGATTGGGCCGGATGGCCTCGATATCGCACAGGAAATACTCCCGGGACATGTGGGCGGCGCCGGGGGCGTCGTCTCCGCCGCCGATCCCCGGAATCAGGGCGTCGAGACCGCGGCCCAGGGCCCGTTTCTTCCCTTTGCGGGCTTCGCTGCTGGGGGGTGAAGGATCAGGCATATGTCACCTTATCGGGTCGCCTTTCCGCGGGCCAGGATCTCCCGGCAGAGCGCCTCATAGGTTCTGGCGCCCACGGAATGGGGGTCGTAGATCATGATGGGTTTGCCGAAGCTGGGCGACTCCCCCAGCCGCACGTTCCGGGGGATGATGGTCCCGAAGACCTGGTTCTTGAAATAGTTCCGGGCGTCCTCCGCCACCTGCTGGGCCAGGTTGGTGCGGCCGTCGAACATGGTGAGCAGGATGCCTTCGATCCTGAGGTCGGGGTTGAGCCCCTGTCGGATCCGCTGCATGGTTCCCACCAGCTGCCCCAGCCCTTCCAGGGCGTAGAACTCGCACTGGAGCGGGATGAGCAGGCTGTCCGCCGCCGTCATGGCGTTGACCGTCAAAAGGCTCAGGGAGGGGGGGCAGTCCAGGAGGATGTAGTCGAAGTCGCCGTCCAGATCGGACAGGAGGCGCTTCAGGGTCTTTTCGCGGTCGGGCCGCTCCATCATCTCCACGTCGAACCCGATGAGTTCGACCCGGGAGGGGATGACCCGGAGGCGGTCGATGTCGGTGTCCTGGATGAGGTCCCGCGCGCCCGCCTCGCCGATCAGGCCATGGTAGAGGGTATGGTCGACGGCGTTCTTGTCCAGGCCCGCGCCGGTGGTGGCGTTGGCCTGGGGATCGCAGTCCACCAGCAGGGTGCGTTTGCCGGAGATGGCCAGGGCCGCCGACAGGTTCACCGCCGTGGTGGTCTTGCCGACGCCGCCCTTCTGATTGGCGATGCAGATGGTCTGTGTCATAATAGACAAGGCATTACCACAAAAGCCCCCCTTTGAAAAGCCCCATCATCTGGCGTCTTGCTATTGGTCGGATATTATTGTATGAATGGGCGAGTTTTAAAACGACATCACGGGAGGCGACCCACGGCATGAAAGAAAAATACGATCCCCAAACCATCGAAGCCAAATGGCGGACGTTCTGGGAAGAAACCGACCTGTTCAAGGTCTCGGAAGATCCGTCCAAAGAAAAATATTATCTGCTGGAGATGTTCCCCTATCCGTCCGGCAAAATCCACATGGGCCACGTGCGCAACTACACCATCGGCGACGTGGTGGCGCGGTACAAGCGGATGCGGGGGTACAACGTCCTCCACCCAATGGGATGGGACGCCTTCGGCATGCCCGCCGAGAACGCGGCCATCGCCAACAACACCCATCCGGCCCGCTGGACCTACGAGAACATCGACGCCATGCGGGACCAGCTCAAACGGCTCGGCTTCTCCTACGACTGGGACCGGGAGATCGCCACCTGCCGCCCGGAATACTACCGGTGGGAGCAATGGCTTTTCATTAAAATGTACGAAAAGGGGATGGCCTACCGGAAGGAATCCTTTGTCAACTGGTGCGAGACCTGCCAGACGGTCCTGGCCAACGAGCAGGTGGAGGCCGGGATGTGCTGGCGGTGCGGCAAGCCGGTACGCCAGAAAAAGCTGTGGCAGTGGTTTTTCCGGATCACCGATTACGCCGAGGATCTGCTGGAATACTGCGACCGGTTGCCCGGGTGGCCCGAAAAGGTGACCACCATGCAGAAAAACTGGATCGGCCGGTCGGTGGGCGCGGAAATCCATTTCCCGGTGGAAGGCCGTGACGAGAAGATCACCGTCTTCACCACCCGCCAGGACACGGTCTTCGGCGCCACCTTCATGTGCCTGGCGCCGGAGCATCCGCTGGCGACGACCCTCTCCCGGGGAACCGACCAGGAGGAAACGGCGGCCGCCTTCATCGACCGGATGGCCCTGTCGGACCGTTCCAGCCGGGCCGTGGAGGAATACGAAAAAGAGGGCGTGTTCACCGGCGCCTACTGCATCAACCCCATGAGCGGCCGTCGGATGCCCGTCTACATCGCCAATTTCGCCCTCATGGAGTACGGCACCGGCGCCGTCATGTCGGTGCCGGCCCACGACGGGCGGGATTTCGAATTCGCCCGGAAATACGACCTGGAGATCGTCGTCGTCGTTCAGCCGCCGGACGAGGCGCCGGACCCGGCGACCATGACCGAAGCCTATGCCGGCGACGGGACCATGGTCAATTCCGGCGACTTCAGCGGCCTCCACAACCGGGAGGCCATGGAGGCCGTCGCCGAGCGGATGGAGATGGAGAACGTGGGCAAAAAGACCGTCAACTACCGGTTGCGGGACTGGGGCATATCCCGCCAGCGGTACTGGGGGGCGCCCATCCCCATGGTCCACTGCAACGACTGCGGCATCGTCCCGGCCGCCGAATCGGACCTGCCCATCGAACTGCCCGAGGATGCCGAACTCCTGGAAGGCGGCAAATCGCCCCTCCCCTCCCTGGAGGCCTTCATCCAGACAGTCTGCCCGCAATGCGGCCGGCCGGCCCGCCGGGAGACGGACACCATGGACACCTTCGTGGAGTCCTCCTGGTACTTCGACCGGTATTGCAGCCCCCGGTGCGACACGGCCATGTTCGACAAGGGGGCGGTGGACTACTGGATGCCGGTGGATCAATACATCGGCGGCGTGGAGCACGCCATCCTTCATTTGCTCTACTCCCGGTACTTCACCCGGGTGCTCAACGACCTGGGGCTCATCGGCTGCAAGGAACCCTTCACCCGGCTGCTGACCCAGGGGATGGTCTGCAAGGAGACCGTCGCCTGCCCGGCCCACGGCTTCCTGTTCCCGGACGAAATCGAGGAGACCGGCGCGGAGCGGATCTGCCGCAAATGCGGCGGTCAAGCGACGGTGGGCCGCGTGGAGAAGATGTCCAAATCCAAAAAAAACGTCATCGACCCCAACCTGCTGCTGGACCGAT
>CAZZBE010000060.1:0-19737 GCA_964652715.1 uncultured Desulfobacteraceae bacterium
AGGCCCACCCGCTGGTCAATCTCTACCTGCTCGTCATCGCCAACCTGGCCGATCCTTCCGGCGTGGTCCAGCCCCGGGTCGTCTGGGACATCAGCCAGTCCCTCCGGTGCATCGCTGGCGCCAGCCTCTATTTCGGCGGGTCGGGCACGGAATTCGGCGGGTTTTCCCTGCCGAAGACCGATCTAAAAATCGCCCCCTCCCCCCAGGCCTTTCTCTGGTTGACGTGGTTTTTCTAGTCGCCTATGATCTTTTGATGCGGATTCGAACGAATCCAGACCGTCGATGACCTCACCGACGGATATGAGCCACGCCAGTGAAAGGAAAAAATCTTCGATGCCATATCTTGTGGGACATTTCGACCGGTGTACCGGGTGCGCCATCTGCCAGCTCGCCTGCTCGGCCCGGGTCCACGGCGGGTACAACCCCCGCCGGGGCAATCTTATCATCGGGATGGGGCCCGACAACCGGGTGAACCATCCCGTCGTCTGCCACCAGTGCGACAACGCCTTCTGCCTCCGCGTCTGCCCCACCGGGGCCATTTCGCGGTCGGCGGATCTCGCCATTCCCGTTGTGGACCGGGAGGTCTGCATCGGTTGCGGCCAGTGCGCCGAGGCCTGCCCCATCGGGATGATCCGGGTCTGGGAGAAAAAAGCGTACAAATGCGACCTGTGCGGCGGCGCGCCCGAGTGCGTGGCCGCCTGCCCGGCGGACGCCCTGTCCCTGGTGGGAGAAACGGAGGCGGCCCGATGAGCACATCCTACATGGGACAATTTCTGAAGATCGATCTGACCCATCGCCGGGTGGAGACGATCCCCTTCGATCCCGATCTCCAACGCCGGTTCGTCGGCGGCAAGGGCGTGGGGGCGAAGTTGCTGTATGATCTGGCGCCGCCCGGATGCGACCCCCTGGGACCGGACAATCCGCTGATGTTCATGACCGGTCCCCTCACCGGCACCCGGGCCCCGGCCATGCGGGGCTGCGTGATCGCCAAATCGCCCCTGACCGGCACATTCCTCGATTCCTATTTCGGAGGCCATTTCAGCCCGGAAATCAAATACGCCGGATACGACGGGCTCATCCTCACGGGCCAGGCCGAGGCCCCGGTCTATCTGTGGATCGACGACGACCGGGTCGAGATCCGGGACGCGGCCCATCTGGCGGGCAAAGACACCTTCGAAACCAACCACGCCCTCAAGGCGGAACTGGCGGACCCCACAATCAAGGTCGCCTGCATCGGGCCGGCGGGCGAGCGGCGGATCCGCTACGCCCTCATCGCCTGCGAATACAACCGCCAGGCCGGACGGGGCGGCGCGGGCGCGGTCATGGGGTCCAAAAACCTCAAAGCCATCGCCATCCGGGGGACGCGGCCCGTCGCCGTGGCGGACATGGGCGCCTTCAAAACGGCGGTGGAGACGGCCTGCGCCCAACTCAACGAGGAGACCATCGGCCCCTTCACCCTCGACGGCACCGCCGGATCGATCCCCTTCGCCAACGAAACCGGGCTTCTGCCGGTGCGCAACTACCGGGACGGCGTCTTCGAAGGCGCCGAAGGGCTGGGACCCGGGGCCCAGCGGGAAAAACTGTGGCAGCGGGATCTGGCCTGCGCCGGATGCCCCATCCGATGCTCCAAGATGGGCAAAATCCGCGCCGGCAAATACGCCGGCATCGTCTCCGACGCCGTGGAATACGAACTCCTGGGGCTGCTCGGGTCCAACCTGGGCATCGCCGACATCCGGGCCGTGACCCATCTGGCCCACCGGTGCGACGCCATGGGCATCGACGGCATGTCCGCCGGCGGCGCCATCGGGTTCGCCATGGAACTGTTTGAAAAGGGCGTCATCGGGCCGGATGATACGGACGGCGTCGATCTGGCCTTCGGCGGCGTCCCGGCGGCGGACCATCTGCTGGATCTCATCGCGGAGCGGAAAGGCCGGCTGGGCGAATTGTTAGGGGAAGGCGTCAAACGCGCCGCCGAGGCATTGGGCGGCGAGGCGCCGGATATGGCGGTCCACATCAAGGGGCTGGAATATCCCGCCTGGGGGCCCCGGGGCGTGCCCGGCATGGCCCTGGCCGCGGCCACCGCCGACCGGGGCGGCTGCCACCAGCGGGCGTTTCCCATTCTCGACGAGGTCGAAGGCCAGTGGAAGGGCGAACCGATCGCCCAGCTCGGCCTGGAGAAAAAAGCGGAGATCGTCGTGGAGAAACAAAACGACCTGGCGGCCCTGGACGCCCTGGTCAAATGCGACTTCGCCCAGTACGGCATCGAGCGGCCCACCTACCTGGACCTGCTGGCGGCGTCTACCGGACAGCGGATGTCCGTCGATGACCTCCAGATCCTGGGCGAACGGATCTGGAACCTGGTCCGGCTGTTCAACCTCCGCGAGGGCTTCACCCGACGGGAGGACGCCATTCCCAAGCGGTTCATGGCCGAACCTCTGCCCAGCGGGCCCCAGGCGGGCCACCGGATCACCCAGGACGACATGGATCGATTGGTGTCGGATTATTATAAGTTGCGGGGATGGGACGAAGACGGCAAGCCCCGGCCCGAAACCCTGGAACGGCTCGGGCTGACGGAGTTGGCATCCCCCCGGAAAGGAGAATCGACATGACGGCATCCTCCCTCAGCCCAAGCGCCCGCCGGGTCCAGGAAGCCCTGGCGGCCCGCGGGTTCTCCTTCAAGGTCGCGGAACTCCCGGGCTCCACCCGCACCGCCAAAGAGGCGGCCGAGGCCGTGGGGTGCGACGTGGCCCAGATCGCCAAATCCCTAATTTTCAAAGGGAAAACCTCCGGCGATCCACTGCTGGTCATCGCCGGCGGAGCCAACCGGGTGGACGAGAAACGGCTGCGGGACCTGGCCGGCGAACCCATCGGCAAGGCCGACGCCGAGTTCGTCCGCACCCGCACCGGCTTCGCCATCGGCGGGGTCCCGCCCCTGGGCCATGCCGAACCCATCCGCGCGTGGATCGACGAGGACCTGCTGCGCCACGCCGTCATCTGGGCCGCCGCCGGGACGCCCAACTCCCTGTTCGAACTCGATCCCGCCGAACTGCCGAAAATGACCGACGGGGAAGTGGCGCGGGTCAGGCCGGGCTGACCGCTCCCCGCACCATCACCCGGTCCCGCCCGGTCAGTTTGGCTTTATAAAGCATCCGGTCCGCCAGATCGATGAAGGCTTTGGGGCATTCTCCTTCCTGGGGGACCACGCAGGCGGCGCCGATGCTGACGGTAACGGTGGCCGACGCTTCGGAGTATTCGTGGTTGATCCCCAGCCGTTTCACCGCCGTCCGGATCTCGCCGGCGGTGGTGGCGGCGCCTTCGCGGTTCGTCTCCGGCAGCAGGACGGCGAACTCCTCCCCGCCGTACCGGGCCGCGAAATCCCCCGGACGCCGCAGGGCGTCCTTGATGGCCCTGGCGATCCGGCGCAGGCAGTCGTCGCCGGCGCCGTGGCCGTAGTGGTCGTTGTAGGGCTTGAAATAATCGATGTCGATCATCAGGCAGGAAAATTCCTTCTGGGACCGCATGCAGCGCCGCCATTCTTTTCGCAGCAGGGTTTCGAAGGCGTGGCGGTTGGCGATTTCGGTCAACCCATCCAGCAGGGCGAGTTTTTCCAGGAGGTCGTTTTTTCGTTTCAGGTCCATGTGGGTCCGGACCCGGGCCTCGACGATGGGAAACTGGAACGGCTTGGTGATGTAATCGACGGCGCCCAGGGAGAGGCCGTGGAGTTCGTCCTCCATGTGGTCCTTGGCGGTGATGAAGATGACCGGGATGTCCTTGGTGCGATCCTCCTCCTTGAGTTTCCGGCAGACGGTGTAGCCGTCCATTTCGGGCATCATCACGTCCAGGAGGATCAGGTCGGGCCGGGGATCGGCGTCGGCGATGTCCAGGGCTTTCCGGCCCCGGGTGGCGATCCTCACCCCGTATTCATCGGCCAGCCCCTCCGCCAGCACCTGGATGTTGAGGGGGTTGTCGTCCACGATGAGCACCTGCTGTTTCCGGTCTTCAGTCATGATCCTCTCTTTCCCCTTGTTCTCCCAAACGTTCTTCCAGAACCCGCATCGCCCCCTCGACGAGCTTCAGCGCGTCGTCGTAATCGAAGACGGAAAGGGATCGCCGAAGCCGGTCCAGGGCCGGCAGCCGGCCGGACGCCGACCGGTTCCATGCTTCGGCCAGTCGGTCCACGACGCCGACGTCGATGTATTCGCTCTCCCGGATCCGGGACCGGAGCCCTTTCAGTCGATCGTGAAACCGTTTCAACTCGTCGGGCGTCGCCGCATTTCCGTTTCGGCGGGACGGCGCCGCAAGGGTCGGCGGGCGGGTCTCGTCGTCCCCGCCGGTTTCTTCCCGCTCCCGGCCATGGGCCGCCGGCGGCGGCTTCAGCCATTTGCGCAGCACCGTGAAGAGCTGCTCGGGTTCAATGGGTTTGGTGATGTAATCGTTCATGCCGGCCGCCAGGCATTTCTCCCGATTCCCGGTCACGGCATGGGCCGTCAAAGCGATGATGGGAAGCGTCCGGAAGCGGGGATCGGACCGGATGAGGCGCGTCGCCGCCATTCCGTCCAGCCTGGGCATCTGGATGTCCATGAGCACGGCGTCGTACCGGTTGTCCCGGATGGCCGCCACCGCGTCTTCGCCGTTGACGGCGATGGTCACCCGGCACCCGGCCTTTCGGAGGTTCTCCCGTAGCACCTGCTGGTTGATGTAATTGTCCTCCGCCACCAGCACCCGGCCGAAGAGCGGCGGGGTCTCGGATTCCGCGTTGGCGGCCAGGGGCGTTGCGGCCCGCCTCCGGCCGTCTTCGCAGCTCCCATGGCAACGGAACCGGGCCGTAAAGTAGAAAACGCTCCCCTCCCCCGGCGTGCTGTGGACCCCGATGTCGCCCCCCATGAGCGCGATCAACTGCTTGGATATGGCCAGCCCCAGCCCCGTGCCCCCGTACCGGCGGGTGATGGAGGAGTCCGCCTGGCTGAAGGACCGGAAGAGCTTGTCGATCTGCGCCTGGGTGAGGCCGATGCCGGTGTCCCTCACCGTGAACCGGAGGGTGACCGCATCCCCTTTTAAAGTGCATTCCCGGTGGACGGTCTCCACCCCGACGACGATCTCGCCCGTTTCGGTGAATTTCACCGCATTGTTGCCCAGATTGGTCAGCACCTGGGTCAGGCGGAGGGCGTCGCCGTTGAGGTTGACGGGCACGTCGGCCTCCGGGGCGAAGATCAGCTCGATCCCCTTCCGGGCCGCCTCCTCGCCGATGAGATTGGACAGGTGGGCCAGCACATCCTCCAGGTTGAAGGGCGCCGCCTCCAGGGTGAGATTGCCCGATTCGATCTTGGAAAAATCAAGGATGTCCTTGATGATGCCCAGGAGGCCGCGGCTGGCGGACTGGATCTTGCGGACGTAATTGTGCTGTTTCGGGGACATCTCCGTCTGGAGCAGCAGGCGCCCCAGACCGGTGATGGCGTTCATGGGGGTACGGATCTCATGGCTCATGTTGGCCAGAAAATCGCTCTTGGCCTGACTGGCGGCCTCGGCCTCCTTTTTGGCCACGATGAGGGCCTTTTCGGCCTCGACCCACCCGCGGAGTTCTTCGTTGACGGCCGCCATGTGCCGGGCGTTCTGGATGAGGATGCCCGCCGTCCCGCCGACCATCTCCAGCAACTGGATCTCGTCCTCCGCCAAATCCCTTGTTTCCTCCGAAAAAAGACACAGGATCCCCACGGTCGCCTGCCCGGCCATGACCGGGACGACGACCCCCATGGCGTATCCGGGATGTCGGGCCATGATTCCCAGGGGGGAGTCGGACATGGCCGGCAGATCCAGCCGGACCACCCGGTGTTCCGGAACGGCGCACCCCGTCCACACATCCCCGATCGTCAGCGTCCGCCCCTTTTCCAGATATTCCAGGGGGAGGTTTCGCCAGGATTGGAGAGACAACCCGTCGCCCTCCGGCTTCATCGAATAGGCGCCCGAGGCCGCCATGGCCATGGTGTCCAGCAGCACGGTCTGGGCCCGGGCCAGTATCCCGTCCACATCCGCGGACCGGGCCGTCTTCCGGAACAGGTCGCAGAGGATGCGGGCGTTTTCCCGGCTCCGCTTCAGGGCGGCGCGGAGGCCTTCCGCTTCCATCCGTCCTTCGCTGTTTTCAGGGTTTTTCTTCTGTCCGTTAAACGCCGCCATGCCGCTTGTCGCCGTCCTGAATTCCGCCCGGGGCTTTTCGCCCGTTCCGATTGCAATGGATCGCCGAAAAACTTAACAAC
The DNA here is from genome assembly GCA_964652715.1 of uncultured Desulfobacteraceae bacterium. Classification (GTDB taxonomy): domain Bacteria; phylum Desulfobacterota; class Desulfobacteria; order Desulfobacterales; family JAABSP01; genus JAABTD01. The sequence goes on from CAZZBE010000060.1 coordinate 6,252, forward strand.
CGCTGCGCTGAAAATCAATCTTTAATCTTCCCGCCAGCCCCTGAATGTCCGTCAGCGCCATGTAGAGGCAGGGAACCAGGATCAGGATGATCAGCGTGGCGAAGAGCACGCCGAACCCCAGGGAGAGGGCCATGGGGATGAGGAACCGGGCCTGGCGGGACGTCTCGAAGATCATGGGGGAAAGGCCGCCGAAGGTGGTGAGGGTGGTGAGGAGGATGGGGCGGAACCGGTGTTTCCCCGCGCCGTGGACGGCGTCGTGGGCGGTCATGCCCGCCCGGCGTTTGCGGTTGGTGAAATCGATGAGAACCAGGGAGTCGTTGACCACCACGCCGGACAGCGCCACGATGCCGAACATGGACAGGATGCTCAGGCTGTAGCCCATGATCATGTGGCCGATCACGGCGCCCACGATGCCGAAGGGAACGGCGGTCAGGATGATGGCCGGCTGGATGTAGCTGTTGAGCGGAATGGCCAGCATGGCGAAGATCACGGCCAGGGCCGTCAGCAGTCCCTTGAAAAGGGCCGAGAGGCTCTCCCGCAGGTCGGCCCGCCGGCCTTCGAAGCTGAAAGAAAGCCCCGAATATTTCGACTGGAGGCCGGGGAGGGTCTCGGCCCGGATCGCCCCGAGAATTTCGCCGGCCCGGGACCGGGGCCGCACGTCGGCCTCCACCGTCACCACCCGGCGGCCGTCCCGGCGGACGATGTCGGTGTAGGCCCGGCCCCGTTTCAGGCTCACCGCCTCCCGCAGGGGGATCTCCCGGCCCGCCGGCGTTCGCAGGATCATCTCCTCCAGGCTCTGTTCCGACGCCCGTTCGGACCGGGGCAGGCGGACCCGGACCTCGACCTCGTTGCGGCCCCGCTGCTGCCGAAGAACGGTGACGCCGTAGTAGGCGTGGCGCACCTGCCGGGCCACGTCCCGGGCGCGCAGCCCCAGACTCCGGGCCTCGGGCCGGATCTGAAAATCGATCTGCTGTTTGCCCGGCGAGAACCCGTCGTCGATGTCGGTCACGTTGGGATAATAGGCCAGGGCCTCGGCCACTTCCGCGCTGGCCTTTTCCAGGACCTCCATGGACCGGTGGCTCAGCTCCACCGACAGGGCCCCGCCCCGGCCCGGCCCGCCGGCGTCCGACTCGAACCGGAGGGATTCCAGGCCGGGCATCTCCCCGGCCCGCTTCCGCCACAGGGCCGTCACCTCCGACGTGGACATGGGCCGCGCATCCGGGGGCGTCAGGTAGATCCGGACCCGGGCTTCGTTGGCGTCGATCTGGGCGAAAATCCCCTCCGCGAGATCCTCGCCGCCGTTTTCCGACACCACGGAACGGGCGGTTTCCACCAGTCGCTTTTCCACCGCCTCGGTCCGCCCGAAGGCCGTCCCAAAGGGCAGCCGGGCGGTGACCTGGGCGTAATCGGACTCGATTTTGGGGAACAATTCAAACCCCAGCCGGCCGCTCCGGACGTAGCCGACGGTGAGGATCAGCACCGCCAGGGCCGTTGCGATGGTCGCGTACCGCCACCGGAGGCACCGGTCGAGAAAGGGGCCGTAGACCCTGTCCACGAACCGGAGAAACCCCCGGCTGAACCGTTGCTGCCCCCGGGAGAGCCATCCCAGGGGGCCCCGGTCGAAGGAAAACCGCTGATGGGCGATGTGGCCCGGCAGGATGAGGAGGCTTTCCACGAGGGAGACGGCGAAGACGCTGATCACCACCACCGGGATCTGCTGGAAGATCTTGCCCATGAACCCCGGCACGAAAAACAGCGGCATGAAGGCGACCATGTTGGTCAGCACGCTGAAGGTCACCGGCATGGTGATCTCCCGGGCGCCGACGACCGCGGCCCGGGGCCAATCGACCCCCTGCTGATGGTGATGGTGGATGTTTTCGCCCACGACGATGGCGTCGTCCACCACGATGCCCAAAGAAACGATGAAGGCGAACATGGAGACCATGTTGATGGACAGGCCCACGGGCGACAGGATGAAGAACCCGCCCAGGAAGGAGATGGGAATCCCCAGGCTGACCCAGAAGGCCAGCCGGATCTCCAAAAAGAGGGCCAGGAGGATGAAGACCAGCCCCAGCCCGAAATAGCCGTTTTTCACCAGCAGCCCCAGCCGCTGCCGGTAGATGTCGGACCGGTCGCTGCGCAGGTCCACGGACAGGCCCGACGGCAGGGCCGCGTTGAATTCCGCCGCCACTTCCTTGACGGCGTCGGAGACCGAGACGGGCGTCTGGTCGCCGACCCGGTAGACCTCCAGCAGGACCGCCCGCCAGCCGTTGTAGGTGGCGACCCGGTCGGTCTCTTCGAACCCGTCGTCGATGACGGCGATCTCCTCCAGCAACACCTGGGCGCCGTCCGGCGCCGTGATGATGGGGATCTGCCCGAACTCCCGGCCGTAGTCCCGCCGCTCCCGCATGCGGACCAGCACGTCGCCGCCGGGGGTCTTGATGGCGCCGGCCGGCAGCTCCACCGACGCCCGGCGGATCCGGTCGGCCGCCTCCGCCAGGGTGATCCCGTAGGTCCGGAGGGCGTCCTGGGAGATCTCGATGCCGATCTCGTATCCCCGCACCCCCTCCAGCCCCACCTGGGTGATCTCCGGGTGCTGGATGAGCCGGTCCCGCAGAAGTTCCGCGTATTCCCGGAGCACCCGCTCGCTCTGGTCGCCGTAAAGGGCAAGGGAGACCACGTAGCGCCGCCGGGCCGCCACCGTCACCTGGGGCTCTTCGGCGTCGTCGGGAAAGGAGGTGATCCGGTCCACCTCGTTCTGGATGTCCTGGGCCAGCTTCTGGATATTCTCGCCCTCGACCATCTCCACGGTCACCGACGCCCGCCCCTCGCCGGCCACCGAGGTCACCTCCGCTACCCCATCCAGCCCCTGGACCGCTTCTTCCACGGCCAGCACGACGCCCCGCTCCACCTCCTGGGGGCTGGCGCCGGGATAGGCCACGGAAATCCTCACGATATCCAGATCGAAATCAGGGAAGACCTCCTTTTTGATCCGGGTCGCCAGCATGAGGCCGCCGATGAGCAGCACCAGCATCAGCAGGTTGGCGGTCACCGAATGGCCCGCCATCCAGGCGATGGGGCCGCGGCGGTGGGTTTTGGAGGCGCTCATGGCCGGATCACCCTTCGACGCCGTCGGCCTCGCCGCCCGTCAACGGCACATCCTCCAACGTCCCCGCCGCATCGGACACCCGCAACGGCATCCCCTCCACCGGGGCCGCGATGTCGGAGAGGATCAACCGGTCGCCGGTCTTCAATCCCTTGCGCAGCAGCACCGTGTCGCTGTCCCGCCAGAGGGTTTCCACCTCGCGGATCGACAGGGTGTCGTCGGGGGCGGCGAGCCAGACCCGGGCGCCGTCCCGCAGGGCGGACCGGGGAATGCGGAAGACGTCGGTCAGCTCCCGTCCCTTGATCCCCGCCTGGACGTATTCGCCGATGAGCAGGGGCGGCCGGTCGGACGCCGGATTCGACAGGTCCAGGGGGTCTTTCACCGCCACCAGCAGCCGGGCCATGCGGCCTTCGGACGCCAGATCGCTCAGGAGTTTGATCACCCGCCCCGTCCGTTCTTCGTCTTCGACGCCGTATCGGATGGCGACGTCGGCGCCTTCCACCGCCGCCGTCCTCGGAATCCGGATCCATCGGAGACGATCCACCGGAACCGAGACCCGGACCCAGTATTCGTCGGTCCCCACCAGATCGGCCAGCTTTTCCTGGGCCGCCACCTGGGAGCCCCTTTCCACATGCCGCTCCCGCACCACGGCGTTGAACGGCGCCGTGATCCGGGTCCGTTCGAGGTTGAGTTCCGCCCCCTTCAGTTCCGCCCGGGCCGCGGCCAGATCGGCCCGGGCCTTTTCCAGATGGGGCTTGCGCAGGGCCAGGTCGGAATCCTTGGCGGATTTGTTCCCCTTCAGGAGCTGCCATTCCCGTTTGGCCACCTCCTGATGGCCCAGCTCCAGCTTCAGTCTGTAGGCGGCGTCGGCCACCTGGCTTTTCTTGCGGGCCAGGTCGAGTTCGTAATCGGTGGGATCGATGCGGAGGACCTCCTCGCCGGCCGAGAGGAAGCCGCCGGGGGCGAATTCCGGGTGCGTCCGGACGATCTCCCCCGACACCCGGGATTTCAGGGACACCTCCCGGGCCGGGACCACCGTCCCCATGGCCCGGACGGAGACCGTCTCGTCGCTCTTTTGAAGCGGCATCACCTGGACCAGGGAGATCATCTTGCGGGGCGGTTTCCGCTGGGGTTTGGGGCCGCTGCTCTTCAGGTAGGCGGACCCCAGGAGCCCGATGCAGAGGATGGCGACGGGCAGCGCGATTCTGAGGATAAGGGTCTTTTTGCCTGACGGCTTTGGGGATTCAGGGCGTTTTTCGTCGTTCATTGGGGCGCCTTGCGCATTTCGTGATTTGGGTCGGTTGATAATTCAATATTGGTGGACGGTGTGGACGGTGTGGACGACGTGGACAGAGTGGACCGCCATATCACCCCGTCCACTGTGTCCACTGTGTCCACTGTGTCCACCCAGTCCACCTCGTCCACTTAATCTACAGAGAAAACCGGCCGTTCACCCACGCCCCGCCCAGCGCCCGGTAAAGCCGAATCCGATCCAACAGCAGCTCGGTCCGCTGCACCACCAGATCCCGCTCCAGGCCCTGGAGGGTCAGCAACTGGGTCAGTACCGGCAGGTAGTCGGATACGCCGTTGCGGTAGCGCTGGTTGGCCCGCTCCAGGCCGTTGCCGGCCGCGTCCCGCTGGGCCTCCAGTGCCTGGATGTGCTCCCGGCGTTTGGTCTCGCTGACCAGGGCGTCCTCCACTTCCTTGACGGCGGTGTAGACCGTTCGGCGGTAGTCCCAGAGACGTTCGTCCGCCCGGGCGGCGGCCCGATCCGCGGCCGCGGCCCGCCGGCCGCCGTCCAGGACGGGCGCCGTCAGCCCCGCCGCCAGGTTGAGGAGCCAGTTGTCGAAGATCCGGTCCAGGTCGGACGCGCTGTACCGGGCGGTCCCCGTCAGCCGGAGGGCCGGCAGCCGGTCGGCCTTGGCCGCCGACACGGACCAGTCGGCCGATTCCAGTCGGAGGGCCGCGGCCCGGACGTCCGGCCGGAGGATCAGCAGATCGGCCGGCAGCCCCGCGGCCGGCAGCCCCCTGGGAACGGGCAGGGACCGCCGGGTGATGGCCGCCGTCCATGTGGGCGGCTTTCCCAGCAACAGGGCCAGTTCATGGAGCAGGAGCTTCTCGCTGGCCTCGGCCATGGGGATCCGGGATCTCACCCCCTCCACGATCTGGCGCTGCTGGTAGACGTCCAGGGCGGAGACCATGCCCTTTTCGAACCGGAGTTCCACCAGTTCCAGGAACGTCCGGTTGGTTTCGAGCTGGGCCTCCAGCAGCCGGATCTGAACCCGCTGGGAGATGATCCGGACCCACCGTTCCGCCACCGACGCCGCGATGGTCATGCCCGCGGTCCGCAGGTCCGCCAGGGAGGCCGACGCGTCGAGCCGGGCCGCCGTCCGTTCCGACCGGACCCGCCCCCAGAGGTCCACCTCGTAGGCGCCGACCAGCCCCATGGCGTAGTCCTCCACGGAGCCGGTCGCCGCCCCGGTGAGCGTCTCCGTCCGGCGGCGGCCCTGATCCGTTGACCCCTCCGCCGTCAGTTCCGGGTAAAGGGCCGCGCCGACCTGGACCGCAAGGGCCCGGGCCTGCCGAAGCCGGGCCCAGGCCATCCTCAGATCGAAATTTTCGGCCAGGGCCCTGGCGATCAGCAGGTTGAGTTCGGGGTCGTCGAAGGTTCGCCACCATTTGTCGGGCCTATCGGGTCGCTCCTCTCCGGCGGACGGCGCCGAAAACGCAGGGGGCATCTCTCCTTCCGGGGCCGGCGCCGGATTCGGAGCAAAGGGCATGCAGGCCGAAATCATCATGATCGCCACGGCCGCGGCGACGATGGGGTTGAATCGATTCGATTTCATGGGTGTTTTCTAAAGCGTTGCGGCATACAAAAGCAAGGGGTTTCCGTGTCCGCTCGTTGCTAAAGTCGCGTAAACCTGAAAAAAGGTTACTAAAAATAATACACGAACCCGGCCGCGCAATCCATTGCCGGCGGCCGATAGGAAAAAAGGCGGCAATGGCCGCCGTCGATGTCTTCGTCAGAATCCATGTCCGGTACGCACCCGCCGGATTGCCGGTTCCGAAAAGATTTTCGGGTCCCGGTCAACGGCGAGGGCGCCGCTGGGCCCGACATCGTCAGCCGGCATAGGGATTTACAAGGAGTGTGCCAGGGGTGGGGCGAATAAGGGTAATTTTTCTTATGATGTTGTTTTTAGGTCGTTTTTTAGCTTACAAAGGCACAATGAAGGGAAGATGAGATCGCTGGAAATGTTATAATATTTTATAAAATCTTAGATGAACGGATATATTGTCTGAACCGCACAATGGCCAAACCCATAAAAGATCAGATCATTACACCCACAAACACCGTCTTAAGATCTACAACCAACCCCGGCAATGTGACGGATTCAATCTTATCCTTTTCCGTATAGGATTTCGGCCGGCAATACCGACCATCCGGACCCAGCAGATAAACAGTGGCGATGCGATACTCAGGATAAACGGTCCAGTATTCTTGAACCCCGTTCCGTTCATATAGCGCCAGTTTCTCAATGTGGTCTTTGGCGGCCGTGGAAGGGGAAACGATTTCGATGATCCAATCCGGCGCGCCTCGGGAGCCGCGCTTGTCGAGCTTATCCGGGTCGCATACGACCACAATGTCGGGCTGGACGACATTCTGGATAAACTCGTCGGCTTCATCGGCTTGGGGCAGCCGAACATCGAACGGCGCGACAAACGCTTCACAGGGTTTTTCCTTCAGAAAAGTGTAGACCTGATAAAACAAGTCGCCCAATATCCGCTGATGATCGATCGCCGGGGCGGCGCTCATGTCGTAAACGACCCCGTCGATCAATTCCCAGCGGCCGTCATCCGTCCAACTCAGGTAATCACCGTACGTAACGCCCTCTTCCTTGGGCAGGGACAACGACGCCATTATACTCCCTCCTTTGCATTCGATGAAAGATATGCTATCACGGATATTAAAAAATTTTTCCGGACGGCGTCAAGCGATTCCCGTCCGGTATCCGTCAATCCAGCACTTTACCCTGATTGTTGCTCAAAATGGCCCATACACCGCAATCCATCCTCAAAACCGTCTTCGGCTACGACGATTTCCGCCCGCTTCAGGCCGAGATCATCGACAGCGTGCTCAACAAAAACGATACCCTGGTCATCATGCCCACGGGCGGCGGGAAATCCATCTGCTATCAGATTCCGGCCCTGATCTTCGATGGCCTGACCGTGGTGGTCTCCCCCCTGATTTCCCTCATGAAGGACCAGGTGGACCAACTGCGCGAACTCGGCGCCCCGGCGATTTTTCTCAACAGCAGTCTGACGCCCGAAGCGTACCGGGAAAACATGAGGTTGGTCCGGGAAAACAAGGCCCGGTTGCTCTACATCGCCCCGGAAACCCTGCTGAAACCCACCGTCCTGGGTCTGCTGGCGTCCGCCCGGCTCGACTGCCTCACCATCGACGAGGCCCACTGCATCTCGGAATGGGGACATGATTTCCGGCCGGAATACCGGCAACTGGCGGAGGTCCGGTCCCGCTTCCCCCAGGCCGTCTGCATCGCTCTCACCGCCACGGCGACGCCGAGGGTCCGCCGGGACATCAAGTCCTCTCTGCGGTTGTCGGGCGCCGGCGAATTCCTCGACAGCTTCGACCGGAAAAATCTGTTTCTGCGGATAGCGCCCAAAGCCGACCCATGGCGGCAGGCCATCGACTTTTTGAACGCGTCTAAAGACGGTTCGGGCATCATTTACTGCGCGACCCGTCAGCAGGTGGACAACATCTCCGACGCCCTGGTCCGGAATGAATTCCCGGCGAGACCCTATCACGCCGGCCTGCCCGAGGCGGACCGCACCCGGAACCAGGAATGGTTCATCCGGAACGACGCCGGCATCATCGTCGCCACCGTCGCTTTCGGGATGGGCATCGACAAGCCCAACATCCGGTTCGTGCTCCATTACGACCTGCCGAAAAATGTGGAAACCTACTACCAGCAGATCGGCCGGGCCGGGCGGGACGGGCTTCGCTCGGAATGCCTGCTCCTGTTCGGCCAGGGCGACGTGGGGAAGATCAAATATTTTATCAACCAGAAGGAGGGGCGGGAAAAGAAGATCGCCTACGATCATCTGGACGCCATGATGGATTTGGCCGAAACCGACGACTGCCGGCGGGTTCCGCTGCTCCGCTATTTCGGCGAACAGTATGCCGTCGAGAACTGCGGGATGTGCGACAACTGCCTGCGGACCGACGAGGACCTGGTGGACCTGACGATCCCGGCCCAGAAATTTCTCTCCTGCGTCAAGCGGAGCGGTGAAATTTTCGGCGCCAATCACATCATCGATGTGCTGAGGGGGTCCGAAAACCAGCGGATTTTCAAGCACAATCACCAGACGCTATCCACCTATGGCATCGGCGGGGAGTACGCCAAAAAGCAATGGTTGTCCCTGTCCCGCCTGTTTCTGCGAAAGGGGTTGATGGTCCAGGACGGCGAATTCGGCAGCCTGAAGATCACCGACAAGGCCTGGGCCGTCTTCCGGAACGAAAAAAAAGTGCTCGGCCGGCTCCAGGAAGAGACCCGGCCGAAACCGGCCGCCAAACCCGCGGATATTGACTACGACCAACGCCTCTTCGAAGTACTTCGCCGGAAGCGAAAGGAGCTGGCCGACGCCGCCAACGTGCCGCCCTACGCGGTCTTTCCGGACAAAACCCTCATGGAAATGGCCGCCTATTTTCCCCAGTCGGAAGCGAGCCTGCCGGCCATCCACGGCGTCGGAGAGGTGAAGCTGCAAAAATACGGGGCGGTGTTTCTCGATCTCATCCGGGATTACTGCCGGGAAAACGAGATCGAGGAAGTCCCCAAACCCGCCACGCTTGCGCCGCCGAGACCGTCCACCTCTTCTAAACCACCGTCCCAACGACGGCCCGTGGTCATCGGCGAAGCCTACAACGACGGCCGGTCGATCGCGGATCTCGCGACGGAATTTAACATCAAGCAGAGAACGGTCATCGACAATCTATATCGGTACGTGCAGGAGGAGGGCGGCGTCCTGCGGCCGGACGGGCTGGAGGGACTGATTCGTGTCGGTCCGGACCTGAGACAGCGGGCCATGGAATCTTTCGATGAACTGGGGGCGAACCGGTTGAGACCGGTATTCGACGCCTTGGACGAGGCGGTGGAGTTCGATGATTTGCAGCTGATTCGGTTGATTTATCTGTCGTCCGCATGACCCCCGCCGTCGCCATCGGACTGCTCGGCCCCACCGTGTCCCGGGCCTCGAAAAAGCGGCCCAACGACGCCGACCGGCTGCGAAAATACCCGGACAGATTCGGGGTTGACCGGCGTAAGATACAGGTCCACACTTCAAGGGACGGGTTCAACCGAAAAATGCGCCGGCTGCACGTAAACGGCTCAATGGAGGCTCAGATGCCAGACAAGGAAAAAGATAAGCCGAAAGACAAATCCAAACCCACGCCGCAACCCAATTCCCCCACCTCGAAGCTGATCAAAACCATGGAAGAGCACCGCGGGGAACGCCACATCATCATCCTTCAGGATTTTCCCGACCCCGACGCCATCTCCACCGCATTCACCCATCAACTGGCCTGCCAACAGTACGAGATCGAAACGGACATCGTCCACTGCGGCCGGATCAGCCACCAGCAGAACGTGGCCCTGGTGCGGCTGCTGAATATCGAACTGATCCGGTACGAGGGCAAAATGGATCTGAAAGATTACGCCGGCGCCGTTTACCTGGACAACCAGGGCGCCACCGCCGGCCAGTTGGTGAAGGATTTGAAGGCCGCCGGCGTACCGACGGTGGTGGTCGTGGACCATCACGAATCCCAGAAGAACATCGAGGCGCCGTTCGTCGACATCCGCCGCGCCATCGGCGCCACGGCCAGCATCTATGCGGAATACCTTCAGCAGGGTTTCCTGAATCTCGACGCCTCCATCCAGGATCACGTCCGGATCGCCACCGCGTTGACCCACGGCATCATCACCGACACCAACGGTTTTGTCCACGCCCAGCACGAGGATTTTCAGGCGGCCTCTTACCTGAGCCGCTTCAAGGACGCGGATCTGCTGCGCCAGATCATGCGGCAGGAACGGTCCCGCCAAACCATGGAAATTACGGAACGGGCCCTGCGGAACCGGGCCATCGCCGAAAGCTTTTCCATCAGCGGCATCGGCTACCTGAGAACCGAAGACCGGGACGCCATCCCCCAGGCCGCCGATTTTATGCTCACCGAGGAAAACGTCCACACCGCCATCGTCTACGGCATCGTTTCCGGCGAAGGATGGGAGGAGACCCTCATCGGCTCCTTCCGCACCACCAAAATCACCCTGGACCCGGACCAGTTCATCAAGGAAGCCTTCGGCAAGGACGCCGCCGGCCACTATTTCGGCGGCGGCAAGCTGTCGGCCGGCGGGTTCCAGATCCCCATCGGATTCCTGGCCGGCGGCGAAAAAGAGGACTACCGCCAGCACAAGTGGGAACTCTACGACACCCAGATCAAGCAGAAGATCTTCGCCAAGATCGGGTTCGATAAGAAAAAGGACGGCTGAAACGGCTTAGGCGCTTATCCCATCGATTCGGCGGCGATCCGCCCCAAAATCCGGATGCCCTCCTCGACCCGGTCCGTGACCGGATACCCGCACCCGATGCGGATGTAATTCCGGTGGACCCCGGAAGCCGAACAGACCGCCCCCGGCAGGATGGCGATCCGGTTTTCCAGGGCCCGCCGGTAGACCGCGTTCCCGTCCACCGCCTCGTTGAGCTGAACCCAGAGTAAAGAGCCGCCGCTCGGGACCGCCAGCCGGGTGTCCGGCGGAAACGCCTTTTGAATGGCCAGGGCCGTCCGGATCACCTGCTGCCGGAGGGCGGTCCGCAGCCGCCGGAGGTGGCGTTCCCAGGGCGCGTCGGCCAGGAACCGGGCCAGAACGTACTGATCCAGGGTGGAGGTGCAGACATTGGACCCGGCCTTCAGCCGCAGAATCCGCTCCCGGAAGGGCTCGGCGGCGATGACCCATCCCACCCGCAACCCCGGCGCCAGGGTCTTGGAAAAAGACGAACAGGTCAACACCAACCCCTCCCGGTCGTAGGTTTTGAGCAGCGACGGCCGCGCCGTCCCCTCGAAATATACCTCGCCGTAGATGTCGTCCTCGATGATCGGGATCCCCCGTCCGTTGAGCAGCCGGACCAGCCGCCGTTTGTTCGCGTCCGGCATAAGCGCCCCCAGGGGATTGTGGAAATTGGGCATCAGCAGGCACGCCCCCACGTCGTGACGGTCGAGGATGGCCGCCAGGGCGTCGATGTCCACGCCCGTCACCGGATCGGTGGGGGCCTCCACCACGGTGATCCCGTAGGCCCGGAAGAGCTGGAGATACCCGAAATGGGTCGGCGATTCGATGACCAGAACCTGCCCCGGTTCGAGGATCGCCTGAAGGCAGAAGGCCGCGGCCTCGGTGCAGCCGTTGGTGATCACCACGTCGTCCGCCGACACGCCGTCCGCCACGCCCAAGGTCTGGAGGGCGATCCGCCGCCGCAGCTCCGGGTTCCCCTCGGCCAGGGAATAGGCCATGACTTTTTTAACCTCCGCGCCGGACAGCCCCTTGAAAATCTTTGCAAAGGACCGGACCGGCAGCAAATCCGGGGAGATGGCCGACGAGCCCAGGGGCAGCATCTTCGGGTCGACGGCGGCCTTCAGCACCGAATTGACCATGGCGCCCGCCTCCACCCGCCGGGGCGCGGACGGGGTCGGCGCGTGGACCGGCGCCCGGAGCCGGTTCAGGGAGACGGGCATCACATAATAGCCGGATTTGGGCCGGGCTTCGACCAACCCCGCGGCCTCCAGGTCCAGGTAGGCCTGGTGGACGGTGGTCATGCTCAGGTTCAGTTTTCGGCGGAGCTGCCGGATGGAGGGCAGTTTCTCCCCCGGCCCGTAGGTTCCATCGCTGATCCGCGCCTCCAGCTCCCCGGACAATTGCTTGTATCGAAACCGGTATTCGTCTTCCCGCATATCCACCGTCCTCATCTGTTCCGCAAAATTAACCCGGATTCTGTATCTGTTTTTCTCCTTAGCACACCGGTAGGGTAAGGACAACATTCAAGAAAGGAGATGCAGACATGACCCCGACCCATCTTTTCGCCGACCGAACCCGCCGGATGGGCGCCAACGCCATCCGGGAAATCCTCAAAGTGGCCACCCAGCCCGGCATGATCTCCCTGGCCGGCGGCGTACCCGCCCCCGAAAGCTTCCCCATGGGCCTCATGGCGGACCTGACCGCCGCCGTCATGGACCGGTACGGCGCCCAGGCCCTTCAATACGACCGGACCGAGGGGTTCGGCCCCCTCCGGGAAGCCCTGTCGCCGTATCTGGCGGAACGCGGGGTGACGGCCGCGCCCGACGAAATCCTGGTGACCAGCGGGTCCCAGGGAGTCCTGGACGCCGCGGGCAAGATCTTCATTTCAAAGGGCGACCGGGTGGCCGTGGAGGCCCCCACCTACCTGGGGGCGCTCTCCGCCTTCAATCCCTACGAACCGGACTACGTCTCCATGGCGACCGACGCGGAAGGCCTGATCCCCGAATCCCTGGACGCGGCCTTGGCGGACGGGGGCGTGAAATTCGTCTACCTCGTGCCCACCTTCCAGAACCCCACCGGCCGGACCCTCCCGCTGGACCGGCGCAAGGAGATCGCCCGGATCATCCAGCGCCACGGCGCGCTGCTGGTGGAAGACGACCCCTACGGGGCGTTGCGCTACCGGGGCGAAGACCTGCCGCCCATCCAGACCTTTGCGCCGGAGAACGTCGTCTACGTCTCCACCCTGTCCAAGGTCTTCGCCCCGGGCCTTCGGATCGGCTTCTGTGTCGCGCCCGAGGCGATCCGGCGGTGGCTGGTTCTGGTGAAGCAGGGGACCGATCTCCACACCAGCACCTTCAACCAAGCCCTGGCGGCGGAATTCCTCGCCGGCGGCCACCTTCAGCGCCATCTGCCGACGATCCTCGACATCTACCGGCCCCGTCAGGCGGCCATGCTGGACGCCCTGGACCGGTATTTTCCCGAAGAATTCCGGTGGTCCCGGCCCGACGGCGGGATGTTCATCTGGGTGGAAGGGCCGGAGGGACTGGACATGGAAGCGGTCTACCGAACTGCGGTGAAGCGGAACGTGGCGTTCGTGCCGGGGAAATTCTTCTACGCCCGGGAGGGCGACGGCATCGAAACCATGCGGCTCAACTTCACCATGGCCGGCGAAGCGGAGCTGAACCGCGCCGTCAAAACGTTGGCCGACGTGGCGGCGGATTGGACCGAAGAGAGGAGCCGGGATCATCGGCGGGTGCGGGCGGCATGAGGATCTGGATGCGGGTGAGCGCCGACTCGGCCG
>CAZZBE010000061.1:0-19736 GCA_964652715.1 uncultured Desulfobacteraceae bacterium
AATAGGGTGAATGCCGAATGGCGCGCACTGGAAGCTGACGGCTAAGATAAAGAAACTATCGCGCCGACGTCCTTATGCGTCGGCATTGCCCGACGACGGAAAGGAGGCTTGCCATGCTGGGCTGTAATGAAAGTGCAAAACGGAAAGGAGGCATTATGCATCGTTACCTGCTGATCGTCGTTCTGCTGGCGGTCGTCGCCGCGGCGGCGCCGTCGCCCCTGGCGGCGCAAGAAGCGGCGGAGGGTTCGGATCTGTGGATCGAATCCCAGTTGACCACCACCTACACCCTCAACGAACACCTCAACCCACTCGACATCGGCGTAAAGGTAAAAGACGGGGTGGTGACCCTGAGCGGCGCGGTGGAAAACGACGTGGAAAAAGATTTGGCCGGCGAGATCGCCAAGGGCGTCGATGGGGTCAAAAAAGTCCGGAACAACATCGAAACCCAGCCGCTGGCCCGGACCGAACCCTCCAAACTGAGCGGCTACATGGATACGGTCAACGACGCCACCATCACCGCCAGGGTAAAATCCAACCTGCTCTGGAACAAAAACACCGACGGACTGGATATTGGGGTGGACACGAAAAACGGCGTGGTCACGCTCGCCGGAACGGTGAAGTCGTCCATTCAGCGGGATCTGGCCGTCCAGATGGCGCGGAACACATCCGGTGTACGTAAGGTGGTCGATAAACTGAAGATCGATCCGGATGCCCCCGGCGTGACGGACGCCATCTCCGAAAGCGTGGGAACGGCGGCCAAGCAGGCCGGCCAGGCGGTCAACGACGCCTGGATCACCTCCAAGGTGAAAACCGTCCTGACCTTCAACAAGCACGCCGACGGCGCCGACATCAACGTCTCCACCCGGGACGGCGTCGTGACGCTGGAAGGAACCGTGCCGTCCGCGCGCCAGAAACGACGTGTGGCCGACCTGGCGCGGGACGTGGTAAACGTTAAAAGCGTCGTGGACAAACTGGAAGTTTACGAATAGCGGACAAACTCAATCGGGAAGGAGCGGTTGTTATGGCGGACGCCATTCGAGTGATCCTGTCGGTGATCATCCCGCCGGTGGGGGTCTTTTTTCAAGTGGGAATCGGGCTCCATTTCTGGCTCAATATTCTGCTGACCATCCTGGGCTACATCCCCGGCCTGGTCCACGCCATCTGGATCATCGCCAAAAAATAACGCGCAACCCGCAACGGGCCAGATCCTCCTGGATCGTTACGATCCGAATCCCTGCCGGAACCCTTGGGCAGGTGTCCGGTTCTCAAAGCGCCTCCTTTCCCGATAGACCGGCAGGGGCGTCGCCGTCCCCGCCATATTAAGGAAAAGCGGCGATCCGTCAAGGATTAATAGGTTGACAAGGGATATTGGGGTCTCTAGACTGACAGAAAAAAACGGAAACCCGCTCACCGAAAGGAGGCGCCCGTGGGAAACGACAGCGACTATTGCCTGGTGATCACCACCTGCGGCAACCGGAACGACGCCGACAAACTGGCCGCCGGCATCATCAAGGAAAAACTGGCCGCCTGCATCCAGCTCAGCGACATCCAAAGCTATTACTTCTGGGACGGCAAGGTCAACAACGACCCGGAGGTGCGGCTCCAAATCAAAACCCGTAACGCCCTCTACGACGACCTGGAAGCCCATATCCGCGCCCATCACGCTTACGAAGTGCCGGAGATCATCCGCCTGTCGGTAGAAGGCGGTCTGCCGGCTTATCTGGGGTGGATCGAGGAGGTGACGCGGTAAAGTCGCGGCGGGGCCGGGCGATCCGCGGCCCCGCATCCCTCCAACCGAAGATTTACAGTCCATGGGCTTCCCAAAATAGGGTCTTTCCCTCATTTTCTTCTCTTCCGCCAGCCGGTAAAATATACAAATATTTTTCATGCGATACGAACCTTGACCCGATAAAAGGAGGCCAGTTATGGATATTTTGACCCGAGACGATCTCAAATCCCTGATGACAAACCAGGCCGGACCCTGCGTTTCCATCTACATGCCCACCGACCGGGGGGATTCCCGGCAAAACCCCATCCGGTTCAAGACGCTCCTGGGCCGGGCCGAAGAGGCCGTCAAGGAGATGGGCGCGGGGGCGGCGGAAAACATGGACGACTTTTTCAACCCGGCCCGGCGGTTGCTGGAGAAAGACACGTTCTGGAAGAACCAGAGCGACGGGTTTGCCCTGTTCCTGTCCAAAAATGTGTTCCGGTATTTCCGGCTGCCGGTGGACTTCGACGAACTGTCGGTGGTCACCCACCGGTTCCATCTGAAGCCCCTGCTCCCGTTTCTCTCCGACGACCAGCGGTTTTACGTGCTGGCGTTGAGTCAGAACAACGTCCGGCTGCTCCAGTGTACCCGCCAGCGGGTCCAGGAAATCCAGCCCGACGACATGCCCGAAAGCCTTCAGCAGGCCCTGGCCTACGACCTGCCCCAGAAGCAGCTTCAGTACTACGCCGGCGGCGGGGCCGGGGGGCGGGCCGACGACGGCGGCGCCATGTTCCACGGCCACGGCGTCGGCCACGACGATCACAAGGATGCGGTCCTTCGGTTTTTCCAGTCCGTCAACAAAGGGCTTCGCGAGGAACTCCGGGACGAAGACGCCCCCCTGGTGCTGGCGGGCGTGGAGATGCTCTTTCCCATCTTCAGAGAGGCCTGCGATTATCCCCACATCCTGGAAACGGGCGTACAGGGAAATCCCGACGAATTGAGCCCGGCGGCATTGCACGAGCGGGCCTGGACCATCGCGGCGGACCATTTTGCAAAAATCCGGGAAGCGGCGGTCAACACCTACATGGAGGTGGCCCACACCGAGGAGACCTCCACCGATCTGCGCCAGATCGTGCCCGCGGCCCACGACCGCCGCATCGACCTCCTGTTCGTGGCCGAGGGGCGCCGCCGGTGGGGCGCCTTCGATCCGGACGCCAACGCCCTCACCCTCCATGAAGCGCAGGAAGCGGGGGACGAGGATCTCCTGGATTTCGCCGCGGTCCATACGCTGATGAACGGCGGGACGGTCTATGTGGTCCCGCCGGAAAAAGTGCCGGAAAACGGGTTGATGGCGGCGCGATTCCGGTATACAGTGTGAGATGCGTTTCAGAACGAAATGTCTCTTGCCCGAAGGGGACGGCAAGGGCAACCGGCAATCACGCACAGGGAGGAGATCATGAAAAAGACGGTCAAAGACGTGGACATCCAGGGGAAGAAAGTCCTGATGCGCGTCGATTTCAATGTGCCGCTTAAAAACGGCAAAGTGACGGACGACACCCGGATCCGCGCGGCCCTGCCCACCATTCGGTATCTCGTGGACGGGGGGGCCGCGGTGACCCTCTGTTCCCACCTGGGCCGTCCCAAGGGAAAGCCCGACGATGCGCTCCGCATGGACCCGGTGGCCGAACGCCTCTCCGAACTGCTGGGGGCCGAGGTGAAAAAAGCGGACGACTGCATCGGCGACAGAGCGGCCTCCGCCAGGGCCGATTTAGAGCCGGGGGGCGTGCTGCTCCTGGAAAACACCCGGTTCCATGAGGGCGAGAAGGCCAACGACGATGAATTCGCCGAAAAGCTGGCCCAGGGCGCGGATCTGTTCGTCAACGACGCCTTTGGCGCGGCCCACCGGGCCCACGCGTCCACCGAAGGCGCGGCCCGCCATCTGCCGGCGGTGGCCGGTTTTCTCATGGCCCGGGAAATCGAGGTGCTGGACCACCTGATCGCCCATCCGGCCCCTCCTGTCGTCGCGATCTTCGGCGGCGCCAAGATTTCGGATAAGATCGGCGTGCTGGAGCGGCTTCTCGACAAAGCGGACACGCTGATGATCGGCGGCGGCATGGCCAACACCTTTTTTCTGGCCAAAGGGCTGGAGATCGGGGACTCCCTGGCGGAAACCGACAGCCTGGAGACGGCCGGCGAGATCCTGGAAAAGGCGGGAGACCGGATCATGCTGCCCGTGGACGTGGTCGTCGCCGAATCGCCGGACCGGCCCGAGGGGCGCGAAACCGTGTCCTTCGACGCGGTCCCCGGCGGCTGGAAGATCCTGGACATCGGTCCGGAAACGGTTAACCGGTTTTCCGGCAAACTGAAAGATGCCAGGACCGTGGTGTGGAACGGTCCCATGGGGCTGTTCGAGACCGCTCCGTTCGACGAGGGGACCCGGGCCATCGCCGATCTGCTGACGCAATTGGACGCCGAGACCTACATCGGCGGCGGCGACTCGGCCGGCGCCGTCAACAGGGCCGGGGTCGCCGACCAAATGACCCACGTCTCCACCGGCGGCGGGGCCTTTCTCGAATACCTGGAGGGCCGCGCCCTTCCGGGCGTGGCGGCCCTGGCCGACGCATAAAGAGGAAAGAGGGGAATCATGAATTTCGACATCATCAAAGGATTGCACAAACCATCCGACAAAAAGGTCGTCCTGCTGGTCCTGGACGGCGTGGGCGGACTGCCGGATAAAGACAAACACAAAACCGAGCTGGAAGCGGCGGACACCCCCAATCTGGACCGTCTGGCCGCCGACGGCATCTGCGGTCTCCATGTCCCGGTGGGGCCGGGGATGACGCCGGGCAGCGGACCGGCCCACCTGGCCCTGTTCGGATACGATCCCGTCCAATACCAGGTGGGGCGGGGAACCCTGGCGGCCCTGGGCATCGGGTTCGATTTAAAGCCCGGCGACGTCGCGGCCCGGGGCAATTTCTGCACCATCGACGCCGACGGCAATGTCGCGGACCGCCGGGCCGGCCGCATCCCCACCGAGACCTGCGCGGCGTTGTGCGAAAAGCTCAACGCCATTCGCGTCCCCGGCGTCGAGATCTTTGTGGAACCGGTGAAGGAATACCGGTTCCTGCTGGTGCTGCGGGCGAAGGAGCAGTCCCCTGAACTGGCCGACACCGACCCGCAACAGACCGGCAAGCCGCCGCTGGACCCGAAACCGTTGTCCGAGGCGGCCGAAAAGACCGCTTACCGGGTTTCCGAGTTCGTGGACCAGGCCCGAAACACCCTGCAGGACGACCACCCGGCCAACATGGTGCTGTTGCGGGGCTTTTCCGAAAAGCCCGACTGGCCGGCTTTTCCCGATATCTACGGGCTCCGGGCCGCCGCCATCGCCGGCTACCCCATGTACCGCGGCGTCTCCAAACTGGTGGGCATGGATGTTTTGGAGACCGGCGAAACCCTCGACGACCAGATCGAGACCCTGAAAAAGAACTGGGACGACTACGACTTTTTCTATTTCCACGTGAAGAAGATCGACAGCGCCGGCGAGGACGGCGATTTCGACCGCAAGGTCTCCCTCATTGAGGAGGCCGACCGCGCGGTGGTCCCCAAGATCATGGATCTCAAACCGGACGTGGTGGCGGCCACCGGCGACCACTCCACCCCGTCGGTTCTGGCCTACCACAGCTGGCACCCCGTGCCGGTCCTCATCTGGTCCGAACACTGCCGGAAAGACCCCGTCAAGATGTTCGGCGAACGGACCTGCATCGTGGGCGGCCTCGGACCGCGCATTCCGGCCGTGGACCTGATGCCCATCGCCATGGCCAATGCGGGGCGGATCGAGAAGTTTGGGGCGTGACGGCGCCGGGTGGGTTCGGATCAGGCATCCAGCCACCGCCCATCCGAACTCCACGCCACGCCGTGGGCTTTCATGAACGCCGTCGCATCTTTCGTGAACCCCTTGACGGAAAAAATGAAGCCCACGGCTTTTTCAATCTCTTCCCTTGATGTGAGTTCCGCCATTTTTTCGAGAAACGCCGCGACCTCGGTTTTGTTGAATTCCCGGTTCGAGCGATTTTTCACCTCTCCGATGATGGAATAGGCCCCTTTTGGGGCGCGGGCGAACACATCGATTTGAAAATCCCGTTTCTCGATGGGCGAATACCGATAGGTCCACACCGTTTGATATTCGACGAAGCGGAAATCCGGGGGCAGGTTCTCCGTCATCCCGCGAAACCGGTCGTTGTCCCGGTGGGCGTGAAACCGGAGCTGGCGGATAATCAGGTATTCGGCGAAGGCGCCCTTCATCTGGTTGGTTTTTCCCAGAAGTTTTCGATATTTCTTTTCAGACGCTCTGAACATCCGCCGGTAATCTTCGGAAATGTCTCCCGTGTCGAAGGATTCGATTTCCTCCGCGTACACGCCGCGAAACACTTTGTCGAAGATGTTGTCCTGGACGCCCTGGTACCGGAAATTGGAGGCGCCCTGTTCGATGATGTCCGATTTGACCAGTGAATCCAGCTTGGTTTCCAGCTCATGGTCGTCCATGTCCAGGGCCAGGTTTTCCCTCAGTTCCTTGCGGGTGACCTGCCGGTCCCGGTGATGACACAAGTACAAGACGATGCGCCTGGCGGCGCGGCCATTGATTTTGGCCCACGCGGTCTTCACGTATTCCATCCAGGCGCTCTTGATGATCCCGCCTTCATTCAGGGTTTCGAATTCCAGAACCCGGATCAGCCCCTCTTTCGTGGTCAGATCCTTGTCCGGACACTGGGAATCGAAAAACGCGCTGATGTAAAACGGGTTGCCTTCCCCGATGTCCGCGATCATATAGGCGGTTTCCTCGGTGATGGGGACGCGCCTGATTTGCGCGTATTTAAAGGCCATTTCAACGGCTTCTTCTTGGGGGATGCTTTCGAGTTCCGTCAGGGTGAACCGGGCCGGGAGCATCATGATCAGGTCGTCCATCAGCCAGCCGACCCAACTGCCCGACACCAGCAACGGCGCGTTTTTATATTCCGCGGTGTGAAAATAGCCGGCGGCGAAATCGTCGATATGGTTTTGCATCGCTTCGTCCCGGTAGATTTTGCTGTTTAAAAACTGGAATTCGTCGATCATCTGAACAAAAAATTCGTTTCTCAGCGACGCCAAGGCGCGCGGAAGGTCCCGGACATAATCCCACATTTCGGATGTGTTTTCTTCTTTCACCAGGTATGCCGCTTGTTCAATGGAATCTTTCAGGTAGTCCAATCCTTCTTTTTGGACAATTTCGATGACCGCTGAAAGATCTTTTTTGGGGGGGCGTCGGATATATTCAGCCTTTCGGGACTTAAACGCGATGTACTGAAAGATAAAATGAAGAAAAAAATCCTTGCAAAAATGGATCGCCCACCGTTTTTCTTCTCTGATTTCATAATAAAACGGAATCACGTCGCCGTTTTTATGGAAAAGAATATTGTACATGCGTTGCATCAGTGCGGTCTTGCCGGTTTTGCGGCGGGAGAGAATGGCCGTGCTCCTGGAATTGCGATCCGCGATGTTTTCGATCCATTGGAGATATTTTTGAAGTTCCCGTTTCCGTCCGGTAAACAGATCCGGGTTGCCGATTTTTTCTTCGAGATAGATTTGCATGATTCTCTCCTGATGCGGCGTTGCAAGGGTCTCTGTTTTTTGGGATCTTTTTTTTATCACACAGGGGCGGCCGGGGCAACCTGGTAAAGAGAGGCCGCCATTTACCATCCGTGCCGCGGTTGCTGAAGGAAATGGCGAAATCGGGCACTTGACAGGCGTCAGAGGAAAAGGGTACATTTTCTTCGCCCATATATAAAAAAATATATCGAAATCCCTTGCTCGATCAGAAAACTTGGTATATACAAAAGAGCACCTTGCGGAATTAACATCGACGCCGTCGATTCGTTTTCCGGCCTTTCATCGGTCGATGGACAATCTATTGTAAACATTGGCCGTGGATATATCCGAGACGAATCGCCGGCGATGAAAGTCGATATCCTTTTTCGCCCTCTTGAGTGGGAAAGTTCCATGAAAAAAGGTCCTTGAAACGCACATATAAACGCCTCCGATGGATTTTCAAAAACAATCCATCGGAGGCGTTTTTGTTTTTGTCCATGAAAATGCCAAACCTGCCGAAAGGCGGGGACGGAAAGCCGCGGGTCTGAAAAGATAGCCGGGTCGCCTTGGATGATGAGGTGATCCGGCTTTTTTATTGATGGTGTCAGAGGCAGTGGCATGAAAATTGGGTCAATAACCGGGAAAGGGGAAAAAATTGATTCCGAAAAGAGCAGTGAAGCGTTTTTCCGTGTCCATGGCGATTGTATTGTCAACCATTATTACCTTTTTCTTGGCCATCCCGGCATATGCTGTGACGGCCGAAGATTATGTGGCCCTGGGGAAAGACGCATTGATAGCCCAGGACATCGTCAAGGCCAACAACAATTTTTTGGCGGCGCTTCAGCTGGATTCCGGACATGCCGAAGCGAACCTGTTTTACGCGGCGACGCGAATATTGAATCTGGTGTATGCCGAGGCGTCGAACACGCTTCTGGACCGGTTCGGCATCGATGCCGCCGGGCGGGAATTTTACGCCTGGACAGCGGATTTTCCAAGAAATGCTGAAGGGGATATCGTTTTGCCGTCAGATGCCCCGACCAGCGGCGATGTTTTGGCATACCTGGAAACCATTTTGCTGCCTCAGATCGACGGCGCACTGGGCAACCTGGACGCGCTGGAAGATGCGGCGAGCGAAACGACTGCGCCGATCACCGTCGTCAGCGCGGCATTGCTGAATGATGAAGTCGATATGGAAACCGAGGTCGATTATGGGGATGTCGCCCTGTACCGGTCGATCCTGCAGCTCGCTAAATCGATTATTTTAGGGCTCAACAGCTATGATCTGGATGTGGACATCGACGATCTGGCGGCCAAAGCGAACAATGACAATCTGAACATCGTATCGGATGTCATCGAAGCCTACCCCAGCCTCCTCAAATTGAGCGATCCGATGTTGTCGGGCGCGAAAGCGGCATTGGTCGAAAGTATTGAAGCATATCAGGCGGCTTCGGCCTTCATTCGGAATGAGCCGGACGCCCAGGACGATGATCTGATCACCATCGACTTGGAGAGCACAACGGATGAGTCCCATTTCCGGGTGGCGCTGGCCCAGATCCGCGATTCCCTTCTTGGCCCTGCCCAGGGGCCGTTTGCTTTGGAATTCGGTCAATTGATTCATCTTGGCCATTTTTTCGACAACCCGATGGATCTTCGGGATTTTCTGTCAGGCGGCGGCATACAGCGGTTTTTGAAAGAACAGGTGCTGTATCAGGTGGATCATGCGCTGGCGCAATTGTCCGATGTGCCCAATACCTTTTCGGGAACCCTTTCGCCGGCCGATTATCCGCTCGACATGGCGGCGGAGATCGATTTCGGGGATATCGCGATGGCGAAATCATTGCTTTTGTTCGGGAAAGCGGTAATCCAAACATTCAACGCTTACGACACGGATGTAGCCCTTTACGACATCCTGGACAAAATAGACAAAGATGCATTCCGCATCGATGAAGATCTAATCCAGGCGCATCCGAAGCTGTTCACGATTCATCCGGATCATCAGCTCGCCGGGGCGAAATCCAGTTTGCTCGCCGGGATAGACGCCTATAACGCCGCGTCGAATTTTATCCGAAGCGAGACAGACGATCAGGTGGATGATTGGATTCAAATAAGAACGGATGATGAGTTAAGCGAAGATGCCGAGATCAGGGCGTTTTTATCGGATTTGAAGAATGCGCTGGCCGGCCCGGCGATGATGGACGCCAATCGCTATCGGAGCGGCCGCGATCAATTTATGCTGGACTTGACCCAATTTTTTGATTCGCCCATTGACAATCTCCGCGATTATCTGCCGGACTTCAACACCGAAAACAAAGTCATCCACGGCAGTTTTCCGGACCCCGCCATCGGCGGCGTCTTGCCGGATTTCCAGCAGGATGACTGGCGTGAGATTCTCGATTTGTCGATAAATCCTTTTCTCCAGAAACTGATTATGGTGCTCCAGGTGTGCGCGGGCATAGATGTGCCCAATGTCCGGGATGCGGTCGAGGATGTCAACAACGACCAAATGGTCGGGCTCCAGGAGGCCATCCATTACCTGCACGAAAGCGTGATGAAATGATAGCCGAATACCGCATGGTCGCACCCCATTCTCCCGGAAATATGGCATGAGGCTGAAAAAAGTCTACATCGCTGTTTGGCTGTCCGTTCCCGCCGTCCTTTTATGCCTGGTCTTTTGGGCGTGGTCGGACGGAGCGGGCAGCCATGCGGCCCACATCAGGAAGCCGCGCCGTGAAGCGGCCGGTCCGCTGAGCATCGAGGGGTTTTCCCTGACCCGCCATCGGTCGGAAAAACGGGTTTTCCGGCTGGTGGCCGGAAGTATTCGGGTCGCGCCGCGAAAATTCATGATCTTTAACATCCGCCCTTTCAACGAAGCGGTCATGGAAAACGTCCGCATCGATTTGTTCCGCTATCCCGAAAAGGAAAGGGCGCGGACGGCGGAAGGCATCGGTCTGACGGATTCATTGAAATCGCTGGATACGGGAAACCTGGGGCTTGTCACCCGCGGCATTGTCAAGGATTTGGAGGTCCGGTTCCATGAAGGAGAAAATCTCGTTCACTGGCTTCGGGTCGACAAGGTCCGGATTGACCTCGAAGACCGCGAACTCCGGATGTCCGGCGTCCGGATCCGCGATCTGATCGAGAACCGGGAGATCGTGACCCGGAATGCCGTGTGGCGGGAGGGGGATCGCAGAATCGATATTCCCGGGGATTTTATCATCGATACGCCTTCGGGTGAAAGACGGGCGAAGGGGTGGGCGTTTGATCTCGAAACGCATGTATTGGAAAAGCTTTGAGAATTCAATTTTTGGAGATAGAACCTTGATGGGTCGGTTTTAGATGAATTCAAAAAAATGAGGGGGGATGACGATGGGGATGTTCAGGCTTTTTTGGGAAAGGCGTGTTTTTCTGTCAGCGGCGGTGCTTTGCATGGTGTTTTTGTCTGTTGGAGGAATTCAGAATGCCAGGGGCCAGGAAATCATCGTTCAGGATGACTTTGAAGCTGGGTGGGGGGATTGGTATTCAGATAATGGCCTTTGGGATCTTGGTACACCGACTGTCGGCCCAGCGGCTGCTCACAGCGGGGCAAATTGCATGGGAACTGTATTGGATGGTGATTATCCATATGGTCCTGATAGTCGCTTGATCAGTGGTCCGATTGTTTTACCTGATATCGCCGATGATGAAGAAATTATTTTAATCTTTTGGCACGCCTTTCATTGGTCTCACGCAGATTTTGGTGAAATTCAAATCAAAGTTTTTGAAAATGGTGATTGGTCGGATTGGAATTCCTTGGTAAAGATCAATTTGAACTCACCTGTATGGTCCAAAACCCGTGTCGGCTTGTCAGCATATAGTGATAAAAGGATTCGTATCGGCCTTTATCATGAGGATAATCATGAAAGAGCAGGTAGTAATGCTAATGTACATTATGAAGGCACAGGCTGGTACATAGATGATCTCAAGATTGTCAAACAAGGCGTGCAATTTCTTGATCCTGAAACAATCGAGCACTTTGAAACTGGTATGAACCAGTGGTATTCAGATCAAGGCATGTGGGAAATTGGTACACCTACTACAGGCCCTGAAAGTGCATTTAGCGGCACAGAATGTGTAGGAACCGTGTTGAATGGCAACTATACATATGGTTCAAAGGGTCGTCTGATTAGTCCCCCTATCGTCCTGCCTTATGTCAACACATGGGATGAAATACTACTTCGATTTAGAGAGTTTTTCTCTTATTCTTCTGCTGACAAAGGTGAAGTCCAAGTGAGTATACGTGAAAATGGCGTATATTCTGATTGGATAACGGAAAAAACAATTACACAATATGTCACAGATTGGCATCATGCGAACGTCGATATTTCTAAATATAAAGGAAAAGAAATACGTATTGGGTTTTATCATGAGGATAATCATGAAAGAGCGGGTAGTAATGCTAATGTGCATTATGAAAGTGCAGGCTGGTACATAGACGATGTACAAATAACAATTCCATCCGAAGGCGTCATCGTCTACCCAATGAGCATGAAAATATCCGAACCCGAAGGCTCAGCGACATTCAAATTCCGCCTAACCAAAGCCCCCATATCCACCGTCACCGTCAATCTTTCCACCTCCAACCCCAGCGAATGCACCCTCACCCCCGAAACCATCACCCTCACCCCCGAAAACTGGTCCACCGGGGTCCCCGCAACGGTCACCGCCATCGACGACGATCTCGTCGACGGCCCCCAAACCTGCACCATCATCACCTCCAACGCCGTCAGCGAAGACCCTGAATTCAGCGATTACAACACAGCGGATGTTCAGGTCACGGTCGAAGACGATGAAGTGGCCTTAACCGTCGAATCCGTGTTCCCCTCCTACACGGTTCAGGGCCAGGCCCTCCCGGCTATTATGATCGGGACCGCTTTTGAAGGCGAACCCGAAATAACGGTTTACCAAACCGGCGGGGAAGAAATCCCGGTGTCCAACGTCACCGTAAACAGCGCCACAAGCATCGCTCTGACGATTCCCAACACCCTCGAACCCGGCGCCTACCACCTGAAAATCACGGCAAATGGCCAAACCTTTGAAATGGAAGATGCGATTACGGTCGCGGAGGTGGACATCATGGCCAACAAAAAGGCCATCATCGTGGCCGGAAGCGGACCCTACTATGGCAACGCCCTGTGGAACGCCACCCTGAAATGCACCAAACTGGCCTATCAGGCCCTTATCACCCAGGGATATTCAGAAGACAACATTTATTACATCAGCCCGGTGCCCACTATCGACGCCAACGGGGACGGCAACAACGACGTGGACGCCGACGCCACCGTCGACGTCCTGTCTGAAGCAGTCAGCACCTGGGCTCAGGATGCCGATGACCTGATCGTCTACATGACCGGCCATGGCGGGAACGGCTATTTTTCGTTGAACAATACGATTACTCCCAACGAAATTGTAGAGGCCGGGGATCTCAACACCTGGCTGAACCTCCTGCAAGAGACCATGCCCGGCAAACTGATCTTCATCTATGACGCCTGCCTGTCCGGCAGTTTTTTGTCTCTCTTGACACCCGAAGTTTCCCTGCCCGACGCCAAACAACGCATCGTTATTACCAGTTCCCAGCACAACCGGCGGGCCTGGTTCCTGGATGAAGGAGAAAACTCCTTTTCCTATCAACTCTGGCGATATATATATCTGGTCGGCAAGCTCTATCTGGCCTATGACAACGCCGGCTTGATGATGAATGCTTACCAGCAGCCGCTGATCGACACCGACGGCGACGGCGAATCCGAGGACGAACTGACCGGGGAAGTGATCATCGGCAGAGGACGGGTGGCGGCGTCAAGCCCCCCGGCCATCGGCGCCGTCTGCGCCCCCCAGGAGGTTGCGATGTCCGGGACGGCAAATCTCTGGGCAAAAGAGATCAGCGCCGCCAACGGCCTCAGCAATGTATGGGCGAAAATCGTGCCGCCGACGGATGACGCGAATGCCGCGGACCCGGGTCTTCTCACCGGCGCCGTCAGGTTGAAAGATTTCGATGAGGATCAGACATATGACGCCGATTACCGGGATTTTTCTAAAACCGGAACGTACACGGTTGTGATCTACGCCGAAGATCTGTCGGGCTATCAGTCCATACCAAGGACAACCCGCATCCAGGTTCTCGACGCGCCGCAATTCACGCTGGCCGATGTCGTCGATGGATTGAAGGTCCTTACCGGTCTCGACATTGCATCGGTTCCGAATTTCGAGACAGGCGCCGACGACACATTCGGCATGGAGGAAGTGCTGTATATGTTGCAGTATATCGCCGGCATAAGACAATAACATCGGGGATATGACGCTGAATGCGAAGTGGAAAAGAGCGAGGATCGCGTCGAGATGGGCAATGCGGTCTTCGCTCTTCATAAGCTCTCGGCCTCATGATAACAATAATGCGATTAAAGCAATAACCGGTTTTTGATTATGAGATTGTATGTGCAAACGGATTCCGTGGTTGTTAAGCGATCAGTTTTAAATATCACCTGTTTCTTATCGGGCGTTTTATTCATCTTGTCCGCGCTTCACCCATTTCCATGCCGCGCCCAACCCTACCGCTTCGACCGCCTCTGGCCCACGCTCCAGCAGCCCTGGTATTTTTCCGTACCCAACGCCATGGCGGTTGACCGGGAGGGGCATGTCTTTATCGCGGACACCGACAGCCTTGCCGTCAAGAAATTCACGGGGGACGGCCACCTGGTGACGGAATGGCCCATGACGCATCCCGGATCGGTGGCCATTGATCCGGACGGGGTGCTGTATGTGGCGGGCGAGGGGGCGGCCTCCGTTCTGAAATACACGGGTAACGGGGAATGGATCGGCGGCGTCGCCCTGCCGGCGAAAGGGGCCTGTTCGGGCCTCGCCGCCGGCGTCGACGGTGAATTGTTTGTGGCGGACGATTACAATCACCGGATGTACCGGTTTTCCCCTAACGGTGAACTGGAAGCCGACTGGGGCGGCGAGGGAGACGGCGACGGCCGGTTCGATTCCCCCCGCGGGGTGGCGGCAGACCGGAACGGGAATGTCTATGTTTCGGATCGCTACAATCACCGGATCCAGAAATTCACGGCCGACGGCGCGTTCCTGGACGAATGGGGAACCTACGGGAAAGGAGACGGCCAGTTCAGGGAACCGGCCGGCATCGCCGTCCATGACGGCGTCGTTTATGTGGTGGACATGCTCAACGACCGGGTGCAGCGCTTTCGGCCGGACGGGACCTTCCTGTCGAAATGGGGCGAGGAAGGCAGCGGCGACCGGCAGTTTTACGCGCCCACCGGCATCGCCATCGATCCGAACGGGTATGCCTATGTGGCGGACCGGACCAACGACCGCATCCAGAAATTTACGCTCGACGGCCGGTTTCTCGCCAACTGGGAAAGTCGCGGCGGCGGTCCGGGGGAGTTCGACCGACCCAGGGGCATCGCCATCGGCGGGGAAGGTCGCGTCTACGTGGCGGACGCCAACAACCACCGGGTTCAAGCCTTTACGCCCGACGGCGGATGGGTGAACGCCTGGGGCGAGAAAGGGGTTGAACCGGGGCAACTCGATACGCCCTATGGCGTGGCGGTCGGCGGCGATGGCCAGGTTTATGTCGCGGACACCCTGAACAACCGGATTCAGGTTTTCGATGCGGCCGGCGACATTGAGGGAATCGGCGGAGAGGGAACCGAAGCGGGACGCTTCAATGACCCCGCCGGAATCGCGACGGGCGCCGACGGGCATCTGTACGTCGCCGATTGGGAGAACCATCGCATCCAGAAATTCGACCGCAATGGCCAGTTCATCCTGGAATGGCGCGACGCGGACGACGTCCCCTTGCACCGTCCCCTGGACGTGGCCGTCGATGACCCCTTCGTCTATGTGGCGGATACCGGCCGGGACCGGATCGTCAAATTCCAGACGGATGGAACCTTCATCAATGCATGGGGCGGCGAAGGCGAATTATCCTGGCCCAGCGGCGTAGTCGTGGACGGCGGCGGCGATGTTTACGTGGCCGACAGCAAGCATCACCGCATCCTGAAATTCACCCCGGACGGCGACTTTATCGCGACTTTCGGCGGCTTCGGATCCCTGCCCGGCCAGCTCAAAGAACCGGCGGACGTGGCCGTCGGTCCCGACGGCCGGGTGTTCGTGACGGACATGGGCAACAACCGGATCCAGGTCTTCCGGGAAACCGGCGCGGACGAAGGCGTCTCCAAGGCCGTCATCGTGGCCGGCGGCGGCCCCTTCCCCGGCAACCATCTGTGGGACGCCACCCGGATGTGCGCCAATTTCGCCTACCGGGTCCTGACCTACCAGGGATTTAGCAAGGAGACGATCCGATATTTGTCGGAAGACGCTGCGGTGAATCTGGACAACAACCCGGAGACGACGGAGGTTTCCGGCCCGCCCACTGTCGAAGCGCTCGAAAACGTCCTGACGGCATGGGCGTCCGACGCGGACCGGCTGGTGCTCTATCTGGTGGATCATGGCGGCGAGGGGATCTTCCGCCTGAGCGGCCAAACCACCCTGCCGGCCCCGGTTCTGGACGATTGGCTCGACCGGCTCCAGGAAGCGGCCGGGTGCGAGGTCGTCGTGATTTACGACGCCTGCGAATCGGGCGGCTTTCTGCCCCAATTGACCCCGCCATCCGGCGCGGACCGCATCGTCGCCGGCTCCACGTCCCCCGGCGAGAGCGCCTATTTCGTGACCCTGGGGTCCGTCTCCTTTTCCAATTATTTCTGGACGGCGGTGTTCCGGGGCCGGAGCGTCGGAGAAGCGTTCACATCCGCCCGAAACGCGATTTCGGAAACCACGGGGTTTCAACATCCGGTTTTAGACGACACCGGAGATGGTTTGGCGGACGAAGCCGACGGCGATCATGCCGCGACCGTCCATATCGGCAACGGCACGGCCTATGCAGAGGATGCGCCGGTCATCGGGGCGGTCTCGCCGGAGCAGGACCTGTTCGGGACCAACAGCGGCGCGCTCTACGCGGAAGGCGTGTCCGACCCGGACGGGGTGGCCCGGGTCTGGGCCATCATCCGGCCGCCCGGATATCGACCGGGCGCTTCGGACAACACGGTCCAGGCGCTTCCATCGGTGGACCTGCTGCCGTCGGAAAATGAAGCCCATCGATACGAAATCGTTTATGACCGATTCGACATCGCGGGGATCTACGAGATCGCCGTCCACGCCCGTGACGCCGAAGGCAACACCAGTCCGCCCCATCGGACCCGGGTACATGTCAACGATCCCCTCCGCCGGCGGGCCGTGATCGTGGCCGGCGGTCCGGCCGACGCCGCCCGGTGGCCGGCCGTGGAGAAAAACGCGGGCCTCTGCCATGAGGCCCTGAGATTCCAGGGGTATGCGGCCGACGATGTCTATTTCATGAGCCCGGTCGCCTTTTCAGACGGCGTGGACGCCGCGCCCACCCGGGAGGGCCTGGCCCATGCCCTGACGGAATGGGCCGGAACAAGAACACGGGATCTGGTGCTGTATCTGGTCGGCAACGACGCGGCGGAGGGATTCCGGTTGAACGCGACGGAGACGGTGGACGCGGCGGAAGTCCGCGGATGGCTGGATGCGATGGCGGACCGCATTCCGGGTTCGACGGTCGTGATCTGCGACATCGAAGGCGGCGGCGATTTCGCGCCGGAACTGACCGGTTCCGGCGATCCGGATCAGGATCGGATTCTGGTGTGGCGCCCCGCCGCGACGGCGGCCCCCGAATCGCCCATTTCATTTTCCCAGTATCTCTGGGGCCGCATCGCCAATGGCGACGATCTCTATTCCGCGTTCGTCTTTGCGAAAAACGCGACGCGGTACGCCGGCTCGGCGGCGCTTCGGCTGGACGACAACGGCAACGGCGTCGGCAACGAGCCCTCGGACGGGCGATCCGCCCGGCGGTTCGTGGCCGGCGCCGGCATCCGGCTGGCGGGCAACGCGCCGGTCATTGGCGCGGCGCCGGCCGATCGGATCCTCCAGGGCGATGCGGCCGCCGAGATCCGGGCGACGGATGTGACCACCACCGGCGACATCGTCCGGGTGTGGGCGGTGATCGAGCCGCCGGACGATTCGCCCCTGTCCGCCGCCGAGCCGCCGACCGTCGAACTGACGCCGTCGGCGGAGGGATACGCGGGAACCTGGGACGGGTTTTCCCGTTACGGAACCTATCGCGTCACGATCTATGCCGAGGACGCGGCGGGCAACGTCTCCCCGCCCATCTCCATGCGGTACGATCAGACGGTCGGACCGGACGCCCACGAACCGGACGACGACATCGACGCGGCCGGGATCGCCGTCCCCGGGACGCCGGCGAGCGGCGATCTCTTCCCCGGCGTCCAACCGGCCCGGCACAATTTTCATGCGGAAGGGGATGCGGACTGGCTCACATTTTACGCCCTGGTGGACCAATCCTACGAAATCCGCACGGATAATCCCGGCGCCCGGTGCGACACCGTGATCACGCTCTATGACCAAGACGGCCAAGCGGTGATCGCCGAGCGGAACGACTGGCGCGACGGCATCGACGGCCAGGGCGAATTGCTCTCGTGGCGATGCCCGGCGGACGGCGTCTATTTCATCCGGATTTCACAGGGCGATCCGTCGGTTTTCGGCGCGGAAACCGGTTACGACCTGAGCGTGTACATTCCGGTCCAGGGCATTCCCGGCCTGCTGGTGGGGCGGGTGGCCAACAGCGCGGGGGACGGCGTCGGAAGCGCCCGGGTCCGGAGCGATCTGGGCGGCGCGTCGGGGCTGAGCGATCCATCCGGGAATTTCGTCATGGTGTTGCCTTCCGGAAACCACGCGGTAACCGTCCACGCGCCGGGGTTCGAGCCCCATGCATTTCCCGATGTCGTCGTCATAAGCGAAAATACCACGCGGCGGGACGTCGTCCTCGCATCGCCTCACCGGGCCGCCAGGGCCGACGCCGGCCCGGACCGGGTCGTATTGGAGGGCGAAACAATTATGCTGGACGGCGCGGGGTCCCAAAACCCCGGCAACGACGCGACCTTTGCCTGGACCCAGATCGACGGCCCGCCGGCGACACTGTCTTCGGCCAACTCCGTTGTGACGGCCGCCATCCTGCCCGAAGCGCCCGCCGAAGGCGATGCGCTGACGTTCCGCCTGACCCTCGCCGACCCCAACGGCGAAACGGCGGCGGACGACGTTTCCGTGCGGGTTTTCGACAAAGGCGTCTTCGAGGAACCGAACGGGATACTGCGATTCGAAACCGCCGCCGGCAGGGAACTGGGCCTTCGCATCGACGGCGGCGTTCTGCGGGAAGTCGTTCCCATCCCGCCTTCGGAGATCGCCGATACGGTCAACCGGCCGTGGAATTTGATTTATGGGCTGATCCGGCTGAAAACATCCGGGGGGGATGGAGAGAGCCAGGCGACCTTCTTTTTCCCGGAACCGGCGGTTTCCGGCGAACGACGATATGGGTGCTATGAGTATGGTGAGGAAGCCGGCTGGCGGGAGATGGCGGAGGCCCGGTTAAGCGATGACGCGATGCGGATGGATGTGCCCTTGGGGGATGGAACGGCGTCGGGGGATGTCGATGCGGATGTGCATGTCATAGGTTTCGGGATTTCTTATGACGCGGAAGAAAGCGATGATTCGGGGGGCGGAGGCGGCGAGTGCTTTATTCGGAGTGCTGGTATGGACAGCATGCCTTAGGCGAATTGCTGGAATAAATATACCAAATTTGATACCGGCCGACCACGCGGGAATGAA
This sequence comes from uncultured Desulfobacteraceae bacterium, assembly GCA_964652715.1. Classification (GTDB taxonomy): domain Bacteria; phylum Desulfobacterota; class Desulfobacteria; order Desulfobacterales; family JAABSP01; genus JAABTD01. The sequence goes on from CAZZBE010000061.1 coordinate 19,079, forward strand.
TTCCCACGCTATTATGTGTCGTCCCTACAGGACTGGATTTGCTCCGAAATGTCCTGTAGGGACATGATAAAATAGCGTGGGAGTTCACTCCCGCGCGGCCAATGGCGAGCGGTCCCGTTGAATTCGCCTTTTTGGGATATTCATTTCCGTAATTCACCTTAGCAGTCCCCGTTAATCGCTTGATCGGCTCACCAAACCGGGTTCTGGCCGTCAGGGCATCGATTTGTTGGGGCGTGGGTTCCCCTTTTCTGTTTTTCCACCATGCCTCGAACGAACCGTTCTCCACAGTCCTCTGATAAAGCTTCCGTCGTTCCGTGCACGGTTCCGATGTGTTCGGATAGAAAATCGAATAAGGTCTCTTCCTCCGAGGGGGAATGGGACGGCATAAACGATTTTCTGAGACGCTCTACAGCCAGGGACTCCACTGTTGTCCCCAGGTTCCGGGCTTCTTCCGCAATCGTTGACGCGATATCGGGTGGGATTGTGATTGTCAGCATCCAACGGTCTCCATTGTTGTAAGTACCTGGACAATAGTTTTCCGGTATTCGGAGACCTGCGGGGTTTTGAAAACCCCGCAGGTCTGATCGGATCCATACCTGAAAAGATTGTAGTGCTGTAGTGCAATCAACGGACCCGGCGTTCGCATGGCGGACGCCGG
>CAZZBE010000062.1:0-8437 GCA_964652715.1 uncultured Desulfobacteraceae bacterium
GATCGGCCGATCTTGGATGTTGACCGTCCGGTAAAACACGTTGCCCAGCACGCCCCGATCCCGGAAGTTGCGGTTGAGGTCCATCTGGGCCAGTATCTCTTCGGGGGATTCGGGCTTGTCCAGCCCGCGGGTTTCACCCCCCTCCCGCAAATAATAGACGATTTGGCCGGGGTAAATGTGGCGATCGAACGCGGCGCCTTTTTCGGCCCACCAGTCGAGCAGTTTGCCGTAATCGGTTCGTCCCCCGAGTTTCCAGTAGAGTTGCGGCGTCAGGTAATCGACGCTGCCGGCTTCGAGCCAGGCCAGGGCGTCGCTGTAAATGGCGTCCCGGCCGCTCATGCCGGCGACGCCACGGGGAACGCCGCTTCGCCAGATCCCGAAGGGGCTGACGCCGAACCGGGCAAAGGGGTCGATGGATTTGATCCGGCCGTTGACGGTCCGGATCATCCGGTTGATGTTGTCGCGTCGCCACGTTTTCAAGTCGATGGACGCATCTTCCCGGCGGCGGAAAGCGGCGAGATCCTCGCCGCCGGCGCCGGCGAACGTGCCCTCCGGATAGGGATAGAACATGTCGTCGAAATGGATGCCGTCCACGTCGTAGCGCCGGACGATATCGGCGGCGACATCGGCGACGTGGGCCGTCACCCCGGGGATGCCGGGATTGAGCATCCGGTAGCACCGATCTTTCCGCGAGAGCCGGAATTCCAGCCCCCATTCGGGATGGGTGCGTGAAACATGATCCGGATGGACCTTCGCCGAATCGGCGCCGCACCGCCTGGAGAGCCGGGTCCGGTAGGGGTTGAGCCAGGCGTGAAGTTCGATGCCGCGCTCGTGGGCCGCCGAAACGGCAAAGGCCAATGGATCGTATCCGGGGTCCCGCCCCTGGTCGCCGGTGAGCAGCCGCGACCAGGGGGCCAGGTCGGTCCGGTAGAGCGCATCCGCTTCCACCCGGATGTGGAAGAACACCGCGTTGACATGAAGCCGTTTAAAAGCGTCGAACATCCGGATCAGGGCGGCTTTCTGGGCCTCGGCGTCCGACCGTTCATCCGGCCAGTCGAGGTAGGCGATCCAGACCGCCCGTAATTCCCGGACCGGGTTGGCGGCGAACCGGGCGGTCAGGGCGGCGTCGGCGACATTGAAAACGAAATGCCGTTCCCGGGCCGCTGTAAAGAGCGCATCGATCAGACCGGAAAGGGCGCCGGGGTCGGCCACCGTCACCGTGAAACGCTGCCGCCGGCTGTCCGGACCCGCGGCCGCCGGCGCGCCTTCCTTTACGCCGTCCTCCCCGCCCCTGAGCGCATGTTGCCCGATAATGCGGCGGATCAGGGGGAACTGCGCTTCCAGGGCCGCGACATCCAGCCGAACGGTCACCGGAAAACCGGGCCCGGTCTTTCTTTTCAGCTGAACATGGACGCTCTCGTCAAAACGGGGAACCGTCAGCGGCAGGAACCGGTCATGAAACCCGGAGGCCCGAAAGTGGAGGGTATGGGCGGTCTCCTGAAGAAAACCGCGGGTTTGGGATTCCGTAGCGAGAACCTCCCTGTTTCCAAACCCCGACGTCTCCATTTGGCGTCTGATCAACTGGATCTCGTTGACGCCATAGGAAAAGGGGATTTCCAAGGGCGTTTCGCCCACGTAGGTTCCATCCACCCAAAGGGATGCCGGCGGGGCGCTTTCCACGCAAACCGTCTGGACTTCTTCGACGGTTTCGAGGGCGTTGTAAGTCCATCGCTCCTCCTGGTGGATGCGTGTGCAGCCGGCCAGGAAAACCGAGATTGTCAAAAGGCCCATCCAATACGCCGGTCGGAACCCGGGCCAAATATTTCTCAAAACTGTTGCAATCCTTCTCTTCCTTTTCGTGATGAACAAAAACTCTTGTCGCCGGTCCGCTCCCGAATCCAAGTCCAAAACAAGGTCTATCCGCGTTCAATATACACTCTTCGACCCATATTTGCACGGCGCTTTTTTTTTGACAATTCCATCCGGATTCGGTAATAATGCGATCTGGATTTTAATGGCGCACCTCACACCGAAAAGGAGGCTTCCATGAACGAAAAAATGACGCAAACCCTTCAAGCCGGCGGCATCAGCCGCCGCAACTTCATCAAAGGAACCGGCGCTTCCATCGCCGCCCTGGCCGCCATCCCCATGTTCCCCCGGTTTTCGTTTTCCGCGGAGGGCAATATTTTACGGGTCCGGGACTACGGCGATTTCCAGAGCCTCGACCCCGGCATCGCCTCCAACCTCTACGAAGAGAACATCAACGCCGTCATTTACAACAAGCTCATCCAGTATAAACCGGGCGACGAGTGGGGATGGCGGCTGGACGCCGCCGAGGAAATCGAGCAGGTCGATCCCACCCACATCCGGTTCAAGCTCCGGCCCGGCATCCTGTTCACCGACGGGTTCGGCGAGATGACCGCCGAGGACGTCAAATACTCCTACGAGCGGATCATCGATCCAGAGCTGGAATCGCCCATCAAGGGCGACTGGGCCACTCTCAAGGAGGTCCAGGTAAAGGATAAGTACAACGGCGTCATCGTCCTCAAGGAACCCTTCCAGGCCCTGTGGATGACCACCCTGCCCTACATGGCCGGCAACATCATCTCCAAAAAGGCCACGGAAGCCGCCGGCGGCAAATACAGCACGGCGCCGCCGTGTTTTTCCGGACCCTACGTCCTCAAGTCCTGGTCTCCCAAACAGCGGACGGAGCTGGCCCGAAACCCCGAATGGAAGGGGCCGAAGCCGGTCTTCGACGAGATCCACATCTTCCCCATCGACGACGAAAAGACCGCCGAGATCGCCTTTGAAGCCGGGGACATCGATTATACCCGGATCAGCCTTTCCTCCTATGAAATGATGAAGGCCAAGCCGCCGGAAAACAGCACCGTGAAAAATTTCCCCTCCCTTTACTACGTCTGGGTGGGAATGAACATGGAAAACCCCGTCACCAGCAATCCCAAAATCCGGAAGGCGGTCCAGTACGCCATCGACGTGCCCTCCGTTCTCCAGGCCGGCTATTTCGGGGTGGCCGAGCCCGCCACCGGCATCGTGCCGCCGGGGCTCATCGGCCATCGACCCAAAAACATCATCCCCAGGGAAGCCAAAATCGACAAGGCAAAGAAACTGCTGGCCGAGGCCGGCTATCCCGACGGAATCGCCCTGACCTTCGACGTCCGCAACAAATCCTCCCACATCACCGCCGCCCAGGTGATCCAGGCGTCCCTGGCCGCGGCCGGGATTCGACTCGAAATCAACAGCCACGATTCCGGCTCCTTCTGGTCCCTGGGCGACGAGAGCAAGGGGGACCGCTGGAAGGAAATCCAGCTCGTCCTGAACCGGTTTTCCAGCGCGCCCGATCCCTATTACGCGGCCCAGTGGTTCACCAAGGACCAGATCGGCGTCTGGAACTGGGAGCGGTTCGCCAACGAGGAATACAACGACCTCCACCAAAAAGCGGCGGTGGAATCGGACCCCAAAAAGCGGGACGAGATGTACCGGCGGATGCAGGACCTGATGGAAATGTCCGGCGCTTATCATTTCATCACCCACGAGGCCAACCCGGCCATCTACCGGAACAGCATCGTCCCGGCGCTGCGGCCCGACGGGCTGCCGTTGCTGCGGTATTTTAAAAAGGCCTAAACGTGATGGGCGACGGGACTTTTTTCGATCGCCATAACCGGCTTTCAGCCGGTTTTATGGGTTCAGCCTGGGATTTCAATCCCAGGCCGCGGTCCGACCGGGACGACTTGTGGGCCTCTATTTCCTGAAAAGACTGGGCCTGTCGGCGGTCATCGTGGTGGTGGCCGTGACGATGCTCTACGGCATGATCCATCTCGTTCCCGGCGATCCGGCGTCGATCATGCTGGGTCCCCGGGCCACGCCCGAGATGAAGGAGGCGCTGCGGGCGCGGATGGGGCTGGACCGACCCTTCGTCATCCAGGTGGTGAGTTTCCTGGGGAATGTGGCGGTGGGCGATCTGGGCACGGATGTGTTTTCCAATCGACCCGTGGCCCGGATCGTTCTGGAACAGGTCCCCCACACCCTGGCGCTGGTGCTCATCAGCATGGGATGGGCGGCCTTGCTGGGCATCCCCCTGGGGGCGTTTTCCGCCATCTTTCGAAACACCATCCTGGACAAGATCACCGGCGTGCTTTCCATCGCCGTCATCGCCGTGCCGTCCTTCGTGGTGGCCCTCTACGCCCTGCTCTTCTTCGCGGTCTATCTGCAATGGTTTCCGGCCATCGGGGCCGGCGAACCCGGAGACCTGTTCAGCCGGCTCACCCATTTGGTCCTCCCCTCCCTGGCGGTGGGGCTTTCCTGGGTCGGGTACATCGCCCGGCTGGTGCGGGCGTCCATGCTGGAGGTGCTGGGGGAAAATCACATCCGAACGGCCCGGGCCTTCGGACTGCCGGAGTCGGTGATCATCTACCGATACGCCCTGAAACTGGCCATTCTGCCCACCATCACCCTCATCGGCGTCAGCATCGGCCGGATGCTCTCCACCGCCGTCTTCGCGGAGATCGTCTTCGCCCGTCCCGGCATCGGCAAGCTGATCTACGATTCGGTGATCACCCGCAATTACAACGTGGTCATGGGGTCGGTGCTGGTCTCAACAGCTCTGTTCGTCTTCACCACCATGATCAGCGACTGGATCACCGCGTTGCTGGACCCGCGCATCCGGGAGAACCTCTGATATGAGCAGCGGAAATCGACGGACCGGAAAATGGGCCTCGGTGGTTTACAGCCTCCGACTGCTGGTGCGCGACCCCATGGGCTTGGCGGGATTGATCCTGGTGGCCCTGGTGATCCTCACCGCGGTGTTCGCCCCCTACCTGGCGCCCAAGGACCCCCTGGCCCTGGACGTGATGAACCGGCTCGCCCCGCCCAGCGGGGAGCACCTGATGGGGACCGATCAGATGGGGCGGGACACTTTCTCCCGGGTCATCCTGGGCGCCCGCATCGCCCTCAAAGTGGCGCTGACCGCCATCTCCCTGACGCTCATCGGCGGCCTCATCCTGGGGCTGGCCGCCGGCTACGGACCCAAATGGCTCGACAATTTTCTGCTGCTGGTCTTCGACACCCTCCGCTCTTTTCCCACCATCATGTTCGCCCTGGCGGTGGTGGCGGTGGTGGGGCCGAGCCTCAACACGGTCATCCTGGTCATCGTGGTCACCACCGTTCCGGTCTACGGCCGGATCATCCGGACCCAGACCCAGGCCATTCGGTACAACGAATTCATCCAGGCCGAACGGGCCATGGGGGCCGGCATCTTCCGGATTCTGGGGGTCCACATCATGCCCAACATCATCGGCCCCCTGCTCATCGTCGCCAGCATGGACATCCCCGTGGTGGTGACCATCGAAGCCGGGTTGTCCTTTCTGGGCCTCGGGGTCCGGCCGCCGACGCCCAGCTGGGGGTCCATCCTCAACGACGGCTACAGCTTTATCCGGAACACGCCCTGGATGGTCATCGCCGGGGGCGTTCCGCTCATTCTGACCACCCTGGGCTTTACCTTTCTGGGCGAATCCCTCCGGGACATCTTCGATCCCAAGCTGAGGAAGGACATCTGATGGCGACCGGGCCGGTGCTGAGGGTGGACAACCTCTCCGTCAATTTCCGAACGCCGCGGGGCCCGCTCCAGGCATTGCGCGGCGTGGACCTGACCATCCCGGACCGCCGGGTGTCGGGCGTGGTGGGGGAAAGCGGCTGCGGCAAATCGACCCTGATCTCGGCCATCATCCGTCTCATGTCCGACAACGCCGACATCGTCGGCGGGTCCGTCCTCTTCCAGGGGCGGGACCTGCTGAAACTGACGCGCAAACAGATGCGGGCCATCCTCGGCGACCGCATCTCCATGGTCTTCCAGGACCCCATGACCAGCCTCAGCCCGGTGCTCACCATCGGCCGGCACATGACCGACATCCAGTACCGCGACCGGATCGGCGTCGCCGAAAAACGGAAGCGCGCCGTGGACATGCTGGCCAGCGTGGGAATTCCGGATCCGGAAAGCCGGCTGGATCAGTATCCCCACCATTTCTCCGGCGGCATGCGTCAGCGGATCACCATCGCCATGGCGCTTTTGGCCTCCCCCGCCCTGCTCATCGCGGACGAGCCCACCACGGCCCTGGACGCCACCCTGGAGGTCCAGATCATCCACCTCCTGAAGGAACTCCAGGAGCGGATCGGCTGCGCCATCCTCTTCGTCTCCCACCATCTGAACGTCATCGCCGAACTCTGCGACGACGTGACGGTCATGTACGCGGGGTTGGTGGTGGAAAAAGGAACCGTGCGGGATATCTTTCACCGGCCGGCCCACCCCTACACCAAGGCGCTTCTCAAATGCGATCCGGCGGTGATCCAGGAGAAAACCGAGCTGCTGCCCACCATCCCCGGCGAAATCCCGGATCTCGTCGATCTGCCCCAGGGGTGCATTTTCGCCACCCGGTGCCCGGAAGCCGGGGACATCTGCCTGGAAGGCCCGCCGCCCACCGTCGAGGTCGCCCCCGGACACGTCGCGGCCTGCGTCCGGCTGGCGGAAGGGGGGAGGCCATGACGGACCCCCTGTTGACGGTGGAGGACCTGCGGGTCCGCTTCCGGATCAAGACCCCCATGCGCGCCCTGCTGGACCGGGACCCCGACCCCTTCATCGACGCGGTGCTGAACGTGGGCTTCACCCTGGAAAAGGGCCGGATCTACGGACTGGTGGGGGAATCGGGCTCCGGCAAGACGACCCTGGCCCGGGCCCTCATCGGGCTCAACCCGGCCCATTCCGGATCCATCCGCTTCGAGGGTCAGGAACTCATCGGCCGGAAGGACCGGCAGTTCAAGACCATCCGCCGGAACATCGCCATGATGTTCCAGGACCCGGCCGGCTCCCTGAGCCCCCGTCTGACGGTCCGGTCGCTCATCACCGAGCCCTTCAAGATCCACGGCATCGGGGACGTGGACCTGAAGGCGGAGACGGCCCGGCTCCTGGAGATGGTCAACCTGGGACCCGACATCGCCGGCTGGTACCCTCACCAGCTCAGCGGCGGCCAGGCCCGGCGGGGGGGCGTGGCCCGGGCCCTGGCCCTCAATCCCCGCCTCATCATCGCCGACGAACCCACCGCCGGCCTGGACGTCTCCGTCCAGGGGGAGGTCCTCAACCTCATGGGCCGGCTCAAGCGGGACCTGGGGGTGAGTTTTCTCATCATCACCCACAACCTGGCCGTGGTCCGCCACGTCAGCGACCGCATGGCCGTCATGTACCTCGGCCGCTTCCTGGAACAGGGGCCCACCGACGAGGTCTTCGCCCACATGCGCCACCCCTACACCCACGCCCTCCTCTCGGCCCACCTCAACCCGGACCCCGACGCCGAACGCACGCGGGTTGAACTTGCAGGCGACGTCCCCGGCCTCATCCGGCGTCCTGCCGGATGCGAGTTTCATACGCGGTGCCCGTTTGCGCGGGAGCGCTGCCGGAAGGAATTTCCGGAGGCGGCGGAGGCGGGCGTTGGCCATACCTATATGTGTCATTTTCCGTTGGCGGCGGAAGGTGTTGAAATATAACCTTTTTCCGATCAACCTGAATCGTTGGACCCCTCTGCCGTTCAACCCATTCAACATCTTCTGAAAATGCCATTGCAAAAAGGGCCTTTGTCTACCCGATAATTACATCTTCTTCCCCATTGTGGAATTCAACCAATATAATATGACATTTTCTACGAAAGATTAGACCGTTGGTTGAAATATCGATTCCATCGAAAAGGGGGAGACATGGGAAAGAAAAATGCTTTAGTCGCTGCGCTCTTGAGCTTTGCTCTGTTCACGTTCGGTTGCGGCGGCGGTGGTGGGGGCAGCGACGACGATGACAACGGATCGGACAATCGGAACCCGACGGTTCAAACCGATCCCAGAAATGTCGACGACGACGGAGACGGGTTTACCGAAAACCAGGGCGACTGCGACGACGCCGACGCCGCCATCCATCCCGACGCCCAGGAAATCTGCGGAGACGGCATCGATCAAAACTGCTCCGGCGACGATCTGACGTGCCCGCCCGACCCCGGAGATGTCGACGACGACGGAGACGGGTTTACCGAAAACCAGGGCGACTGCGACGACGCCGACGCCGCCATCCATCCCGACGCCCAGGAAATCTGCGGAGACGGCATCGATCAAAACTGCTCCGGCGACGATCTGACGTGCCCGCCCGACCCCGGAGATGTCGACGACGACGGAGACGGGTTTACCGAAAACCAGGGCGACTGCGACGATGCGGACGCAGCCATCCATCCCAATGCCCAGGAAATCTGCGGCGACGGGATCGATCAAAACTGCTCCGGCGCCGATCTTCCCTGCGCCCCCGACCCGGCGGATGTCGACGACGACGGCGACGGCTTTACCGAAAACCAGGGCGACTGCGACGACGCCGATGCAGCGATCCATCCCGACG
>CAZZBE010000062.1:8537-19717 GCA_964652715.1 uncultured Desulfobacteraceae bacterium
TTTACCGAAAACCAGGGCGACTGCGACGACGCCGATGCAGCGATCCATCCCGACGCCCAGGAAATCTGCGGAGACGGCATCGATCAGGATTGCAACGGCATTGACCTGGCGTGCGATGAACCGAGCCTGGAAGCGATCAATGAATATGCGAGGGACACAGGCACGGCCATTAGAACCCGGGACCTCGACCTGCTCATGGATCGAATTTCCCCCGCCTATCTCGACGACGGCCAGACGGCGGCCTGTTACGGGGAATATATGGATTGGTATTTTACACAAAACTACACGGATTTTCAGTACATCGTGAACGATACGGTTCTTGAGGCCGATCCAAACTACGCCCGCGCCGACGTCAGCCTCATTTACGAGCAGCCCAATGCTCAGGGAACGCCCATCTCCAGGGAATCCACCGATCGACATCACCTCGGTTTCGAGGCGGGAGAGTGGGTGCGATACGGCAACCAGCAGGACTACCCGCCGCCCTCCGGCAATATGATCACCTGCGAATCCTATGACCCTTTCGCCGGACAAATTGTCGGCCGGAAGGATGTTTTCACCAACCAGGACGATGCGGTCCTCATCGTCTACGACATCAAGGATATCCAGCAGGGGGACGCCATCGCCATTAACGTCTTTCGACCGGACGGCAGCCTGTCCGAATACAGCGCTCCCGCGTTTACCATCAACCTGGGGCTGGATTTCCCTTCCTGCAGTCGGCTCCCCATTCCCCTGACATTGCAGCATCGCGTTCGCATTCAGAATTTTGAAGGCGTGCCGGGGTACGAAGACGAATGGAAACGTAATGTGGGCATGTGGCAGGCAAGACTGATGCTCAACGGGAGTGCGCAACTGAGCGTCATCCAATTCGAGTATCAGTATATTCCCTGACAGCTCGGTTCATTGACGACTCTTCCCAGGGCCTTCGGACAGTGTTCGGAGGCCTTGTCGTTTTCTAAGGGTGTTGCCTGTGAACAAACAGCCAACCTGTCCGGTGTTGGTTTTAAGCCAACATGTGATACGTTGCGATTTTCATTGCTTTGGCGTGAAAAAAACAAAACATCATATATTTGGATGGTTATATGCCACCTGAAACAGGCGGCGGGGGATCGGGCAATGGCACGAATGCTGCATACTTAAAGGCGGGAGTCACCATCTAACCAAAGGAGCGGAACAATGAAAAACATCGTCATCGAAGATCTGGAAATCAATGAGGAGATGGATCGGCAGGCGGCTCGGGAAATCTTTGGCGGGGCCTTGCCCACCACCGTGAGAAATTACCGCCAGGCGTATCTGGGAATGGTCTATGAGGCCGCCGGGCAGGATCTGAACAACAACGGCGTGTTCAACGAAATCCTCCAGGTCGTTCAGAGCTACGACCTGCAGATCAGGGAAGTCCAGGGCACAACCAGCTATTACGGCGTCGGCGTCCTGGGCATTCCGTTGCAACCGTAAAGGATCCGCGACGCGCCAATAAAGAGGGGGGCCTGATCGGCCCCCTTCCCCGCCTGTTGTCTTCCAGCGAACACCTTATCCTCTGAAGTCTTTCGCCTGCAACCCGCGCTTTTTCAGCAACGTCTGAAGATAAGACCGATTCATTCTTAACCGACGCGCCAGGGCTGCGACATTCCCGTCCACATCCCGGAGATGATTTTCCAGAAACGCTCTCTCGGCCGCATCGACAGCGGCGTTTCGGACCCCCTCCAGAGACGTTTCCTCGTCATTTTTGGATTCTACGGCGTTTTCCGATAACCGGGAGCGAAGCTGGGCGGGAAGATGGCGCGAATCCGCAACCCCCTCCGCGGTGCAGGCGATATGGTAGATCATGTTCCGAAGTTCCCGAATGTTTCCGGGGTATCGGTATGACAGGAGAAAATCCCCGAGAGGCGCCGCGATTCGCGGGGCCGTCCGGTTGAGATGTTCCGCCGCTTCCTTGGTGAAATAGTCGATGAGCAGCGGAATTTCATCCTTCCGTTCCCTCAGCGGCGGCAGGTTGAGGGGGACCACGTTCAACCGGTAGTATAGATCTTCCCTGAACCGGTTTTCTTTTAGCATCTCCTCCAGACAGCGGTTGGTGGCCGCGATGATCCTAACGTCCACGAACACGACGCTGTCCGATCCCACCCGCTGTACTTCGCCGCTTTCCAGCACCCGGAGAAGCTTGACCTGGCTGTCCAGGGGCAATTCCCCGATTTCGTCCAGGAACAAAACGCCGCCCTGGGCCGCTTCGAAACGCCCCTTCCGGTCCTTCACCGCCCCGGTAAAGGCGCCCCTCACATGGCCGAAGAGTTCGGATTCCAGCAGGTGGGGGGCGATGGCCCCGCAGTTGACCGTGATCATCGGTTTCCCGGCCCGGGGGCTGTTGGCGTGGATGACCTTGGCCAGCAATTCCTTTCCCGTTCCGCTCTCCCCTTCGATAAGGACCGGCAGATCGGTCCGGGCTGCTTTGGCCGCGGTCTCCAGGGTGGATAGAATCTGGGGATTTTCCCCGAATATCCCTTCAAATCGGAAACCGCCCCTCAGCAGATTCTTTCGTCTTTGAGAAGCGGACGCGGGTTTTAAAGGATGCTCGGCCGGCGCTCCAGGCGCGCGGCTCCCGGAAAAGAGCAGGATCTCGCCGCGAAGGGCCTCCACCTGCCGCAAGATCCGATCAATGCCGTCGCGGTCCAGATGGGGAGACCACCGGAGCGCCGACCGGACGATCTCCACCTGTTCCAGGGTCCGGGCCAGGGAGGCCGAAAAAGGGGAAATCATCAGTTCTCCAGGGCCGCCATCTGATGCCGAAACAGGCTGAAATAGATGCCGCCATGGTTCAGCAAATCGTCGTGGACGCCGGATTCGACGATCTCCCCTTCATAGAGCACGAGGATCTGATCCGCGTGCATGACGGTGCTCAGCCGGTGGGCGATGATGATCCCGGTTCGGCCGCTGAGGATTCGATCCAGGTTCAACCCCAGGCCGCTCTCGGTCCCGCTGTCCAGGGCGGAGGTCGCTTCGTCCAGGATCAGAATCCTGGGATCATGGTAAAGGGCCCGGGCGATGCAGATGCGCTGGATCTGGCCTCCGGACAGACCGGCGCCCCGTTCCCCGAGAACCTGCCCGTATCCCGCCGCCAGGTTCCGGATGAAGGCGTCGGCGTTGGCCATTCGGGCGCATTCGATGACTCGCCGCATGTCCGGCTCCGGGTCCCCCACGGCGATGTTCTCGGTCACGGTTCCGGAAAACAACGCGCTCTGTTCCATCACATAGCCGACCTTTTGCCGAAAAGAAACCAAATCCAGAAGCCGGATATCGTATTCATCAACATAGACCCGGCCTTCGGTGGGCCCATAGAACCCCACCATGAGTCGCGCCAGCGTCGTCTTTCCGGAACCGCTGGGGCCCACGATGGCCACCCGGGCGCCGGCGGGGATCTCCATTCGGATGTTTTTCAAACAGTAAGGATTTTCCTGCCCGCCATAACGGAAAAAGACGTTTTCCATCCGGATCTCTCCGGACAGATCAGGCAGAATCACCCGGGAAGCCCCATCCTCCGGGGCCTGTTCCGGCGACAGGTCCAGTACGTCGCCCAGCCGCTCCATGGAGACCAGGGCCTCCTGAAGTTCGTCCCAGACGCCGACCAATCCCATAAGCGGCGCCATGACGCTGCCGATGAGAATGTTAAAAGCCATCAACTGGCCGATGGTCAGCTCTCCCGACATCACCATCCGGGCGCCGACCCACAACAGGGTGATGACGGCGGCGCCCTGGAGCAGCCCGCTGAGCACGCCGATCATGGCGGTGAAAATTTCGGCGCGGTAGCGGAGATCCAGGGTCTTGAGGTACTTTTTCTCCCACCTGAGCCGCATGGGCCGCTCCACGCCCATCCCCTTGACGACGGCGGCCCCGCCCAGGGTCTCCACCAGCAGCGACTGGGCGTCGGCGCCGGCGAAAAAGGTTTTCCGGGCGTAATCCTTGTATTTGGGCGCGGCCAGCAGGGTCAGCAGGATGATGGGCGGCAGAAAGGCCATGAGCATGAGGGTGAGGCGCACGTTGTACATGAACATGACGATGAAATAGGTAAAGATCATCATGGTATTGAGGAGGGTGGAGATGCTCCCCTGCGTCATGAAGCGTCGCACGGTGTTGTTTTCATGGAATCGGGCCATGATGTCCCCCACCTGCCGCCGGGCGAAAAACTCGATGGGCAGCGAAAGGACGTATCGGTAGAACCCTGAGATCATGTCAAAATCGAGCTTTCGGATCAGGAAGTTCATCAGGTAGACGCTGAAAAAACGGGTGGTTTGGCGAAAAAGAAACGCCGCCCCCATGCCGATCAGCATGAGGTTGAGAAGGTCATGAGATCCGTGGACGATCACGCGGTCCAGAATGTTCTGGATGATCAGGGGCGGCGCCAGTCCCAGCACCTGAATGACCAGGGCCGCCAGGAGGAGATCGACCAAAATCTTCTTGAAGGGGACGAGATAGCGGGCGAACCGCCGCCAGGGCGACGGCTTTCCTGTGAAAGTTTGGGGTTTCTTCTCTACCCGGTCCACCAGGAGGCAGACGCCGGTCCATCCCGCCTCGAATTCGGCCGCCGTCGGTCGACGAAAGCCCTTGGCCGGGTCCGCCACCCGGACATGGGTCTTGCAGATCCCATAGACCACCACATAGTGATTCCCTTTCCAGTGGGCGATAAAGGGCAGCCGGCTTTCCATCAGCGTCCGATAGGTACACCGGGCGGGCCGGGCCGTCATTCCCAGGCTGTCGGCGACCCGGGCCAGGCTCTCCAGACTGGCGCCGGCGGTGGAACCCCCGAGCATTTCCCGAAGGCGGCCCACCGTGGCGGGGAGGTCGTAGTGGCGGCAGATCATGGCCAGGCAGGCGGCGGCGCAGTCGCTTTCTTCGGCTTGTTCCACCCATCTGAAACCTTTCAGCAGCCGCTCCCCGGGACCGGCTTTGGCCTTGACGTCCACCTGGATCTTTCGGGGCTGAAACCGGCGAAGAGAGGCGATGCGCTCAATCTCCCGGTCGGTCCAGCGGATCCGTGTCTGAAGGGCGTCCTCCAGGCCGGGCGTGTCCGACATCAACCGTTTCGCCGCATCGGCGGTTAAAGCCAGCACCACCGCGTCAGCGGCGGCTTCGGCGGCCGCCTGCTGGGCGCCCCCCTGGATGCAAGCCCGTTCACCGAACATCCCGCCGGTCTTCAGGATCGCCAGAGAGTCGCCCTCCGGCAGGGTCAACCGAATCTCGCCGGACCGGACGATGAAGAGATCGGTTCCATCCATTTCTCCGCCCTGGAGGATCCGCTGTCCGGTCGCAACCCGCCTGATGCGGACCCCGTTCATGATCGCGTCCGACGGCCGTTTTATGGCGCCGGCGGGCGACGACAGATGGGTCATCAGGAAGGTCTCGCAGGCCCTTCGGGCGGCGAAATCGAAGACGGCTTTTTTGAGGTCTGGATCTTTCTTAAACAGTCGGTGAAAGGCGGCCGACGGGATGAGCAGGATCTCCGAGGCCTCCGAGGCCCGCACGGTCCATTCCGCCTGGACCGTCCCGGATACCGCCGCGGTTCCGAACAGATCGCCGGGCGACAGGGTTTCTATCGTTCGCTGGTCCCCATCCGGATCTTTCACCAGCCGACGGCACCGGCCATTCCGGACCAGATAGACGCCGTTGATGGTCTCGCCGGCCTCTGCTACCGTCTTCCCCAGCCCGAAGCGCTGAACTTCAGCGGCCGCGGCCAGCATCCGCCGCGCCTCCGGGGGAAGTTCGCTGAAGGGGTGGACCGATTCAAGGGGATGTGCGCTGGCGGACGACGTCACCACCGGTCTCCTCTCAAAAAGAAATGTCGTGGGCGGCCATGCGCTCGGCCAGCCAGTCTTCGCGAAGGGTGCGGGAGATCTTTTCCCGGGTCTCTTCGTCGAGTTTCGCCGGATGTTTGCGGACGATCCGGATGATCTCGTGATATCCATCATCGCCATGCGACACCGGTCCGATCACGTCGCCCTCGTCGGCTGAAAAAACCCGGGCAGCCAGGTTCCCGGGCAGCATGGCGCGGGTCAAGCCGTTGATCCGTCCGCCTTCTTCCCGGGCGGCCGCATCCTTGGAATGGTCCCGGGCCAGCTCGCTGAACCGCTCCGGCGTCTCTTTCAGAATGGCGGCGATCTCCATGGCCTTCCCTTCCCCGTCGACGACCATGCGGCGGATGTCGATGGTTTCGAATTTAGGCGCGTTGGCGCGGTAATGCGCGTCGATGGCCTGCTCATTGACAATGGTTTCGGTCAGTTTTTTGCTGTAGACGAGATCTTCGATGTAGGACTCGAAATCCGCTTCGCGCACACCCGACCGGTCGAGCCATTCCTGGGTCTGTCGGGCCCGGTGGAGGCCGAAACACCGCCGGTAATCGTCCGCCGCGGCCTGGATTTCAGAAGGAGACGGCGCGAGTCCCTTCTCCTTTGCCGCGAGGACGGCGATCCGATGCCGGATGAACCGCCGCATAAGGTCGGGAAACTCCCCGGACAATTTCAAATGAGTGATCAACGCTTCCGCGCTGACGGTCTCGTCGTCGATCCGCGCCACTTCCATCATGCGGACGCCTCTCCTTCCCTGTCCCGCTGTTTCAGTTTTCTGAAGGGATCGATCACCAGATCGATGATCCGCCGCTTTTCCACGGCGATCTCGGCGGTGGCGGTCATGCCGTACCGAACCAACAGATCCTCGCCGTCCCGGCGGTATCGATCCCGTTCCAGCCCCACCCGCCCTTCGTAATACAATCCGCCGTCTTCATCCTGGAGCGCGCCGGGGGAGATGTATTCCAGGACCCCGTCGATGGCCCCATATCGCTGAAAGGGAAAGGCATTGAACTTGACCCGCACGGCCTGACCCGCCCTCAGCATGCCCCGATCCGCTTCCGGAATTCGGATCGCCAGGGTTTTGTCCACCTTTGTGGGCGCCATCACCACCAGGGGCGCGTCCCCTTCGGCCGTCTCCCCCGGCTGGGTGGCGGAGACGTAAGTCACCACCCCGGAAACCGGCGCCTTGACCACCAGCAGGCTGTCGGCGTCGAAATCGTCCAGGGTGATGTTCGATACCGCCTCCCAGGCGGCCCGGGCCGCCCGCAGCTGCATCTGGAGCCGCTTTTCCTGGTTTTCCATCTCCAGGATTTTTCTGTCCCGCTCGAACTGAAATTGAAGCAGCGCCGTCTGGGCCTGGTCCAGTTTCCGATTGGCCAGGTTGGTTTCCTTTGTAAAATCGAATTCGAGATGCTCCAGGTCGAGTTCCAGTTCCCGGTAACGGGACAGGCTTTTTTCATATACGCGCTGTTTTTCATCCACTTCCCGCTCGGATATACCGCCGTGCCCGGCCAAAGCGAACAACCGCTGGTATTTGTCCAGCTCCGCCCCGGCCGTGCGGCGCGCCAGATCCGCATCGGCCACTTGCAATCGGAGTTTCCGCAACTGGTTTTTCTGGGCCGCGGGCAGATTCCGGTATCGTTCCCGTTCCAGGTGGTCGTATTCCCGGCGGGTCTGACCGATCTGCCGCCAGAGATTCTCGATCTCTTTCCGCATCAGGGCCTTCTGGCGCGGAAACAGCCGCTCCTCGGTTTCGAGCTGCTCCAGCCGCAGTCTGGCCTGCTCGGCCTCGGCGGCGGCCCGGACCGCGTCCTCCGACCGTATTCTGGCCAGTACGTCGCCCCGTTGAACGGAACTTCCCTCCACGGCGTACATCTCCACAAGGTAACCGGATGTGGGCGGATAGACCCGTCGCATCTCCGACTCCGGCTTCAGCACCCCTTCCACCGTAACGACGACGTCGGCCCGGCCGTAAAAAGCCCAGATCAGCAGCGCGCCCAGGAGACCCAATACGATGTAAATCAGGCCGGAAGCGAGGCGGCGCGGCATCTGCATGAGCAGTCGGATGCCGTCGGCGCCGTGGTCGTGAACCGCCGGGCCCGCCCCCCGGGGGTCGGTATGGAATCCGAAGATCATGGGGCCTCCTCGATCGGCGCCGTTTTCAATCCGGACAGGGAGATCGTCGATCGCACCGGCGGCGAAACCGTGGAAGCGGCTGAGGGGGCGGCCCCTTCCGTCCCGCGGACCTCTCTCGCCGCATGGCGCCCGCATCGGTCTCCGACCATGTCCGCGAACAACGGGGTTCGGAAAATATGACCTTCGCACGGCGGTCCGGATGCGGTATCGCTTTGCGGGAAAAACCGCCGATAATCCTTTAAGTCTGCCTCGATGCGCTCCACGCCGGCCACGCCCGGATATCGACGTTTAAAGGCAGCCAGCGCTTTTTCCGCGGACTCGGCGGCATCCGGCCCCTCGCGCAGACGGGACTTCAACTCCGCGATGGCATCCAGGTAATGGAGTTTCAATTCCATAAGCCGGGAAAGGCGACCATAAACGCGGCGCTGCGAGAACCCCTCCGGGGCTGCTTCCTCCATTCGATTGAGCAGCGTTCGAATCTCGGATTTATGGTCGCCCCATTCCGCCAGGAGCCGCTCGATACGGGCTTCATCCTGAAATATGGCGACCGGGCGTTCAGAAGACCGACCGGCAAAGTACCCCTCCAGGTCGACAACCCACCCGATGCGGGCCAGGGTCCCTATGTTGCAGTCGGTTTCCGGCGCCGAATCCCGAAGGCCGTCCAGGGCGTTTCGAAGCGTTGCCGCTTCCGCTTGGGTCATGGGGCCGGACCATATTCCCGGATCGATCGCCGAAAAAAAGGCGTCAATGGTCCCCGAATTCCTGGTCTCCTCATCGAAAAACCACCGATGGACCCGTTCCACGGCGGATTGAAAGAAATCGCCGGATAAAAAGGAACTTTCCTTAATCCGCGGGGCGCTCTCCTCACCGGCCCAGAAAGAGGCGGCGATCATCAGCAGGATGATCATCAGCAAAATCCGCGGTCCTCTTCTCCGCTTCGAAGCAGACGACGCGGCGGGCGTTTCAAAGAAAGCGTCCAGAAAATCGGCGGAATCCGCCAGGGCGATATCAGACCTTTTTTCATCGGTCTTCGAGATCCGTCGCCGCTTTGAATCTCTTTTACACCTCATAATGACGATTCCTGAATCATTGACAGGCCGACAGGTCGCCATTGCCGTTGCCTGGGCGCCACCCCCCGCCCAAGGACTTCCATAGGGCGATGGTGTTGTCCATCAACCGCCGCCGCACCCCGTTCAATGCCCGCCGGGCGCCGAAGAGTTCGCGGTCCATATCGAGCACTTCCAGCTGGGACAGCAGCCCCTCACGGAATCTGGCATGGGTTTGATTTCGCACCTGTTTAAGCAAATCGATCCGTTTTTCCAGGATTTCGTACTGGCGCCGGGCCGTATGGCGTCGCGTCAACAGGTTTTCCACTTCCTCAAGCCCCTGGAGCACGACCCGGCGGTATTCGTCTTCAGCGATCTCCAGCCGGATTTCGTTTGTTTCCACTCGCGCTTTGCGCGCGCCTGCATCGAAAATCGGCATGAGCAGGTTGGGTGCAAGCCCGAGGGTCCATTGTTCCAGAAGATTGGACAGGCTGTTGCTGGCGAGCCCGCCGTTGCCCGACAGACTCAGGGTGGGCAGTCGGGCGGCCCGGGCTTCGCCCACCCGCTGGTAGGCGCTTTCCACCCGGTGGGCCGCGGCGATGATGTCCGGCCTTCGGGCCAGCAGATCCGACGGCAGACCGGCGGGGATCCCGATTGGAGAAAGCGGATTCCGATCTCCGGTATCGGGGACGGCCACGGCGCCGGCGGGTTGGCCCAGCAGAGTGGCGATGCGATGTTCCAGCTGCCGCCGGGCGCCCTCGATGTCGGTCAGCTCTCCGGCCGCCGTATTGAGTTCGGCCAACTGCCGCAAAAGCCGCCACTGGGGAACGATCCCTGCTTCGTATTGATCCTCCAGGATATCGAGGCGCTCCCGGTGATCCTCAATCTGCTCCACAACAATCCGGATATCCCGATCGCGTTGCCGCAGTTCGATATAGGCCAGCGCCACCTCGGAGATCACCTTCAGTCGGGCTGCGATCCTGTTGGCCTGGCTCGCGGCATAGTCGGCCAGAGTCGCCCGGTAGGCCCGCTGTTTTCGTCCCCACAAATCCAGTTCCCAACTGACGTTGATCCCCAGATTGATATATTTGTACTCATCGGTGACCAGATCCGTCTCATATTCGACAACGGGAACGACGCCGCTCGAAACCGCTTCGATGTCGTCGGCCGCTTCGATCTCATTCCGGTGCCGACTCCAGCTGAAATTCCCGGTAAAGGACGCCGTGGGCCATTGACCGGCTTTTTCTTCCCGCAACGTGATGCCGGCGCTCCGAATCCGATGGGTCGCGATTCGCAGGTCCAGATTGGCTGTTTCCACATCCCGGATCAACCGGGTCAGCATCGGGTCATTAAATTCCTGCCACCAGCTTCTTCCCGTGGCCGCCTTTTGGGAAAAGGCGGCGGTTTCCTGCCGCCAGGAAGTTTTCCCCCCTAGCGCCCTCTTTTGGAGCGGTTCTATCCTGTATGCATCATCTCCGACACAGGCGGCAAGGAATGCAATTACAGCCAGAATCAGCAGAAATCGAAAAGCGCCCATAGACCGAACATTTCTTTCCGGGGAATATTTCAGAATATTTCAGTTAAAAACAAACACTCCTGAGACACCAACCACTATTCCCCAGTCGGCTGTGAGCGTCAATGGGATGGAATCCGTAATCGCTGGTGGGGATTCTCCTACCATATTCGAGGGATCTGAAAAGGCGGGAAGCGTGCGACTGACAAAAACGGCGGCTGCCGCATCTGGAGATGCGGAAGCCGCCGTGTGAGAGGCGGGATATCGTTGGAGCGACTACATCTCCCCGATCTTCTCCGTCAACTCCGGCACAAATTCCAAAATATCGGCCACCACCCCGACATCGGCGGCCTGGAAAATGGGCGCCTTGGGGTTTTTGTTCACGGCGACGATGAAGGGGTTGCCCTTGACGCCGCCCATGTGCTGGAAGGAACCGGAAATCCCCAGGGCCATGTAGACCTTGGGTTTGACGGTCTGGCCCGAGGTGCCCACCTGGCGGGATTTCTCCAGCCATTTGGCGTCCACGATGGGCCGCGAGCAGGAGACGTCGGCGCCCATGGCCTCGGCCAGTTCGTCGATGATCTCCAGGTTGTCCTGGTCCTCGATGCCGCGACCCACGGAGACCAGCACCTCGGATTTGGTGATGTCCACGTC
>CAZZBE010000063.1:0-7497 GCA_964652715.1 uncultured Desulfobacteraceae bacterium
CGTCAATCCCGCATAATCGGTGTAGCCGTAAACCAGGATGAACCAGTCGCCGGCCTGGGGCGCGTCTACGTAAAGG
Source organism: uncultured Desulfobacteraceae bacterium (assembly GCA_964652715.1). Classification (GTDB taxonomy): domain Bacteria; phylum Desulfobacterota; class Desulfobacteria; order Desulfobacterales; family JAABSP01; genus JAABTD01. The sequence goes on from CAZZBE010000063.1 coordinate 77, forward strand.
TTTTCATCGCCGCCGATAAAAGCCGATTCCGCGTCGTAATCGTAGGTGGTGGGCAGTTGGCCGTACCGGACGTAAAGGTCGACGTCGTCAACATCGTTGGCCGCCAAGGTCTCGACGACAAGGCTCGCCTTGCCCTCGGGGGCGGTGATCCTGAAATAGGTCAGGCTGCTTTCGTCGCCGGCGTTGTTCAGAATCGGCTCTCCGGAAGTCAGAGGGATCGGGTCGGCCCGGTCGTATCGGGCGGTCAGCTCAAGGTTGCTGAACCCTTCGAAGGCATAGACCATGATGTACCACATGCCGGCCTCCGGCCCATCGACAAGGACCTCCTCGTCGCTGCCCGCCAGATAGGGGGCGTAGTCATAGTCCTCCAGGGTCGGCGCCTCGCCGTACCGCACGTAGAGATCGGCGTCGCCGTCCCCGCGCATGGTCACGGTGAGGCTCGTCTGGTCCGCCGGCACGTCGATGACGAAATACTCGGCGTTGTCGGACCCTATATTCGATAAGCTGGCGGGCGCGCCATTGTTCAGGAGGGTCGGTCCAACCGATGCGGTTCCGGTTTGGGTGATGGTCAGGGGTTGATTGACGACGGTGGGCGTCGCTTGCCGGTCCGCGGACTGGAGGTTGGGCGAAACCGTGAAATCGATCCGGCCGTCGCCGACGCCGCTGTTGCTGGAGTCGATCCGGATCCAGTCGCAGGTGTTGGAAACGGACCAGGCGCAGTCCGCCCGGGTCGCATCCACGGCGACGCTGCCGGACCCTCCGGCGGCGGTGAAATCGAGATCCGCCGGGTCGAGCGAATACGCGCAGGCGGTCACGCTATAGGTCGCGACCACGGACACGTCGGAAAAATATTGCGTCGCGAAAAGCCGGATGAACCAGGTTCCGGCCCGGGGCGCGTCGATGACCACGGTCTCGTCGTTGCCGGTCGTTGTGGACGATGCATCGTATGCTGTATCCTCCGGGGCCTGATCGTAGCGGACAAAGAGGTCGCAGTTGCCGGTTCCGCCGGTGGTGTGGACCTGGAGATCCGACGCCCCCGACGGAACGTCGATCTTGAAATAGAGCGACCCGTTCTTGTCCTGGACAAGATCCCGGACGTTCTCGCCGCTGGTCAGCGCCACCGGCGAGATCACCGGCGTGCCCGCCTGGGTCAGGGCGACGATTTCGCCGGCCGCCTGGATCGTCGCCTGGCGGGTCGTGGCGCCTGGATTGGCCGCCACCGTGTATTGGACGGCCCCGTCTCCGGTCCCGGCGTCGCCCTGGGTGATGGCGATCCAGCTGTGGCTGGCCGATGCGGTCCATCCGCAGGTCGCACCCGAAGCGTCGATGGCGATCGTTCCCCCGCCGCCTTCGGCCGGAATGTCGGCTTCCTTGGGATCGACCGTGTACCGGCAGGCCGACGCCTGGGAGACGGTGTGGGTGACGCCGGCGTCCCCGTCGCCGATGGTGATGCGGCCGGTTCGGGAGACGATGTCGGGGTTGGAGAGGACCGTGTAGGAGACCGTGCCGTCGCCGGTTCCGCCGGATCCGGCGTCGATGGCGATCCAGCCCGCGTCATTGGTCGCGGTCCATCCGCACGCGTCGGCGGTGGAGACCGTGACGCTCCCTTTGCCGCCGGCGCTGGTGAAGGAGCGGGCGTCGGCCGAGAGGGCGTAGTCGCAGGTCGTGGTGGTCTCGGGGGTGAAGAGCAGGGCCGTGCCGCCGCCGAGGTCCGGGGCGTTGTAAAGGTGTTCCAGCCCCTGGGCGCGGCTTCCCTGGAGGCCGACCGTCGCGGAGTTGCCCCGGTTGATCTCTTCGGCCCCGAAGGTCAAATCCTGGTATCGGCACCGGATCCGTCCGTCGGGGTAAAGCAAGGCCTGGAAGGTCGCGCCGCTGGTCCCGCCCCCGTAGTGGAACACGTCGTTCCATTGGATCGTCAGATGCCGGTCGGCCCCGCTGCCGTTTACGCTGTAGTAGATGTCGCCCCCGGCGTCGGGGTCGAGATCGTCCCAGTAGACGGCGATGAACCGTTCGCCCCACTTTCCGCTTCCGGGCACGGTTTCGTTGATGTAGGCGGTGTTGCCGTAATTCACGTTTTTGAAATAGATCGTGCCGTTGTCGCTGACGCCGAAGCCGGTATAGTCCTCGCCGTAAAACGAAAAGGTGAAATCAGGCTGAATGTATCCGTGCCCCTCGTCTCCCGCGTCGATGGGCGTGCCGGCGGCGGCGATGTCGTCGAAGCCGTAGGCGTCTTCGCGCACCGTGTAGCCGGGATCCGTCTGGATGCCGCTGGCCAGGATGGAACAGAAATGGTATAGGTCGACATGGCCGCCGCCGTGTTCCTTCTGGAATTCCACCGAGAGCTTCCGGGCCGATTCGATCCATGAGCCGGACATGTCGGTGAAATAGGCCTCGAGGAATTCGTCCCACAGGGTGTCGCCGGGGAACTGGATGGTGTTGCCGTTGTAGCCGGTGCTGTAGTCGTAGTCGTTGAGGGGAAAGTAGATGGCCAGCCCGTTGGCCCCGCGGTGGTTGTCGCCGTGTTTTTCATGGATCACCGCCAGGTCGATCCGGTCCATCACCGAGCGGGCCGCGGTCGCGACGGCGGAGCGGTCGGTTTCCCAACTGTCGCGGATAACGTTGGCGAAACCCGAGACGCTCTCGGCCAGGGACGCGGCCTTGGTCAGATCGATGACCGACTGGGTGCGCATCGGGGTGCCCTCGCTGTAGGATGCGTAATAGAGTTCCACGATGGCGTAGCCCAGTTGGGCGACGCTCCAGCCGGGATTGGCGGCCAACTGACCGAGAATGGCGTCATAGGGCCAGCCGTCGCCCGGTTCCAGTTCCTCGGAGGCCACCATGACCGACGGGCCGGCGTCCCGGATTTCATAGGCGACCTCGACCATGCCCATGAGGCAGGCGTCGAAGCCGATGAGATGGACCGGAACGTCGGCGGTCTGGAGGGCCTGGCGGACTTCCCGGTTATAAAGCATGGCGTGGCCGTCGCTGTCATCGGAACAGATGGCCTTGAAGGCGAGGTCCCGGGAGAAGGTCCGCTTCTGCCAGCCGCTGCCGTGGTCCCACAGGATGAGGGCGTAACGGTCGGCCGGGTATTGAGATGTTCCCCAGTTGATGAAATCGACGAGGGTGGCCGGGTCGCCCATGTTGACCTCGCCCAGGTCTTCAAGCGCCGTGGCCGAAGTGGGCGTCATGCCCTGGGTGACGCGGAACCGCTTACAGCCGGTCCAGTCGCCGTAGGCGTCGGAATATCCCGGGATGCGGTCCATCTGAACGAGAATGTTGATATCGTCGCTGCTCCCCACCGCGGCCATTTCCAGGAAGTCCTTGACGCCGGCGGCTTCCAGGTTGTTGTCGGCGGCCATATAGACCATGAAGGTCCATTTGGCCGCTCCGGCCGCGGAAGCCCCGAACAGGATGGAAACCGCCAGAAGAATGCCGATCCTCGCCAACCGCGTCATACCGTTCCTCCTTTACATTACGCTAAATCGCCCATTGCACGCGTCAATGTAGCAAATTTTTCAACGGAATGCATCGGCTTTCTGCTGGGCGACGAGGGGTGCGGGCGGGCGGTGGGCCGCGTTTCGCTACTCCTTGGGCCGCTCGTCCAGAACCCGCTTGGCCTTGCCCTCGCTGCGGGCGATGAGTTTGGGCTCCACGAGCTGGATCCGGGCGGAAAGGCCGAGCATGCCCTTGATGTGCTTGGCGATCTTGTTCTCCACCTCGGCTTCTTTTTCCGGGCCGGCTTCGTAGATTTCCCGCTTGGCCTCGACGCGGATGGTGAGGTGGTCCAGATAGCCTTTTTTGCGGACCACCAGGACGTACTGGGGCTCCACCTCGTCGAAGTCCAGCAGCAGGGACTCGACCTGGGAGGGGAAGACGTTGACGCCGCTGATGATGAGCATGTCGTCGGTGCGGCCGTAGACCTTGTCCATCCGGACGAGGGTGCGGCCGCAGGAGCACTTTTCCTTGCGCAGGCGGGTGATGTCCTTTGTCCGGTACCGGAGCATGGGCATGGCCCGCCGCTGGAGGGAGGTGAAAATGAGTTCGCCTTTTTCGCCCGCGGGAACCGGCTCGAAGGTGTCGGGATCGACGATTTCGGCCAGGTAGTAGTCCTCGTTGACGTGGAGGCCGTCCTTGGCCTCGCAGTCGTAGGCCACGCCGGGGCCGCCCAGTTCGGTGAGCCCGTAGGCCTCCATGGCGTGGATGCCCATGCGGTCTTCGATCTCCTGGCGCATGGACTGGCTCCAGGGCTCGGCCCCGAACACGCCCACCCGGAGGGGCAGCTTCTTGATGTTGACGTTCATCTCTTCGGCCTGTTCGGCCATGGTGAGGGCATAGGAAGGGGTGGAGGTGAGCACGTTGGTCTTGAAGTCCTGCATGAGGGTGATCTGTCGTTCGGTGAGACCGGAGGAGGTGGGCACCTCCACGCACCCGATGGTCTCGATGCCCTGGTGGAAGCCCAGGCCCCCGGTGAAGAGGCCGTAGCCGTAGGCGTTCTGGACCACGTCCTCGGGACGGGTTCCGGCGGCCCAGAGGTTCCGGGCCATGCACTCGCCCCACTGCCGCATGTCCGCTTTGGTGTAGGGGCCGGTGATGGGCTTGCCGGTGGTGCCCGAGGACGCGTGAACCCGCACCACCTCCGCCATGGGGACGGCGCAAAGGCCGAAGGGGTAGTTGTCCCGGAGATCGGTCTTTTCCGTCATGGGGAGTTTGGCGACATCCTCCAGCCGCTGGATGTCGTCGGGCTTGACCCCCTTTTCATCCAGCCGTTGGCGGTACCAGGGGACCCGTTCGTAGACCCAGGCCACCGTCTCCCTGAGCTTTTCCAGTTGAAGCTTCCGGATGTCTTCCTCCGGCATGCACTCCGCCGCTTCGTTCCAGTATTTCATGGCGCCTCCTTTGCCCTGACGATGTAAACGATTTTTTTATGGATGGGTCATCATTCCACCAGGCAACACTCCGCCTGCTGAAATCCCAGGTCGAACGCTTTCAGGTTCGTATCGACGAACGCCGCCCGGGTCTTGGTCCGGATGGTCTCCCGGATCGGCGCCGCTTCGATGGGGATGATGCCGGTCTGGGCCATGGCGCCCAGGAGCACCATGTTGACCGCCAGCACGTTGCCGGCCTGTTTCGCCAGATCCGTGGCGTCCAGGGCGATGAGCCGCCGGGTCTTCTCCCGGATCAGGGTCTGGACCCGGTCCAGCTCCGGATAGACGCCCCGGCCGATGGCCACCGTGAAAGGCGGCGCCGGGGAAAGGTTGGTCACCACCACGGTGTCGGAGCTGCACTTGTTGAGGGCCCGCAGGGTCTCGGAGGGTTCGAAGCCCACCAGGATGTCGGCCTCGCCGTCGGAGATGATGGTGCTCTTGGCGTCGCCGAAGACGATGGCCGATTCCACCACGCCGCCCCGCTGGGCCATGCCGTGGATCTCGCTCATGCGGACCGGAACGCCCGCCAGCAGGGCCGCCTCCCCCAGCACCCGGGAGGAGAGCAGGTTGCCCTGGCCGCCGACGGCGACGATGATCAGTCGTGTCGTTTCCATATCGTTTTCCTATCCTTCTTTTTTCAGGGGGAGAATGGCGTTTTCAGGGCAGATCTGGGCGCAGACGGCGCACCCCACGCAGGCCGCCGGGTCGATCTTGACCGTTTCGCCCTCCAGGAAAAAGGCCGGGCAGGCGATCTCCTGGATGCAGTTCCGGTGGTTCTTGCACTTGTCGCTGACGTAAAAGGCCCGCGGCTTCAGCTCCTTGAGGCCCTTGGCGTAGAGCGTGCAGATCTCCCGGGAGATGATCACCGAAACGCCCTTGTACTCCAGGGCTTCCCGGACGGCTTCAATGGACTTTTTCACCTTGAAGGGCTGGATGACGGTGATATGGGGCACGCCTACGCCCCGGACCACGTCCTCGATGGAGACGCGGCCGTAGCCCTCCATGTTCTGCTTGGTCATGTCCACGCCGGGATGGGGCTGGTGGCCGGTCATGGCGGTGGTGGAATTGTCCAGGATCACCAGGGTGAAGTTGTGGTTGTTGAAGACCGCGTTGACCAGGCCGGTGATGCCGGAATGGAAGAAGGTGGAGTCGCCGATGAAGGCGATGACCTTCTGGTCCGTGGCCTGGGCGAACCCGCAGGCCGACGAGACCGACGATCCCATGCAGATGAGAAAATCGCCCATGGCCAGGGGCGGCAGAAACCCGAGGGTGTAGCAGCCGATGTCGGTGGGATAAACCGTGTCGAGCCCTTCCGCCGCCTTTTTGACGGCGTAGTAGGTGGCCCGGTGGGAGCAGCCCGCGCAGAGGTTGGGCGGCCGCTGGGGAACTTCGGGGACGTTGCCCAGATCGACGGGCTGATTGGGCGCGTAGTCGAGTTCGAAGTACCGGGCGATCCGCTCCCGGACGGTGGCGGGGTCCAGCTCGTAAAGGCGGGAAAAAAGCTCCCTGGCCTTGCCCTTGACGGGGAGGGTCAGGCCGGCTTCCTGGGCGAAGGCCTTGACGCCTTCTTCCAGGTAGGGCTCGCCTTCCTCCACGATGAGAACCTTGTCGCGGTCCCTGATGAAATCGGTGATCATCTTACCGGGCAGGGGATGGGAAAACCCGATCCGGAGGACTTTGATCCGGTCCGCGGCGTTCAGGTCCTTGACGGCGTCGGAGACGTACCCGTAGCTGACGCCGTTGCAGATCACGCCGAATTTTCCCTTGCCCTCGGTGAAGTTGTAGGGCGAGGTTTCGGCGAGCGCCAGCGCCTGGTCCCACCGCTCCAGCAACCGGGCGTGGAGCTTCCGGGAGACGGCCGGGACCGTCACGTAGTTCATCGGGTCCTTGGCGAAATGGCCCTTGGGTTTGGGCTTCTGGATCCCGCCCAGCACCACCGGCGCCGTGGAATGGTTGATCCGGGTGGTGGTCCGGAAGAGCACCGGCTCCTGGAGCCGCTCGGACAGGGCGAAGGCCTCGGCCATCATCTCCTTGGATTCTTCCACCGAAGAGGGCTCCAGTATCGGCAGGCCCGAGAGCTTGCCGTAGTAGCGGTTGTCCTGCTCGTTCTGGCTGGAGAACATGTAGGGGTCGTCGGCGGTGAGAATCACCAGCCCGCCCTTGACGCCCACATAGGCCAGGGTCATGAGCGGATCGGCGGCCACGTTGAGGCCGACGTGCTTCATCATGCAGAAGGTCCGGACCCCGGCGTTGGCCGCGCCCGCCGCCACCTCCAGGGCCACCTTCTCGTTGGTGGAATATTCGAAATAGAGGTCGGTCTCCTTGGAGATCTGGAACAGGTTGAGGGATATCTCCGAGGAGGGGGTGCCGGGATACGTCGTGGCGAACGCCGCGCCGGCCTCCACCGCCCCCCGGGCAATGGCCTCGTTGCCCAGCAGCAGCATCTTATGGCCGGGCTTGTCTGTCAGTAATTTGTGCATGGTTTGTCCTTAA
>CAZZBE010000063.1:7597-19279 GCA_964652715.1 uncultured Desulfobacteraceae bacterium
CAGCATCTTATGGCCGGGCTTGTCTGTCAGTAATTTGTGCATGGTTTGTCCTTAAATGTCTCTACGGATTCTTTTGGTGAATACAAGCATTGATATCTTCGAAGCTCAGTTCAGGATAATAATCGCGCAGGATTTCATCGAAAGAAATGCTGTCTTCGATCAATTCAAGAACGCATTGAACCGGAATTCTTGTTCCGGCAATGCAAGGTTTTCCAAAATGAATATTTTGATTGATCGAGATTCTGTTCGTCATTTTTAATTTTCTCATTTGTCTGAACCGGGATTTACAGGATTAAAGGATGGCCAGGATTTATTTGCGTTGAATCCTGAAAATCCCTTAATCCCGGCCATCCCGGTTCAGACAAAAGGCACTACGGCGTCATAATCGGCCGCACCTGAATCTCCCGGTTATGCACCTTCTCGAAGATCTCGTTGATCCGGTCGATGGGGAAGGTTTCCACGAAGGGGCCGATCTTCACTTTGCCCTGGAGCACCAGGTCGAGGACCGGGGGATAGTATTTGGGCAGGCAACCCCAGTTGCCCCGAACCGCGGCGTGGAAAGCCATGAGGTTGGACAGGCGGATGTTGACCTTGTCCAGGGTGAAGCCCACCACGGCGAGATAGCCGCCGTAGGACATCAGGCCGAAGGCCGTGGTCTGGCCGGGGGCGGTGCCGGAGGTCTCGAAGATCTTCCATTCGGTGCGCCGCCGGCCCTGTTCCTTCACAAAGCCGGATACGGATTTTCTCAGGGTCTTGAAATCCATTTCCTTCGAGTTGAAGGTCTGGTCCACATACGGCCCGATGGCGTCCAGCTTGGCCGGGTCCACGTCGATGGCGATGACCGCGGCGCCGAAGGCTTTGGCGATCTGGGCCCCGAACCCGCCCACGCCGCCCACGCCCACGAAAATGGCCGTGTCCTCGGCGGTCAGACCGGATTCAATGATGGCCTGGTAGGGGGTGGTCAGGGCGTCGGCGATGACGGACAGCTCCGCCAGGGAGACGTCGGCCTCGCCTTTGGGCTTGCCCGACCCGTCCGCCGGCACCTCGCACAGCCCGTTGGCCGGCACGACGATGTGGGAAGCGAACCCGCCCTGGATGTCGTTGCCCGGCATTTTCTGGGCCGCGCAGATGTTGCCGAACCCGCGGTTGCAGACATCGCAGTCGCCGCAGGGCATCACCGCCGGCACGACCACCGCCTTGCCGGCCCAGTCCCCGGCGCCCTGGCCGGTTTCCACCACCGTGCCGCTGATTTCATGCCCGAGGGCCAGGGGCAGGGAAGACCGCATGGGCACGCCGTCGTAGAGAAATCCCAGGTCGGTGTGGCAGACGCCGCACCCGGCTACTTTGAGCAGGACCTCGCCGTCGCCGGGGGAGGGGATGTCGGTTTTGGTCCGCTCCAGGGGCTGGTTGACCCCCGTCATCCGCCAGGATATCATTTTGTCCGTCATGGCTGTCGCCTCCTTGTCTGTCTTTTATTTCCCTTTAAACTCCGGCCGCTTCCGCCCCATGCTGGAGAGTCCCTCCAGGGCGTCTTCGGATCCGAAGATCTCCGCCAGGCGGCCCAGTTCCACCTCCACCGCTTCTTCCATGGCCTTGCCGTCCTGGGCGGAGATGATTTCGTCCGACACCCGCAGGGCCAACGGCGCTTTGTATCCGATCTGTTTGACGGTTTTGGCGCCCACGTCCTCCGGAATGCCTTCGGGGATTTGTCCGGCCAGGACTTTGTCCAGGTTGCCGCCGGCAAACAGCTTGGACAGGGTCGCGAACCGTTCCGGAATCTCCCGCTGGCGGTATTTGTCGGGTTTGCCTTCGGCGATCAGGTCCTTTATGGCGCTCTCCACTTCGGCTGGCTGGACCAGCTTGTGGACGATGCCCAATTCATACAGGTCATTGGCCGGAATGCCGGACCCGGTGAAGGCGTAGTACCGGGCCAGATCCGGCCCCACGTGCCGGGCCATGCGGAGCATGCCGCCCAGGCCGGGGAAGATGCCGATGCCCGTCTCGGGGAATCCCATGGAGCCGGCCGGGGTGGCCACGATGGCCTGGCAGGCCAGGGCCATTTCGCTGCCGCCGCCCAGGGAGAGGCCGTCCAGCAGGGCGACCGTCAGCTTATCGCTGTTTTCGATGCGGAGCAACAGTTCGTGGCCCCGGCGGGTGAAGGCCACGGTGTCGGGGATCCGGTTTTCCTTGATGTTTTTGACGAAGTACCGGATGTCGGCCCCGGCCACGAAGGCCTTGCCCGCGCCCTGGAAGACGACGGCCTTCACCGACGGGTCCTTCTCCGCTTCCGTGAACCGTTCGTCCAACTGGGCGAACACCGCCTCGTTGAGGGCGTTCATGGCCTCGGGACGGTTGATGGTGATCCAGGCGACGCCGTCCTTGACGTCCAAATCCACCAGCTTGAAATCGAAGGGTTTCCCCTTGGCCTTCTGGTCTTCCAGCACCCTGGGCATCTTGAAATCGGCGTACCGCTGGGCGATGGCGTCCACCAGGTCGTAGGTCTTGTCGATGCCGATGCGGTTCATGATCTCGAAGGGTCCCATGAGCCAGCGGAGGCCGATCTTGGCCCCCCGGTCGGTGTCCTCGATGGTGGCGACATTCTCGTCCACCAGGGCCGCGGCCACGCCCAGACAGACGCCGTAGAGCCGGTCCATGACGCCTTGCACTTTGAGTTCCTCCACGTCCCCTTCCAGGGGCCAGGTCTCGCCCTTGTCCACCTGTTTCTTGAGGATGGCGGCGGGGGCGTAAAACGGCCCCAGTTCCTCCCCCAGGGTGGTGGCGGCGTGGAAGGCGATGGGCACGCCGGTGACGTTCATCAGTTCGAAGGGGCCCATGCCGATCTTGAAGGCCTTTTTGGCGCCCGCCTCAATGGTGGGGATGTTGGCGACGCCTTCTTCCAGCATCCGGGCCGCCTCGTTGAGAAAGGGGACGAAAAACCGGTTGACGGCGAACCCGGGGGCGTCCTTGACCAGGATGGCGGTCTTGCCGTGGAGCTTGGCGGCCAGCATGGACAACTCGACGGTGCTGTCGCTGGTCCCGTCGTGGGGGATGACCTCCAGGAGCCGGTTTTTGGCCGGATGGTAAAAATAATGAAGGCCGACGAACCGGTCGGGCCTGGAGACGGTCTGAGCGAAGTCGCGGACATAGAAGCTGGAGGTGTTGGTGGCCAGCACCGTCTTGGGCTCGCAGACCTCGTCGAGGCGTTTGAACAGGTCGGTCTTGACCTTCTTGTCCTCGAAGACCGCCTCGATGACCAGATCGGCGTCCTTGACGGCGTTGAAATCGGTGGTCCCCGTGAGCCGCGAGAGGATCTCTTCCACCTTCGCTTCGGTGAAGATTTTCCGTTTCACGCCCTCGTCCAGGGTCTTGCGGATGGTCTCCATCCCCCGCTGAACGAACCGGTCCTCGATATCGATCATGACGACGGGCAGCCCCTCCTGGGCCAATTTCTGGGCGATGCCGCTGCCCATGTTTCCGGCGCCGATGACGCCGACTTTGTTGATTTGAGTCATCTATGTCTTCTCCTTGTTTTGAACTGTGATTTTTTTTGATTCATGTGATGCGCATGATCTGAAAAATCACAGTCAATCATGAAAATCAATTGAATCACAGTTCAGACAACAATGTCATTTGTTTTTCCACACCGGCTTCCGCTTTTCCTCGAAACTCGCGATGCCTTCCAGGGTGTCCTCCGTCTTCATCAGCTCGTTGAGGAACATATCGCCGACGCCGCGGATGGCGGCTTCGAATCCCATGCCCAGGTGCTGTTTGACGGCCCGTTTGTTGAGCCGGAGGATCAGGGGGCTGCACTTGGCGATGTCGCCGACGATTTTTTCCAGGCCTTTTTCGTATTCGTCCCCGGCCAGGACGTGGCCGACGAACCCCATGGCTTTGGCGTCGGCGGCCGGGTAGATGCGGCCGGTGGTGCAGACCTCGATGGCCCTGGCCGGTCCGATGAGTTCGGGCAGCCGGATGGCGGCGTAGGGCGGGAAGAAGCCGAGTTTGATTTCCGGCTGGCCGAAGGCCGCCTTTTCCGAGGCGACGATGATGTCGCAGGCGATGGCCATTTCCATGCCCCCGCCCAGGCAGTTGCCGTGGACCCCGGCGACCAGCGGGATGTCGAGCTTTTCGGTCCGTTCGAAGATGCCGTTGAATTCGGCGATCATGTCGTCGACCATTTCGGGCTTGTGGTCGCCCACCTCGACGCCGGCGCACCAGCTGGGCCCCTCGCCCAGGAAGACGATGCACTTGAGATCGGCGTCGCGCATGGAGGCGGACAATTCGGCGTTGATCTCCTTCATCATTTCGATGTCGAAGACGTTGTGCTTGGGCCGGTTGAAGGTGATCCGTTTGACGCCGTCGGCCGTATCGACCTTGATGAAATTATACGCGGACATGATGGGCTATCCTTTCACGCCTTTTCAAAGACGTAGTTGATCTGGCCGTTGGGAAGAGGGTTGACCCGGGTGATCATGGGCATCCCGATTTCGATTTCCTCCGCGGCCACGCCGTCGGCGATGCGGCCGAAGACCTTGTAATCGCCGTAATCCAGCACGGCGATCCAGTAAGGCACGTCCTCGGTGAAGCCCACCGGCGCGTACTGGAGCTGACTGAAACTGAGCAGCTTGCCCTCGCCGTTCACGGGGAACCATTCCACTTCGCTGTCGAGGCACTTGGCGCAGTGGGCCCGGGGCGGAAAAAATCGTTCCCCGCATCCCTTGCAGCGCGTGCCGGCGACGGCGCCGTTTTCCAGGTGGTCGATGAAGTCGTTGACTTTGGTGGTGGCGGTGAAGCTGACCGTGCCGAACCGCTTCAGCCGTTCGTCCATTTCCTTTTTCTTGCCGCCCATGGTTACCTCCCCAGTATGGTGACGTTGCCGTAAATGCCCACGCCGCCGATGTTGTGGACGAGCCCGATCTCCGGATCCTTCACCTGGATGTCGCCGGCCTCGCCCCGGAGCTGTTTCACGACCGTCCGGATCTGGGACCCGCCGGTGGCCCCGATGGGGTGCCCCTTGGACAGCAGCCCGCCGTCCACGTTGACGGGGATGGATCCTTCCAGGTAGGTCTCCTTGGACCGGATGAGATCCCGGCCCTCGCCCGGTTTGGCGAACCCGAGGTTTTCGTAGGCCATCAGTTCGGCGATGGTGAAGCAGTCGTGGACCTCGGCCACGTCGATGTCTTTGGGGCCGACCCCGGCCATTTTATAGGCCTCGTCGGCGGCCGCCCTGGCCGCTTCCAGGCCGGTGAACAGGGTCCGTTCGGCCAGGTTGACGCTGGCGGTGGCGGCCCCGGTTCCCAGAATCCAGACCGGTTTTCCTGAAAACGATTTGGCCTTCTCTTCGCTGGCCACGATGACGCAGGAGCCGCCGTCGGCGTTGGCGCAGCAGTCCCCCACCCGGAGCGGCGCGGCCACGGGGTTGGCCATGACCTGGTCCGGGTCGGTGAAGTTGTCCATGGTGAGCGTTTTGCGGAAAACGGCGCGGTCGTTCATGGGGCCGTAGGTGGCGGACTTGAGCCGGATGAGGGCCAGATCCTCCAGCGTCGTGCCGTATTCCGCCATGTGGGCCTGGGCGTACATGGCGTAATAGGCGGGCATCATGGTGCCGAAGGGGCTTTCCCACTGGATGTCGGCCCCGCGGCCCATCCGCTCCTGGGATTCGGCCGAGGAGATTTCCGACATCTTCTGGAACCCGAGGACCGCCACCACGTCGTGGAGCCCCGAGGCCACCAGGGAATAGGCGAGCCGGAGGCCGGTGGAGCCCGACGAGCAGAGGGTTTCCACGTAAAAGGTGGGCTGGGGGTTGAGGCCGAGGTATTCGGCGAAGATCCCGGCCGGGGACCGCTGTTTATCGTATTCCGGGGCCGAACAGACCACCGACGCGTTGATGTCGGCGGACGTGACGCCGGCGTCCTGGGCCGCTTCCCGGAACCCCTCGAAGGCCAGTTCCCGGATCGACCCCGGATAGCTGCGGACGAAGGCCGACTGGCCCACGCCGATGATGGCGACTTTTCCCATGTCGTCTCCTGTTGGAAACCACGAATGAAACGAATGACACGAAAATAATGTATTTTTTTCTTTCATGTTTTTCGTGTTTTTCGTGTTTTTCGTGGTTCCATTTCCTATTGAGAACCACGAAATACACGAAATGACACGAAAATAGTTCGTTTTTTCTTTCGTGTTTTTCGTGTTTTTCGTGGTTTCATATTATATGTATTGTCCGCCGTCCACCTTGATCACTTCGCCGGTGATGTGGCGGGACTTTTCCGATGCCAGGAAGGCGATGACGTTGGCCACATCCTCGGGGGTCCCGACGCGTTTGAGCACGATTTCGGCCATGGCCATGTCGACGATCTTGTCACGGGAGTCGGATTCCCGGAGCATGGCCGTCTCGATGAGGCCCGGCGCCACGGCGTTGACGTTGACCCCGAATCCGCCCAGTTCCTTGGCCAGGGCCTTGGTGTAGCCGATGATCCCGGCCTTGGAGGCGGAGTAGTTGGACTGGCCGAATTTGCCCCGGAGCCCGTTGATGGAGGTGACGTTGATGATCTTGCCGTATTTCTGCTCCTTGAAGAGCGGGGCGGTGTGGCGGACGAAGTTGAAATAGCCCTTGAGGTTGACCTCCATGACCCGGTCCCACTGCTCCTCGGACATTTTCCAGCAGACGCCGTCCCAGTTCATGCCGGCGTTGTTGACCAGGATGTCCACGCGGCCGAAGGCCTCGACGGCGGTCTTGACCACCCGTTCGGCTTCGGCGAACTTGGCGATGTCGCACTGGACGGCCACGGCCTTGCGGCCCATGTCCTGGATCTCCTTTTCGATGGCTTTGGCTTCGCCTTCGTGCTTGCGGTAAAGCAGGCAGACATTGGCCCCTTCCCGGGCCAGTTCCAGGGACGCGGCCGCGCCGATGCCCTGGGAGCCCCCGCTGACGATGGCGCTTTTGTTTTCCAGCAGCATGTCCGTCTCCTATTTCTCGGGTTTGGCCAGGACCGCGGCCATGAATTCGGCGTCGAAGGCGGCGCCTTCGGCCTGGCGGCGGCGGTATTCGATGAAGTCGATGGTGGTTGTGCCGGTCATCTTCTTGGTGTTGAAGGCGTTGAAACCCAGATAGGCTTCGGTACACATGTTGGCGGCCAGCCAGTGGCGATTGGGGATCTTCATCTGGTCCCAGAAATAGCGTTTTTTCATCCGGACGCCTTCCACGCTCTTGATGAGACAGCCGGGGAATAAATTGGTGTAGGTCCAGAGCAGCTTGTCCACTTCGGCGTCGAGTTTCTCGAAGTCGGTGGCGGCGCTTTTGACATACTCCCGGGCCTGTTTGGCCTCGTCGCCGGTCTTGAATTCGCCGTAGACGATCTCGCCGTCGTCCAGGAACGTGTCGGTGACGATCGCCGGGTTGCGGACCCATTTGTCGCCGTCCTTGATGACGGGGACCGCCTTGGAGATAAGGCCCAGATGCTTCATTTTATAAGCGGACCACATTTCGCAGGAGACGCAGTTGTACATGGCCAGCTCGAAGGGCAGCATCCAGGGCAGAAAATCGCTGGAGCCGCCGTCCGGCGCCGACCCGTGGCGGGGGCCCGCCTGGCCGAAGATGGCCAGGTCCGAGGCAAAGGCCAGGTCGCAGGCCATGCCGATTTCCTGGCCGCCGGCCACCCGCATCCCGTTGACCCGGCAGATGGTGGGCTTTTTGCACCCGAGAATGGCGTCCACCATGGCCATGAACAGGTCCATGTAGGCCCCGTATTCCGCGGGCCGGCCAGCGTAATATTCGGCGTATTCCTTGGTGTTGCCTCCTGTGCAAAACGCCTTGTCCCCCACGGCGGTGAAGACCGCCGCCACGACGGAATGATCGGCCGAGGCCCGCTGGAACCCCGCGATGACGCCCTTGACCATCTCCGTGGTGTAGGAATTGTACTGCTTGGGGTTGTTGAGGGTGATCCAGGCGGAATAGAGCCCGTCGACTTCCTTGCCCTTGGGGTCGATGATCGGCTTTTTCTCGAAGATGACGCCGGGGGCCTCGGTGGAGAAATGCTCGTCGCCCCAAAGAAAATGATTCTTATTGCCCGACTCTCGGGGCAGCCAGCTCAAATCTGCCATGGTGCGCTCCTTATAATTAAGGTTAAAAATACAAAAAATGAATAAGATTCATTTAATGGTACCGTTACTTTGCAGCTACGATACAGCTATAAAGTGGATTAGTCAAGGGGAAAATGGGGGAGATGCGGGTTGGTGGATGGTGGGCAAATGGAGGCGCCTTTTGGCGTTGCGAATTATCTTTTGCTTTTTTGGTTCAGATCGCCGCAGGAATCATCACAATGCAATGGACTCAACTTGGTTCATGTTCGGAAAATTTGACACTAATCGGAAGAATCCGGCCGATACCGCGCCGCCGCAAAAGTAAAAGCCGCCGCCAGAATACCGAAAATGAACGCCATCAAGCCAAGGATAAATGTGACAAGATAGAGATCCAGCCAGTCATCGATTCGGGCATCCTGCGGATTTTCCGGATCGTAAAAGATCTGCACTTCCTCCCCAACAGAATATGCTGCCGGTTTGCTGCCGGTGCTGGATTGAAAAACGACCGTTTCACCATCAGGCAAGTCATATTCGACAATGGGGTGGTAGTAAGTCGATCCATCACTATAGCGGGTTCCAAAATCGACCACGACCCCTTCGGCGGCGAGCGAGCCTTCGAGAAAATCGCGGGTCCGCATGAAGAAAAAAGCAGCCACGGCGATGAGGATAACGGTAACGCTTATGAGAATTGCCGACATGATTTTCAACTCTTTCATCTCTCCCTCTTTCGAATGGCTAATGCCGCTTTTTCTTTCTCCGTCGCTTCTTTGCAGACGGGTCTTTTTTGGTGTCGGCAGCATGTGAATCCGGTTTTTGCTCGGTTACCCTTGCCTCCGTCGCTTTCCGTGCTACTGATTTTGTCATCACCAGATGCACCAAAAGCCCAACCGCATTCATGACCCCCAACAAAATCGCCATCAGCTTTATGGCTCTTCGAACGACCTCCTCCGGCCTGGTTTCGGTATATGTCAGGAACAGGGCGTCGGGGTGGAAGCTCAAGCCATGCCGTTTGGCGGCGTGATTCGCCGCCGTTTTGTAATCAGGCAGATAGGTGACGGGGATGCCGCGAACCTCCGCGGCTTCTATCCGCAACAGCTCCGGCCGTTTTTCAGCCTCCCCCTTGGGCGTGTCCAGATATTCGGCCATCCAGGCGAAAACCGGTTTCGTCCCATCCCAGTTTTTCGGAACAACGGGAAAGACCCAATAGGCGTCGGTACCTTTAGCGTAGTAACCCCCGGCCTTGTGATAGCGTTTGTAGGAGCGGCGGAAAACGCCGGAATGATCCCGGTCGACGACAACGCCGTCCCGGAACTGGGCCATCCCCGATTTCCGATGGCGCGGCGCATCTTCCAGGGCGATGGGGCCGCTGCTTTCCCGCATCAGGCGAAGCGCCGGGCCCAGCTTCAAATCCATGAACATCATGGAAAACAAAACGAGAACCAGAATGAGGGTCGATGCGCCGTAGGTGGTGTTGACCGCGTCCATGAGGTCGCCGTCGGGGTCGATCTCCCCGGCGCTCCATTTTTGGATGGCCATCCGATTAACGAGCATGAAGAGGATCATCAGCAGAAGGGGGCCGATAAACGCCATCGCCAGGAAGATTCCCCGGTGGAGGTCGGCCGCATCCGAAATCCAGGAAGCAAAGACGACGAAAAGCACCGACGCATTGAGGAAGAGGAGATTGGAGATAATAGTCGCGACGCTCGGGAAACGCTGTTTCATAGCGATCTCAAATGGTTTGGCGTGGCGTCAAGAAGGGGCGAATGGAGTTCAAAACCACTCAATAAATTCTCTTGATCCCGGAATGTAAAGGATGCCAAATGGAAGATCAACAAAAAAGGAGACGCCCTCGATCTTGGCCAGGCAGTAGGGACAACCGACGGCCCTGTCCGCCGAGCCGTTGGCGACGATCCCCTCGGGGCGCTCCACGTTGATGCGTTTGCCGATGGTCTCTTCCATCCACATTCTTCCGTCGCCGGCGCCGCGGAAGTCGCTTTCGCCTGATTATAAGGGGTTTTTGGACGGCCCTGAAAGGGCGTCACATACCAGACCAGGGCATCGCCCTGGGGGCGGCGTCATCAATCCGTTGAGCCCTGTAAGGGCGGCATATATTTTGCCGATATTGGGGTAAAATAAATTTGAATGTCGCGCCCTTTCAGGGCTTTTTACAGATATTGCCAATTCCCAGGGCGTTGCCTTGGTCTGGTATGTCTAACCCCTTCGGGGTTTTGAATATCGCCGCCGCGACGATCGAGTTCTTTTAATCATCCTTCCCCACACAGAATCGCGGAATTCACCGAAGAACTTGAAAAATACGGACATATCTTGTATCGTGCATCTGGTGTTGAGATTGAGATCGAACTCATGCTGCTGTTCTCTTGCTTCATCATGGAAAAATAATTTAAATCCGACGGAACGTGTTCAAATTGCAGGAGGATCATTAATGCCTTTGCCAACGATTTTCGATCTGTGCCGGCCGCGGCAGGAGGTGCTTGCGGGGGAGCTTCCGGACGCGATATTCGCCGCTGATTTGTGGGATGTGATCACAGGCCGCGCCCATCCCGATTACCTGGAACCGGATCGGTTCTTTTCGGGGACCCACCCCACGGAGAATTTGAAAATCCTGGTGAAGGACGTGGCGGAGCGGCTTGCCGGCATGGAAGGGGGGAACCCGGTCTTCTACCTGGAAACCGGCTTTGGCGGGGGCAAGACCCACAGCCTGATTGCCGCCGTCCATGTCGCCAAACATGGAGAGCGGGTGGCGGACATGGCGTCGTCCTTCGGCATCCGGCGCTTTCCGGACCCCGCGAATACCCGCGTGGCGGCCTTTGTCGGGGAAAATTCCGATCCGTTGTCCGGCAATAAGCAGACCATAGACGGTCAAAACGTGACGACCTACACGCCCTGGGGCCAGATCGCCCTGATGGCGGGGGGGCTGGCCGGCTACGACATCATAAAGGAAAACGACCTCCAAGGCGTCGCGCCATCGAGCGATGCGCTGGAAAAGGCCCTTGGCGACGGCGCGGTTCTGATCCTGATCGACGAGCTGATTCTTTACATGGCCCGCGGCATGGCGCTGACGGAAGATCATCCCCGCTCCAAGATCAATTCCCAGTGGCCGACGTTTCTCCAGACCCTGTTCAGCGTGGCGGAGCATCGTCCGAAAACCGCCGTCGTCCTGACCCTGCCGTCGGAACAAGACGCCAACCGAAGGTTGACCGGCGCTTTCAAGCAGCACATGGCCGCTGTCCATGAAACCGTGGATGAGGCCAAAAAAACCACGGACAGGGAAGCCCGGAATCTGAGCCCGACCCAGACCACGGAACGCGCCGCCGTGCTGACCCGGCGGTTGTTCGATGCCGTGGACGCTTCCCGGGCCCCCGATATTGCCGACACCTATATCCGTTACCTCGATGAGCAGAAAAAGGACGGCGTGCCCATCATTTCAAACGGCGCGGGATGTTCGGATCGCTGTGGCTGCTCACGGCGACGCCCATGCAGTTGGACCCCCGTGAAGTTCACGATCTGCTGCTCTTGTGCGGCCTGGGCGATCCCTCATGGAACGGATGGTCCTCGGCGGTGGCGTTCACTGAGTTTTTCAGC
>CAZZBE010000064.1:0-8979 GCA_964652715.1 uncultured Desulfobacteraceae bacterium
ACTTCCTCAACCGATCCATCGCATACTTCACGCTCACTCCCAGCCGTTCGATGGCCCGGGCCAGCACGCCGATCTCGTCGCCGCGGCGGGTTTCTTCGATGGTCACGTTCATCTCTCCGGTGCTCAGTTGATCGGCGACCGACGTCAGCCGCTTGATAGGGGTGGCCAGATTTTTGGCCAGCAGGAGGGAGACCAGGATGATGGCGACCGTCGCGATCAGCAGGATGACCATTGACAGCCTTTGAAGCTGTTTGACCTTCCCGAAAGCTTCCGCGTAGTTCTGCCGGGCCGCCAGGACCCATCCCCTGTCGGTATCCATCATGTAGGCGACGGTCTTTTCGCCGTTTTCGTCCTCGAACACCACCCGGTTTTCGCCCCGTTGCTTCATGGCGACAAAAGCGGGATGATCGCTGAAATCTTTCCGGATCTTTTCGTATTCCTTGGTCTGATGGGCGATGACCTGCCCGTTTTCATCCAGCAGGAAGGCGTACCCGGTCTCGCCGATGGCCAGATTGGCGACCGCATCGGAGATCTCGGTGATGGTCATGGCGATGGCCAGCACCCCGGCGATTCGCCCGTCCGTCTCCTTTATGGGGACGGCCAGCACGAGGGCCGGCTTGCCCGAGGTTTTTCCGATGAGCACCTGCTCTCCCAGTTCCTCGCCCGACAGGACCTGTTTCACATAGGACCGGTCGCCGTAGTATTTGGGCGGGTTGCCGTCGCTGCGCCCGATGTTCTGGCCGTCCGGGGTCACGGTGAAGGCCAGGTAGTTCCAGTCGTAGACCCCGACGATGTCCCGGAGGATGGGGTTCTGCTCCGCCGCGTTCATGGACCGCATCGTTTCCAGGGCCGCGTTCTGGACCAGCATCCGCCGGTTCATGTCCACCCAGCCGTTGACCTTCTGGGTCAGCCGGGTGGTGATGCCCAACAGCTCGCCGTGAACCTGATCGGAAACCGTGTCGATCATGGCCCGGTGGGTCACTGTCCAGATCAGGAGGATGGGAACCAGGGACACCAAGAGCATGGAGATGGTGATTTTCGCGCCGATGCCGAATTTTGCCATACTGTCTTTCATCGTGGAGACCTGCCTTTCGGGAATCGCCTCGGGGTTGGAAATGGGAGATGCCAGGGGAACGGGCGGCCGGCGACAACAGGTTATAAAAGGTGCGCCACGCTGCCCCGGTATTGTTTTTCTCGGCCGGGATCGTCGATTTCCCGGCAGATGATCCGCACCAGCTCCGGGAGATCCGATCGGCCGCCGCCCCCGCCGTCCCGCCATTGTTTGACGGCATTGTCGAAGATAATCTGGGAAACGGGGCCCATGATCCGCGCCAGTTGCCTTTTCAGGTCGTCCAGCGCATCCGGAAGGGCGTCCGACGAACGGGCGCCGGCAGCGGGCGGCGATCCCGCCGGCCCCGGCGTCTCGCCCAGGGCCGTCAGCGCGTCCGCCGTCAGCGCATCCAGGGCCAGGGGTTTTCGATAGTGCCCCTGGATGGCGGCGGTTTTCAGGGTCGCGGCAAGCAGGGCGGAATCCGCCCCCGTCATAAGGATGCACCGGGCGCCGGGAACCTGGGATTTGACGAATGCCAGGAACTTGACCCCGTCCACGGCCCGGGGAATCGCCAGTTCCGTCACGACCAGATCGACCGGCTCCCGCCGCAACATCTCCCTGGCCGCCTCGGCGCTGTCGGCCTGACGGCTTTCCAGGTCGTCATGGGCCGCAAAGGCGCCGGTCAGGGCGCTGACGATTGCGGGGTCCGGATCGACGATCATCAATCGTTTCATATAGCCATCCTCGTCTCGGGCGGTATGCCATCCCCTAAGCCTATAGTTTTGTACTCTATTTTTTGAAAATTCTCAATGGGTATTCTTGGGGTGGACTTGCCCCGAACGCCGGAACGTATTAAATTCCCTCTTCACTGAACCGCCAAAAAGGAGCCTTGAACCGCCGAATGAAACCGCAAGACGACATCACCGCCATCCAAATGCAGCGCCGCCTGCCCAAGGCCAACCCCGGCCAGGAACTCGACGCCATCACCGTCAAGGGCGCACGGGAGCACAATCTCAAGAACATCGACGTGGAGCTTCCCAAGAAAAAGCTCATCGTTTTTACAGGCGTTTCCGGTTCGGGCAAGTCGAGCCTGGCCTTCGACACCATCTTCGCCGAGGGGCAGCGGCGGTATGTGGAGTCGCTGTCCGCCTACGCCCGGCAGTTCATCGGCCAGATGGAGAAGCCGAAATACGACACCATCCGGGGGCTGTCGCCCACCATCTCCATCGAGCAGAAGGCGGCCAGCAAGAACCCGCGGTCCACGGTGGGCACCATCACCGAGATCTACGACTACCTCCGGGTGCTCTTCGCCCGCATCGGCGAGCAGTTCTGCATCCACTGCGGCAAAAAGGTCGGGCGGGGCGACGCCCAGTCCATGGTGCGCCAGATCCTGGAGATCCCGCCGGGGTCGAAGGTGCTGATCCTTGCCCCCCTGGTGGAAAACCGGAAGGGGGAGCACCGGGAAATCCTCCAGAATCTCAAAAAGGAGGGATTCGCCCGGGTCCGGGTCAACGGCGTGGTCCAGCCCGTGGAGGAAGTCCAGTCCCTGGCCCGCCACAAAAAGCACCATATCGAGGCGGTGATCGACCGGCTCAAAATCGACGACGGCGACGCCTTCCGGAAGCGGCTGACCGATTCCGTGGAATCGGCCCTGCGCATGGGCGGGGGCCGGCTCATCGTCCACGTGGTGGACCGGGAGGATCTGACCATGAGCGAGGCCCGCTCCTGCTGCGGCGTCGCCTACCCGGAGTTGGATCCGCCGCTTTTTTCCTTCAACTCGCCCCTGGGCATGTGCCCCGAATGCAACGGCATCGGCAGCCAGCTCCACATGGACGAGGACAAGATCGTGCCGGACCGGGACCTTTCCATCCGGGAAGGGGCCGTGGCGCCGTGGCGGAACATGTTCGCCAAGCCGGGCGGCAACCACTCCTGGGGGATGCGGCAGGTGCTGGCCATGGAATCCCAGTGGGGCGTCGATCTGGATACGCCCTGGCGGAAGCTGCCCAAAAAACAGCGGGACCTGCTCCTGTTCGGCTCCGACGGCCGGGAGATGAAGGTCCGGTGGGATTCGGACAAGATCCAGGGGGACGTGACCCTGGCCTGGGAGGGGCTGGTCCACACCCTCATGCGCCGCTACCACCAGACGGAATCCGAAAGCCAGAAAAAATGGTACGCCGGCTTCATGTCCGCCACCACCTGCCGGGCATGTAAGGGCCGCCGCCTCAAGCCGGAGGTGCTCCATGTGCGGGTGGAGGGCATGTCGATCATGGACATCTGCGCCCTCACGGTCCGGGAGGCCCACGCTTTTCTTACCGGCCTGGAGCTGACCGGCAACCGGCGGCTCATCGCCGAGGAGCTTCTCAAGGAGATCGTCAGCCGGCTGGGATTTCTCCTCAACGTGGGGCTCGACTACCTCTCCCTGGACCGGAACGGCCCGACGCTGTCGGGCGGCGAATCCCAGCGGATCCGGCTGGCCTCCCAGGTGGGATCGGAGCTGACCGGCGTGCTCTACATCCTGGACGAACCCTCCATCGGCCTCCACCAGCGGGACAACATCAAGCTGCTGGAGACCCTGTGCCACCTCCGGGACATCGGCAACACCCTCATCGTCATCGAACACGATCAGGAGACCATGACGGCGGCGGACTGGCTGGTGGACATCGGGCCGGGCGCGGGCCTGCTGGGGGGGCAGATCGTGGCCCAGGGGACGCCCGAAGAGGTCGCCAAAGACCCGGTCTCGGTCACCGGCAAATTCCTGAGCGGCGAGGAACGGATCGCGGTCCCGGAAAAGCGGCGGACGCCCAGGGCGGCGGGAAGCAAATGGGTGACGATCCAAAAGGCCGAAGAAAACAACCTGGCCGGGATCACCGTCAAGATCCCCCTGGGGCTGCTGGTCGCGGTGACGGGGGTCTCCGGGGCCGGGAAATCGACGCTCGTCAACGCCATCCTCTACCCGGCCCTGGCCCGGCGGCTCCACAATTCGGGTCTGGAGGTGGGAAAGCACCGGTCCATCCGGGGCCTGGAGCACCTGGACAAGGTGATCAACATCGACCAGAAGCCCATCGGCCGGACCCCGCGATCCAACCCGGCCACCTACACCAAGCTCTTCGACCCCATCCGGGACCTCTTCGCCCAACTGCCGGAGTCCCGGGCCCGGGGCTACAAAAAAGGGCGCTTCTCCTTCAACGTCAAGGGCGGCCGGTGCGAGGCCTGCTCGGGGGACGGCTACATCAAGGTGGAGATGCACTTCCTGGCCGACGTCTACGTCCCCTGCGAGGTCTGCCGGGGCCGCCGTTTCAACGACGCCACCCTGCAGGTCGCCTACAAGGGCCACTCCATCGCCGACGTGCTCGACCTCTCGGCGCGCCAGGCCCGGGACCTGTTCGCCGGGTTCCCCAAGATCAAGACCATCCTCGACACCCTCATGGACGTGGGCCTGGGCTACATCAAACTCGGCCAGTCGGCCACCACGCTCTCCGGCGGCGAGGCCCAGCGGATCAAGCTCTCCCGGGAACTGGCCAAGCGCGACACCGGCAAGACCCTCTACATCCTGGACGAACCCACCACCGGCCTCCATTTCCAGGACATCCGGATGCTGCTGGCCGTCCTCCACCGCCTGGTGGACGGCGGCAACACCGTGGTGGTCATCGAACACAACCTGGACGTCGTCAAAACCGCCGACTGGATCATCGACCTGGGGCCGGAGGGCGGCAACGCCGGGGGCCGGATCGTGGCCGAGGGGGCGCCGGAGAAGGTGGCGAAAAAAGAGGGGAGTTATACGGGGGTGTTTTTGAGGGAGGTGTTGGGGTAGGGTTCGGATCAGACGGCGCAGTCCGTCTATGGCAAATGCGGCTGGACGCCAATGGTTTTCTCTGTTAAATTTCGACCTGCCAACGCCAGTATGAAACGCGGAATGCAAAACAGAGGCTATTTTCCCTTACGACAATGGAACGATCCAGTCCGGCCATATCAAAATCCACTGATCGGAATAAAAAATCCCGGTTCGGCCAGTTTTTTACACCGGCGTCCATTTCCCGGTTCATGGCCGAAATGTTCGCTCCTGTCGCAAGCGATCATTGCCGTTTGTTAGACGCCGGCGCCGGGGTGGGGTCTTTGTCCGCGGCCTTTTTGGAACGGTGGGCTTCCGACGGCTTCAATTTTCAGCGCGTGGAACTCGATGCGTTTGAACTCGATGACGCCTTGCACCCTCAGTTGATCCGGGCTTTGGATCGATACAGGCGCCTCTCCGGTTTTATTCCAAGGGTCAGAAAAAATGATTTTGTCCACACGGCGGCAGACTGGATTTCCGGGGATCTTTTTGGCGAAACTGCTCCGGCATACACCCATGCGATCCTGAACCCCCCATACAAAAAGATACGGAGCGACTCCCCCCATCGCGCCGCATTGCGCCGGGCCGGAATAGAGACGGTCAACCTGTATTCCGCTTTCGTGGCCTTGTCATTGTCTTTGCTGAATCGACGCGGCCAACTTGTGGCGATCATTCCCCGCAGCTTTTGCAATGGGCCGTATTACCGTCCATTTCGCAAATTTGTGCTGCATCGGGCCGCCATCCGGCAAATCCACTTGTTCGGTTCGCGCAACAAGGCGTTCAAGAAAGACGACGTATTGCAGGAAAATGTCATCATTCGCCTGGAGCGCGATGGACGGCATGGGCCTATCGTTATTTCAACGTCAACGGACGATGGCTTCGACGATTTGACTGTCCGGGAACATCCCCGCGACCGGATCATCTTCCCGGACGACCCCGAGCAATTTATCCGCATCCCCGCTTTGTCCGGGATGAGCGACTTCGAATCCTGCCCGTCGATCCGCTATTCGCTGGTCGATCTCCGGATCAAGGTTTCCACCGGGCCGGTTGTCGATTTTCGGGTCAAGGACCATCTGCGCGACATGCCGGAGGCGGATACGGTTCCGTTGCTGTATCCCGGCCATTTCAACAGCGGCGGTGTCGAATGGCCCAAAACAGGCATGAAAAAGCCCAACGCCATCAAACGCGGCGGTGAAACCGAAAAATGGCTGTACCCGAATGGCTTTTACTGCGTGGTGCGTCGTTTTTCATCAAAAGAAGAAAAACGGCGGGTTGTGGCAAACGTGGTCGATCCCGCCAAATTTGCCAATGCCCCGGCGTTGGGGTTTGAAAATCACTTAAACGTTTTTCACGACAACAAGCGCGGTTTGCCGAAAATGCTGGCTTTTGGCATTGCCGCCTATTTAAATACGACCATGCTGGATGAGCATTTTCGAACGTTCAATGGTCATACCCAGGTGAACGCCACCGATCTTAGAAGGATTCAATACCCAAGCAGAGACGCGCTAACGGCGCTTGGAGAGTGGGCGTTGAAGCAGACGGCATTGGATCAGGAGATGATTGACAATAAAGTGAAAGCGATTGTTGTATGAGCGACGCCGAAACCCACCCATGAAAGTCTTCATCATCCGCGCCACCGAGGATATCAAAGAAACCACGAATTTACGCGGATTTGAAGGCGGTGGGGTTCGCGCCGTAGTTTGATCGGGAAGAGCTGCATGTAAATTTGCTTGCCTGAGATGCGGAAGATAATGTATAGATTTTGAAGATTTGGAGCTTCTATTCGCCGGGCGGGCAACTCGAAAATACAGAAAGGAAAAAATAATGATCCATGAATCCATAGAAAATATTCGATCCGCGCCAATAGAGCAACGCATTCAGGCAATAGAATTTATTCTTGAATCCCTTAAAAAAGATATGTTGGCTGTGACTCCAAAAGCGCAGGCGCCAAAACGATTTAAAATTAGGAAGTTCAGCTTGGGAGAGGAGGTTCATGTGGATCGGGAGCAAATTTATTCAGATAGAAATATTTAAAAATGTTCGCTATTGATACAAATATTCTCGTTTATGCTCACAATTTGGATTCTGAATTTAACGAGAAAGCGGCGGCTTTTCTCGAAAAGGTCATGAATGAACGGGATATGGACGGCAATCCAAGCGTATGCGTTCCCGCTCAAGTTTTCACGGAATTTTTAAGCGTCATCACACAACAAAATCTTGAATCTCCTCTATCTTTGGAGGATGCCGCCGCCGTGGTTCAGGAATATGTGGATTCCGGCGTTATGATCGTCGCTCAGGGCGACGCCTATGTGCAAACACTCTTGGATATCCTGAAAAATGTAAGATCCCGCAAGAAAATCTTCGATGCAGCGATAGCGGCCGCATTGAAAGACGCCGGCGTTCGCGGCATCTACACCGTTAATGTCGATGATTTTAAGGAATATGATTTTTTGGAAGTTATTGATCCTTTAACTGTCAAATGAAACTGATCGATTTTGCGGCAATAACAAGAAAGCAAATACTTCTTGATGTTGATGTCGAAGCGGTCGGTTTCCAAGCGGGGCTATGTTCAGAAAGAGCCAAGGATTGCGATGGAGGTCGCGGATGAGCTGCCGGAAGCGGACATCTTCATTCTTCCCGTCCGTCTGGATGATTGCGAGATCCCCATGAGTCTGGAAGAAATTCAGTGGGTGGACCTGTTTCCGTCTTATGAGGAGGGCATGGGGAAGATTCTTCGGTTGGTCACTTCAAAAACCCGAAAAATCATCCCCATCCAACGACAAAAGTTTCCGGTCAGGCCCCTTTACCGCCTTGACGTCGCCCGGCGAGCGATCCGCCCGTTCCGGTCGCCGGACGGGTTTTGCGTCGCCCCCCCTTCCGTCCGCGGCGCGATGGTTCCCGCCGCCGATCTTTTTCACCAGCCACGCCACCAGGCTTTTGACGCTGTCGGCCTGGGAGCGGAGTTCCTCGACGGCCGAGGCGGATTCCTCGGCGTTGGCGGCGTTTTGCTGGACGACCTTGTCGGCGTCGGACACCGCCATATTGACCTGATCAATGCCCCGGGCCTGTTCGTCGGAGCCGGCGGCGATCTCCCCCACCAGTTCGCCAACTTTCCTGGCGCTGTCGGACACTTCGTGGAACGCGGCGTTGGCGGTTTTTACCGACGCCGTCCCCTCTTCCACTTTCCCGACGGTCTCCCGGATCAACGCCGCCGTGGAACCCGACGCTTCCCCGGCCCGGATCGCCAGGTTTCGCACCTCATCCGCCACCACCGCGAATCCGGCGCCGGTCTCGCCGGCCCGGGCCGCTTCCACGGCGGCGTTCAGCGCCAGCAGATTCGTCTGGAAGGCGATTTCGTCGATGGTTTTGATGATGGCCGATATTTTCTCGCTGGAGGCCGAAATCTCGCCGAAGGCGCCGGTCAGGGACGTCATGGCGGACCCGGTCCGGTCGATGACCTCGATGGCGGATTGCATCAGACCGTCGGCCTCCTTGGCCCGGGCCGCGTTGTGCCGGGTCATGGTGGAGATCTCCTCCAGGGAGGCCGAGGTCTCCTGGATGGCCGAGGCCTGCCGGGAGGCGCCGTCGGCCACGTCCTGGCTGGAGGCGGCGATGTGGTCGCAGGTGGTGGACAACTGCTCGACGCGCTTGAACAGGATGTCGGCGGCGTCGTTGACGGACCGGACGATCCGACCGGCCAGCAGCCAGATAATACCCCCCACCACCAGGGTCGTGGCGACCAGGATAAAGATGTTCCGATCCCGCAAATCGTTGACGGCGGCCATCATCTCTTTTCGGTCCGCCTGCACCAACACGATCCAGCCCGTTTCGGGAATGGTGGACAGGTGGGCCAGAAAAGGCGTCCCGTCCCGGGCGTAGGCGATGTGCCCGTTGCCCTGGGCCATCAGCCGGTCGCCGTAATCGTGTTCGGTGATGTTGTGGGACAGGATCTTCTCCTTATCCGGATGGGACAACAGCGTGCCGTCGCCTTCCACGATCATGGCGTACCCCTCTTGCCCCGCATGGACGGGATGGACAAGGCGATCGGTGAACCTGCTCAGGTTAACGGTATAGAAAGTGATGCCTAATATTCGGCCGC
>CAZZBE010000064.1:9079-19209 GCA_964652715.1 uncultured Desulfobacteraceae bacterium
TCGGTGAACCTGCTCAGGTTAACGGTATAGAAAGTGATGCCTAATATTCGGCCGCCGACTTCCACCGGCGCGGCGACCACGATCACCGGCATGCCGCCGACCCGGCTTTTCAGCACCTTGGAGATGACCGGTTCTCCCTGAATCGCCCGCTGGAAGTACCCCCGGTCCTCGTAGCGGGTCCCGATCTTTCCCTCGTTGGACGTGGCCACGGTCACCCCCTCCGCGTTGACCACCGCCGCATGGACCAGCTCCGAGTCCGCCTTCAGGATTTCGAGAAGGCGATTGGCCGCCGCCACCGCCGCGCCGTTCGCCCCTTCCGCCAACACGGCCGCCACCTCCGGCCGCCGGCTGTTTTCCACCACGTCGGATTTGACGTCGTCGAGCCAATCCGTGATGTAGGACGCCAACCCGGCGCCCAGCCGCTCGATCCGTTGCCGGACCATCTTTTCCGCGGCGGCCCGGGATCCGGTGTAGGTGTAATAGGTGGAGACGATAAAGCCGGCGCACACCGGCAAAAGGATCGACAGCAGAATCTTGTCCCTGAGCTTCAGCTTCATGCGGGTTTACCTCCCCTGTCTCTTGGGCGTCGGCCGGGCGGCGCGGCGGACGCAAAGTGAATTTTCCCAAATTCGGCTCTTTACATTGCCAGAACCGCTCGGTTTTTGCAATGAGATATTTGCACAGATCCGGCATAAAAATGTCTTGACATAAATCAACAAAGCTGCTTTTAATGGAGTAAGCTTTTTTCACGCAGGGGAGACCCGACGCCGGATGCATCGGCGATGCCGAGACAGCGGAACCGGTTTTTAACCCATAAAGAGGAGCTTCGATTGGAGGACAAAGACAGGATCAAACAGCTCACATTGAGACTGCCCGAAATATTGCACAGAGAATTTAAAGCCACCGCCGCCAAGGAAGGCCGAACCATGGGCGATGTCGCCACCGAACTGATAAAGGAGTACATAGAGAAGAAATAAAGATCGACTCATCTTTACGAGAAACTTATCGGACGCTGACCATCCGACCGTCCCCTGCGCAACCGCGGCTTTAAAGGAAAAGGAGGTCAGCCATGAAAATTCAAGACATTTTCGTTCCGCGGTACATGCATTCCGTGCCGGATGTCCGGATGAAAGCGGTGGGCAAACTGAAGGATGCGAAACTTTTGGCGCAGATCGCCGAAAAGGACGCGGACCAGAAGGTTCGCCACATCGCGTCGAAACGGTTGAACGACCTGAAGGATATGCGCGGCGTTCCCTGACGGCGGACGCCATCGCCGTTCGACCGATGCGTTTCATTCCCCATGTGACGTCCACCATCGCGCTCATCCCGCGGACCCGGCGCTCCGGCCCTTCCCGACCTTCGGGAGGGGCCGGTTTTTTTTTCTGTGCGCGACGGCTTCAGTTTTCAGCCATGCGCCAGCGCACCACGCTCCGCAGTCCGTCGGACTCGAACCGCATCTCCACGCTCAGAGTTTCGATTTCGTTGAGCAATGCGATCGCGTCCGCCGGGATCGCCGGCTGTTTTTGCCGGAACACCGTCCCGTAGACCGTTGAGCCGATGTGGCCGTCCTCCCATTCCCACGCGCCGGGGCCGGGATGGAGCGGCCGGAACCCCAGCAGCCGTTCGTGGGCCGACGGGGCGTCCGCCAGGTCGGCGTATCCGCCGGCCACCAGCGGGTAGAGCATCCCCATGCTCTCCAGGGCCGCCTTCCGGG
Source organism: uncultured Desulfobacteraceae bacterium (assembly GCA_964652715.1). Lineage (GTDB taxonomy): Bacteria > Desulfobacterota > Desulfobacteria > Desulfobacterales > JAABSP01 > JAABTD01. The sequence goes on from CAZZBE010000064.1 coordinate 10,794, forward strand.
CTTTTTCACCGGCGGCGGTGGCCAGGGCGGACATGCCCAGCCGGTTCGCCCGGGGATAAACGACCAGCCGCGCGCCGTTGAGCGACGCGGTTTTTTCCCCTGTCACGGCGCCGGCGTCGGACCACGGGATGTTCCGGATCAACACGTAATCCCCCCGCACCTCGATGCCGTAACGCAGCTTCACCACGCCCATGATGTCCAGGGCGTAGATCCAGGCGTCTTTCCCATTGATGCGGTAAAAATCGGGCGTCCCCACCCAGGCATTGCGGCTTCGCCCGCTAAGGAAAGCCGCCGACGCCCCGTCCAGCAGGCGGACCGTCCGCTCGGGGTCGGCGGTTTCGACCATGAGGGTGCAGGGCCGGGTGAGAACCGACAACAGGATCGGCACGGCCATCATTTCCGATCCCCGGGCGATCATGTTGCCGCCGAAGGCCCCCAGGAGGTCGCCGCTGCCCAGCGCGATGACCGGGTCGGCGTCGTGGATCGCCAGATGGAGCCGGGGCCGGAGATCCGTCGCCAGGGCCGGGTCGATGGTGGAATGGCGCCCGATCAGATCGTCGAGCATTTCCGCGACGCCCTCATGCCAGGCCGCTTCCTGAAAATTCATGGAAAACATGAGCACGGGTTTCGGCTCGATGTCCGGAATCGTCAGCGGCGCTTCGTTGTCCGCCGTCGCCAGTCCCCGACGAAGCCCGTTGTAGATCGTGTTGTCGATGAGCGGCAGGATGAAGGTCTCGGCCGCCAATCCGCCGTCTTCGGTGTCGTTGACCCGGACTGCGATGGGGTCGAAATACCGCCGCCAGAACCGCTGGTATCCCTCCAGGTAAGATTTGTATGCGTCGGCCTCGGAGGCCGAAACCGTCTTGATGGGAACCTGGGAGATCGGCTTCATGGCGGTGAGGGGGCCGTAGGTTTCGCTGCGGACCCGAAGATTCGCCCCGACATGGTAATCGCCGTCCCCGAATCCCTTCGGCAGATAGCCGTGCCGGATCAGCGCCGCCAGATCCGTCGGCGCGATGCCGTCCAGCCGCGCCAGGAGGCCGGCGGCCACGATCCGTTCCATGTCGGCCCGGGCGTTCAGCCGCCGGAGCTGACCGATTTTTACCGCCGGCCCCACCAGACGCCGGATGAAGGGGTCGGACAGGTAGGCGAACAACCGGGTGGCGTCGTCCGGCGGCAACTGGGCGAGCATGTAGCGGAACTCGGCGCTCCTCCCCAGGCTGCCCTCGCCGTCGGTTTCCGCCAGGGCAAGGGCTTTGGACAACTCCGCTTCGCTGGTGGACAGGAACAGGAGGTCGTCCCGCAGCGCCCAGAAGACCTCGGCGCCGTCGGGCAGGGTCCGGACGACGCTGCCGGACGACGCCAGCCCTTTCACGCCGATCATGCCCAGCAGGCCCGCCAGCAGCCGGGGCTGACGAAGGCGGGAGACGACGGTGAGGTCCGCGCCGTCGATAAAAAAGAGGTCCGGGGTGAAAAACGCCAGCTCCGAGACGGCCCCGGATTCCAGAAAAGACCGCAGCCACGTCTCGTCGAGCCCCAGGCGCGCCAGGTAGCGGTTTTTCAGGTTGTATCGCAGCGCATGGCCGGTGATGCCGGCCCCCAGGCGGGAGATGAACCGGGCCCCGTCATCCAGGAGCGGCAACACCGCCTCGGGACGGGCCGCATAGACGAAAAACCGGTCATGGGGGATCGCGCGGGCCAGCGCCAGATCCCCGCCCTCGGCCCCGGCCAGCATCTCCTCGAAGGGATGGGCCGGGACTTCGACCCCCTGGATTTCGCCGATGGGGATGGCGGGTCCGGTCTTGTCATCGTGCCGGGGCATCAAAGCCTGCATCTGGAGCGTTTCCCGAACGGCGGCCCGGCCGCCGAGCACCGAAAAGGGCGACGCCATCCGGCCCCTTCGCCGCCCGTTGCGACGGCCCCTGTCCGCCGACGCGCCCACGGACGCCAGCCACGCATCCAGCACGGCGCTCTCGGCGGTCATCGCGTAGGGCCGCCATCTCCATTTCCGCGCCGTGTTCAGGGCGGACCGGACGGTTTCGGGGTCTTCCCGGGCCGCCGACACATCCCATTCAAGGGTCAGGATCTCCCCCGTCCGGCTGCTTTTCAAAACGATGGGCATCGACCCGCTCGCCGTCGCTTTCCGGCTGGCGACCAGAATCCGGCGGGTCGGGGCCGCGCCGGATTTCGCGTCGTCGGGCCGGGCCTTTCCCGGCGGAAAAATCAGGTGGACGGTCCTGGGATCGCCGTCTATCGGTCCCGGGACCGCCTTCCAGCCATCTTCGGGGGTCAGGCCGACCTCCCCGTAATAGACGGTGATCTCCGCCCCCGGCTCATGGAAAAACCGGGTGTTCTCGATGGCCGGCGCGGCATGGGTCGTCGATACCATACCGGCCAGAATCAGCAACAGTGAATTCCCTAAAACGCGCATGAACGGCCTCCTTTTGGTTTTGAGCGCCGGCGTCTTCCGGCGTCGTCACCTTAACACCTTATCAAATATCGTGCCGAAAAACCTGGAACGCCGGAACAATTCCCATCAATCGCCGATTCGGCCCTTAACCGCCTGAAGGCGGAACTCCGAACCGAAAACCTCATCCATCAGTGGATTGCGCTTTTCCGGATATCGCCCTACACTCAGTGATCACCATCTATTCAAAAAGTGGACATTCCGGAAAAGTTTGAATTATCCCCCCGGTTATGGCAGTTTGAAAAGAGACGACAACCGGCGGACGAAAGGATGACGCGATGAAAGTGACGGTGTTGATGGCCATGACCCTGGACGGCAAGATCGGCAGGAGCCCCGACCACTTCCCCGACTGGACCGGCGCGGCGGACAAGAAGCTGTTCGTGGAACTGTCCAGGCGGGCGGGGGTGGTGATCATGGGGTCCAAGACCTACGATACCATCGGCCGGCCCCTGCCGGGCCGGAAGAACATCGTGATGACCCGGGACCCAAGTCGGGCGTCGGAATGGGACAATCTGGAATTCACCCAGGCGTCTCCCCGGGAGATTCTCTCGCGGCTGGAAGGCGAAGGCTGCGCCGAAGTCATCCTGGCGGGCGGGGCCATGGTCAACTCCCTGTTCGCCGAGGCCGGTCTCATCGACGAGATCATCGTCACCATCTCCCCGAAGATTTTCGGCTACGGGATTTCCCTGTTCACCGAGGAAATCGCCATGGAACTGGCCCTGGTGGAGATGAAAAGGATCGACCCGAACCTCGTCTGCCTGACCTACCGGGTTCTGAATTGAGGCGCGGCGTGGCTCAGCATCGGTCCCTACGATCTCTCGGCCAGCATGAACCGGATCGGCCAGGACGCCGATCCGGCGGTGAAAACGGCCATCGACCGGGTCCGCCGTGCGTCGCGCGCCGCCGGCATCCCGACCGGCATCTTCGCCCCCTCGGTCGCCGCGGCCCGGGACCATGGGGCGGCCGGGGACACCCTGCTGGCCGCGGGCATCGACATCGGGATGCTCTCGGACGCGGCCGCGGGGATGATCGCCGCCATGTCCTGACCCGAACCGGCTTTCGGGTCGAGTTTTATCTGGACAAACCGAAATCCCGGATGATATAAAAAACCCGCACTTTCGGTCTGCTTCCGTTTATGCAGCGAAACGGGGGCCCCTTCTCTCCCCCTCCGGGAGGTCCGCCCACATATTTAGAGCGACGGTGATATTATGCCAAATCCATCCCCATCGAGCCCAACCGGTTTATATCGGTTGCATTTGTTTTCAAAACGGTTTCTTGTTCTCATTCCCGCCGCCCTTGGCCTTATCCTTTTTTTCACCGCCGGCCCGGCGCCGGGCGCGGACAAGGTCCTGATCTATTTTTACAGCGCGGAAGCCAACATCAACAACTACAAGACGCTGAAGGCGGAATTCGACAGCTACCTCGCCGATCTCGGCCCTTATGAATTCCAGCCCTTCGGCGATCAGACCGTGTTCGAAAACCGCATCCGTCAGGGCGGCCGGTATCTCCTGCTGCTGTCCGCCTGGCATTACCGGAACCTCGAACAGACCCTCTCGCTGGAACCGATGCTGGTGGGACTGCGCAACGGCGGCGCTTCCCAGAAACGGATCCTGGTCAGCGCGGCGGCGGACCATCTGGGCCCCGACCCCATCGCCTCCGCCGGAAGCCTCAACCTCACCCAGAGCATCCTCCAGTCCATGTTTCCGGCGAAAACGGCCTCGGATTTCAATGTTCTGATGGTGCCCAAGGAGATCGACGCGCTCATGTCGCTGGCCTTCGAATCCGCGACCTATGCCCTGGTGACGGAGAGCGCCAAAGCCAAACTGGGTCTCCTGGACCCGGTGCTGGCGCGGAAACTGAAAACCCTCGCGGAAGGCGAGGAATCCTTGCTGCCGGTCCTGGCGGCGCCTGGCGATTTCACGGAAGAGGCGCGACCGATTGTGAGCCTTGTCAAACAGATGCCTGAGAACGACAGGGGCATGAACATAATGAGACTGCTTGATCTGGATGGCTGGAAACCGGTGGGCCCATCCGAGAGATCGAAACTGGAGGGCTGATTAAGATGATAAGCATACGTCGAATCAATACGCTGTTGCTGGGCCTCTGGTTGAGTCTCTGCCTGGCCCCCGCCCCGGTCGGCGCGGATTCGTCCGCGAAGGTGCTGCTGCTCAATTCCAACGCGGCGGTGGAAAAATACCGCGTCGCCCAGGAGGAATTCAAAAAGACCCTGACGGATCATCCCGTCACGGCCATGGACCTGGCCGGAAAAACGCCGGGCCGGGCCGCCGGAAGAGAGATGAAGGCCTACGGTCCGGAGCTGGTTTACGCCATCGGCGCCCAGGCCTATTCCCAGGCCATCGACCGCTTCAAAAAGGAAAAGATCGTTTTTTCCTCCATCATCAACTGGCTGCGCCTGCCCATGTCCGACGACACCTACGGCGTGTCCAACGAACTCCATTCCAGAATGCCGCTGATGCTGTTCCGGTACATCTTTCCGACAGTCAAACGGATCGGCGTGCTCCATTCCACCCAGTACACCGCCGAATGGTTCGCCAACGCCAAAGCCCAGGCCGAAGAACTCGGCATCGAGCTGATCGGCGCGTCCGTCGATCGCGAAGGGGACAGCCTCCGGAAACTGGCGACCCTCTTCGACCGGGCCGACGCCCTGTGGCTGGTGCCCGATCCTCTCGTCATGCCCGAAGAGTCCTACCTGTACGACATCCTGAACGCCTGCGACGCCCAAAAATGGCCGGTCTTCGGCTACCATTCCGCCTTCCCCTATTTCGGCGCGGTCCTGAGCGTGGCGGCGGACAACCCCACCATCGGGCGGCAGGCCGCCAAGATCAGCGCCGCCGTCCTGTCCGGCAAAGCCGTCGCCGAACGCATCCAGTTCCCCGCCGGTTCTTACGTCACTCTCAACCTCGAAAAGGTCAAGGCCTATGGCCTGGAATACAACGCCGGCGCCCTCGGCGCCGTCAACCACATCATCAAATAGCAAAGCGCCGGCCGCCAGCGGAGAAGGGAAACGGGCCGCGCCCGCCTCCGGAGGTCGGCCCGGCCTGGGCATCAAATGGAAGCTGATGGCGACCATCAGCCTGCTGGTGATTCTTCTGCTGATCCCGATCACCTATTTCCAGATCTCCTCCCAGAAAGAACTCCTGCGGGCGGAGCTGGAAAAACGGATCGCCCTCATGCGGGAGAACATCGCCGAACGGGGCAAAAACTTCGCCGCCCACCTCGCCCGGCAGGTGGAGCGGGACATCGCGGCTTTCAATTTTTCGGGGGTGGTGGAGAATGTCCAGGACGCCGTGAAAAACAATCCCTCGGCCGCCTACGCCATTTTAATGAACACCGACGGAAAGGTCTTCGTCCATACCGCCGACCCGGAATCGGCGCGGAAGGCCCTCGACGACGACCGGGCCCGAACCGCCGTCGCCCGGACCGACACGACGGTGTTCGAATACCAGGAATCCGGCGATGCGGTGATCGAGATCGTCCTGCCCGTCCACATCGGCGCCAAGCCCTGGGGGGTGTTGCGGGTGGTGCTCACCACCGACCACCTCCAGGCGGAGATCGCCGCTTCCCAGGCCCAGATCCGTAAAGAGACCGGACGGATGGTCCGCCGGACCACCCTGACCACCCTCGGCTTCATGCTCCTGTTCGTCCTCATCATCCTGTTCATGGCGACCCAGCTCTCCAAGCCGCTCATCCGCCTCACGGACTCGGCCCGGCGGATGGCCCGGGGGGATTTCACCCGCCGGATCCGCATCCGGCGGCATGACGAGATCGGCGTCCTGGCCGACGCCATGAACCACACCGTCGCCAGCCTCAACGGCATCATCAGCCAGAACGTCTCCATCTCCAGGAACCTGCTGGAGAGCATGAACCATCAGACCGCATCTTTGGATGAAACCGCCGGGCTGCTGGAGGAAATGGCCGGCATGACCCGCCGGAACGCCGGCAACGCCAACCAGGCGGACCGGTTCATGAAAGAGTCCGAGACGGTGGTCGAAAAAGCCAACGCCTCCATGACCCGTGTCACGGACTCCATGAACGAGATCTCCAAAGCCAGCGAGGAGACCCTCCAGATCATCAAGACCATCGACGACATCGCGTTCCAGACCAATATTCTCGCCCTCAACGCCGCCATCGAAGCGGCCCGGTCGGGAGAGGCGGGTTTGGGGTTCGCGGTGGTGGCGGACGAAGTTCGGAACCTGGGCCTCAAATCCTCCCAGGCGGCCCGGAACACCGCGGTCCTCATCGAAGAGACCGTTCAGAAAGTCAAGGACGGGGCCGAACTGGTCAGCCGCACCAACGCGGATTTCAGGGAGATGGCGGAAAACGCCGCCCGGATCGCCGCTCTCATCACCGACATCACCGACGCCTCCAACGAGCAGAACAAGCGGATCGACCAGATCAACGAGGCGGTGGGCCGGATGAATCGGGTGGTGCAGGAAAACGCGGCCAGCGCGGACGACCTGGCCGAAGCCATGTCGGTATTCAAGGTTACCGATACAGAAAAATAAAGCTCCAGAACAAAAGGTTCGTCACGGAAGGAAAGGCAGCGCCATGAGACGCATCAGAAAGACCGCGGCATTCATCGCCGTATTGACCGCCCTCCAGCTTGGGGTCGCCCCCGCCCAGGCCGGGGTGGATCCGGCGGAACTGGAAAAGGCCCGACGGGAGATATCGGAGGAATTCCGGTGGCTCCAGGCGGAAGCCGACGTCACCTTCGTGGTCACCGCATCCCGGGTCAAGGAGGATATCCGCAAATCGGCCGCCTCCATCTCCGTGATCACCGCCGAACAGATCCGCGAGATGGGCGCCCGCCATCTCATGGACGTGTTGCGGGCCGTGCCGGGCATGAGCGCGTGGTATCACGGGGACGGCCATTACAAGATCGACACCCGGGGGACGGCCAGGGTCACCGCCCAGGACGTCCTGCTGATGATCGACAGCCACCCCATGAACAACAACTTCGACGGCGGCGCCACCTGGACCTACGACACGCTTCCGGTGCAGAACATCGAGCGGGTGGAGGTGATCCGGGGGCCCGGATCGGCCCTTTACGGCGCCAACGCTTTCTCCGGCGTCATCAACGTCATCACCAAAAAGCCCGAGGACATCGACGGGTTCGACGTCTACATGGGCGTCGGCACTTACGACGCCCTCGAATACAATTTCCTTTACGGGAAAGTTTTCGGAGATCTCGGGGTCGCCGTCAATGTTAATTATTTCGATACCGACGGGCCCAAACGGTATGTCGGTCACGATTTTCAGAACGTGCTGGATGAGCAGGCCCATCAAGCCGCCCGGGACATCATGGCATTGCAGCAGGAGATCGCGGCCGGCGTCGGCGCCGGCGTCGTCGATCCGGCGCTCGCGGCCCAACTGGCGCAATACGTGAACCCCGAAACCGTCAACCGGCTGGCCGCCATCGAATCGTCCCGGGCCCCCACCTATATCCGCGCGTCGGAAGAGAAACTCGACCTGTCCCTGCACCTGGATTTCAAAGGGTTCACCTTCGAAGGCCGGTATATCGACCGGGAACGGCATCCGGGGCTCAATGCCCTCTGGTCGGTGAGCGAAGACACCACCATCGAACCCGAGGCCTATCACCTCAAGCTCGGATATCGGCGCGAGATCACCGACAGCATGGAAGTAAGCGCCAAGATCTACCGCAATCACTCTCAGAACGACAATTACTACCAGGGCCTCGCGGGCGCGGCCGTCGCCATGCCGGCGCCGCCGGAACTGGCCCCCATCACGCCGATACTCCCGGTTTTCCTGTCGCCCGAACTCGGCATCGTGGCCCGGACGAAAAACAAAAACAGAAGGAACGGCGTCGAACTCCAGGCGACCTATGACTTCGGCGCGTCCAATACGCTTGTGGCCGGCTTCACTTACGAAGACATCGAACAATACGATGTGGAATACCATTCCAATTTT
>CAZZBE010000065.1:0-19007 GCA_964652715.1 uncultured Desulfobacteraceae bacterium
GCCCCCGAGGATGTCCGCCGGGTTTTTCCATTGCCGTTCCAGCAGTTCCAGGTTGTTTTCGATGGGGCCGCCGGCGGTGGCCAGCAGGGCCAGCGTCTTGCCGGAGAGCATCGACCGGACCTCCCATGAATCGGTGAATTTGGACAGGGAATACATCCGGTCGATGAAAATTTTGATCTGGGCTGAAAAGCTCCACCAGTAAAGCGGCGTGGCCATGACGATGGCGTCATACTGGGGAATCGTGGCGACGGTACGGGCCACTTCGTCGCCGAGGGTGCATTCGAATTTTTCCGATTCCTGGCATTTCTGGCATCCGATGCACCCCGGTTTTTTGAATTCGAGTTTCGTGGCGTCGATCTCGGCGACCTCCGCGCCGGCTTCCCGAGAGGCCTCCATGGCGATGGCGGCCACGGCCCGCGTGTTGCCGTTTTTGCGAGGGCTTCCCTGGACGAAGACGATTTTATTGGGCATTTTGGTTGATCCTTTCTTGGTGGTCAGTTGAAAACTTCAAAGGTGCGAGGCGGGACAAGGGTATCGTCCATCATCACCTATTTTCTGGGAAAAAATCCGAATTCAAAATGTCTACAAAGGAAAACGGACACGTCGCGGGAAAATGTTCTTTGTCGATCCCTGGCCTTCAGTTCAGTATGCCCTTTAAATAAATATGGAGGGGTCGCACCCGAACCGATCGGCCAGCGCCTTGATTTGACGTTTATTAAGCTCTCGTTTTCCCGATAGAATTTCTGATGTGACGCCTGGGCTCCCCAGTTCCGTCAAGTCTTTTTGCTTCAGGTTGTGCTCTTCCATGAGGTACTTCAGGCAATCGATTGGAGCCCCCCCCTACAAGATCGAGAAGCCCCGACAAGGGGTGGTATTCGTCATCGCCGATCCTATCGATCAGGTAATCTGAAAAATCAATGAGTCTGTTGAGGTGTATTTCGATTGCCATGTGTACATGAATTTCGTGTACCCCATCCATTTGATCATCAAGTTTGAATCCTCCTGCCTCCGATGTCAAGATTTTTGGGGCGCCGTTTACTCAAACGCTCCCCGCCTCCGCCACCTTCACCACCGCCCCGATCTCGCCGGCCTTTTCCGATAATTCCGACAGCAGGCGGTTCAACGCGCCTTCCTGGCGGGCGTCGTAGATCAGGAACAGGCCGGTCATCTTTTGGGTTTTTGGGCGGGACGCTGTGGGGCGGGGATCAAAAGAGGCTGAATGGGTACGTTTTGGGTTGTTTGAGGCGTATTGGGCGAATGCCAGGCGCCGCAGGGGCGTATGGGGAAGCAGGAGGGGTTGATTTTAGAGGCGGCGTTCCTCTATGGGAAAAGAAACGCCGCCGGATTGATTTAGCTCATAAGGTTAATCATCCTGAAAGAGTTCGCCGGCTCGCCAGTCACCCCACCCGCTGACGCTGCGTCCATCGCCGCCGCTGACGCTGGAATACTCTCCGCCAGCTTCATTGCCCCAGCCTCCGCCGACGCTGGAATAACGTCCGCTGGCTACGTTATCTCTTCCACCGCTAACAGTGGACCAACGTCCGTAAACCGGATCTGATGAATGACCAGCTATATTTCCGTTCCCACCCAAAATCGCAGAGTAGGGCGAGACCGCTTCATTGCCATCATCATTATTTTCGCCGCCCCCTCCCATGACGGACGCGTAATTACCGCTCGCCTTGTTGCGTTGGCCGCCGCTGACACTGGAAGCCCCCCCGCTGGCTTCATTCTTACCGCCACCGCTTATACTGGAATAAGTTCCGCTGGCTGTATTCCAATTACCGCCGCTGACGCTGGAATAATATCCGTTAGCTCCATTGTCATATCCGCCGCTGACGCTGGAACTCTCGCCGACGGCGGTGTTACGTTTTCCCCCGCTAACGCTGGAATAATCGCCTTTGGCCCTGTTATTTTGCCCCCCACTGACAGTGGATTGCATTCCTATGCCGTGATCTGACGATGAGGAATCACCAGATGTATTCTGGCTTCCACCCAAAATCGCGGAATAGTGCGCGAACGCTTCATTGCCATAGGCTCCGGTTGTGCCGCCGCCCCCCGCGACGGAAGCGTAGTCACCGCTCGCCTTGTTATATCTGCCGCCGCTGACACTGGAAGACTCTCCCATGGCATTATTATGGCTGCCTCCGCTTACGCTAGAATAGGGTCCCCATGCATTGTTATGTCTTCCCCCACTGACACTGGAATACATGTTATAGATGCCATTTCGTTTTCCTACAATCAGCCCGCCATATGAAGAATAATTGTTCTCGGAACCGACAATAATATTGTGGGAACCTCTTCGAATGTTGCCAGAAAGCATTTTTTCGTTATACCCCACGATGATGTTCCCAAGGCCGTTCACATCGCCATCGGTTCCGCCGGTTCCGTTCACCACGTGCAGGTTCGCCCCTTCAACGTAGATATCGTCCCTGTCACGCCGGAAATGCTGCAAAAGATCTTTCAGTTCGTTTAACTGGGCCGTCAGCGTTTCCACCTTCGCTTCCAGTTTCTCGACGCGGGTCATGTCGCAGGATTCGCCTGGGGGGCCTTGAGGTCCTGCATCACCCGTATCACCCTTTGGGCCCTGGAGTCCGATATCGCCCTGTGGCCCCGCTGGCCCGACAGGCCCGGTTTCACCTTGCACGCCCGGCAGTCCTTGTGGTCCTTGAGGCCCTTCAACGCCTTGTTCGCCCTGCGGTCCCTGTTCTCCTTCCTGACCCTTTTGGGCCAGAAGCTCCCATTTTCCGGAACCATCTGGCGCCTCATTCAGGGAAATCTCCACGGCCACGTAGGAACTGCCGTCATAGCCCACCGCGTCATTCGGCTGGTATTCAACCGCGCCATCCCAAGGCCCCATCCAGACAATGCCCGCACCGTCTTCCCCTGGCGGTCCTTGCGGCCCCTCTGGTCCGGTTTCACCCTGGGGTCCCGCAGGCCCGGCAGGTCCGGCAATTCCTTGCGGTCCGGGATCGCCCTTTGGGCCGGCCAGCCCCTCTGGCCCCTCTGGCCCAACTGGCCCGACAGGTCCGGTATCGCCCTGCGGCCCTTCCGGACCGACTTCGCCTTGTTCGCCGTCCTGGCCCTTCATGGCCAGAATCTGCCATTTGTCCGAAGTGACCGGCGCCACGCCAACCGGCGCGCCTTCCAGGGCCACGTAGGAACTGCCCTCATAGCTCACCGCGTCGTTTGCGTCGTATGCGATGGCGCTGTCCCACGGCCCCATCCAGACAATGCCGTCTCCGCCGCCCGGTAGCCCGGGGGGACCCTCCGGACCTGGCGGACCGATTGGTCCGGTTTCCCCCTGCGGCCCTTCCGGTCCCGCAGGCCCGGCAGGTCCGGCGATCCCTTGCGGTCCGGTGTCGCCTTTGGGTCCGGTCGGTCCTTCCGGCCCCATGGGTCCGGGATCACCTTGCGGCCCCTGCATTCCTGCCGGACCGGCCGGCCCCTGTGGCCCTTCCGGCCCCATGTCGCCTTTCAGCGCCATTGGCTCCCATTTGTCCGAACTGTCCGGCGGCGCGCCGACGGCGCTTTGCACCCCTTCCAGGGCCACGTAAGAGCTGCCGTTATAGCTCACCGCATCGTTCACATTGTACCCGAGAGCGCCATTCCATTCCCCCATCCAGACAATAGACCCCAACCCGTCAATGGCGTATTCCAAATCATCGATCTGTACCTGCTGCCGGGTATCCACCTCTTTGATTTCATCGATCTGGGTCTGAAGCCCGGACAATGACGGACGCGCGCCGGCCATGCCGGGCAGGCAAACAAAACCCGCCGTCAACAGAAAAACCACTATGCCATGCCTTCCGCTTTTCATGGTTCCCCCTTTTGGAATCGGTAAAGGTCTGTAAATTTAAAATAAAGCATTTCAATCCCGGCTGCGCTTGACCGCAAGCAAGCCGATAAGACCGCAACCGAGCAACAGAAGCGAAGCCGGTTCCGGAATCGGGTTGGTTACTTCTGAAGAGGCGATGGTGATGTCGTCCACATTGTAAACAAAGTGGACTCCATCCGCGGCAAATCCGATGTGGGCGGAGCTAAACGCTTCATCGGAAACCATCCCCACGAAATAGGCCAATCCGCCATCATCCAGCAACCGGCTGTCTTCCGAGTTGTACGCGGTCCCCCACTGCGTTTTCAGCCGTATCTCTTCAGCCAGGGCATCATCGCTGGTGATGAAATACATGCCGATGGCATGGACCGGATCAAAGGAGAGATCGAATTCATCCCCATCCCAGAAGTAATTATCTCCTTCAACCTTTCCGTCCAAAGTCAGCCCCAGGGAATTGTTCCCGGATGTGGTATCGTATTCATCCACGACCGCCATGCTTTCGCCAAACAGATCGTAGCTGAAGGCGATCCCCTCCAGGGAACCGCCGCTGGGGATGAGGTCTCCTGCGTCGGAATCCTCAAAATCCAGGGTCTGTTGCTCAAAACCCGAGATCGCCGTCATAAACGCGGCCTCCTCGGTATAACTTATCGGGGCGGCGTTTGCGGAAAACGCGAACAACCCCACCAACAGGACAATTGAGAAGAATACGCTGCTTTTGGTTAACATTTTCTACCCCCCTTCCTTTTATTTGGTCCGTATGGGATCAAAGACAAACCGAACATCCTGCACAGGTCATCGCCCTCCTCCAATTTTTAACATTCCCCCTCCTCTATTGTTTGTGGTTTTGGGTACGACAAACTCTTCGCCGTCGCCCCGGATACATTTGGCAATGGATCATCAGTGGATGGAGTCCGGCCTCCAGGAAATCTGATGGTTTTTTAAATGTCGCGGTACTTTTTGATTAGGAAATGGCAGATTGCGTGGGGTTTTTCGGGGATTTGCTTCGCCGCCATGGCTTTGGCCAGCTTCTCCTTGTTCTCCTGATAAAAAACGGCCTCGTCGTATTTTCTTTCGCCGTATTCTTTCAGGTTCTTTCTGTCGGAGTTCCTAAATTTGGCTTTCTCCTGGCAAAGCGCTATCCTTTCTTCAATGCACTCCGTGTAAAAGGCCTCGTCCATACCGGGTTCGGCACTCACATCAAGGTATGGGCACAAAACTAGGGCTAAAACCGTCATCGCGATGCAAAAAAATTTCATGGCTTCCTCCTTTTTTTCCTGACGTTGCTCAAAAGGAACGGGTTTTAACGGGAACTTTAGCCACCGGTGTAGCATATCCCGGGTTACCCGGAGGTTACCAGAAACCGAATTTTTATAACGAGACGACTATGGCTATCCTTTTTTAGCGATATTTCGGTAGATTTCGACCGTTGCTTCGTCCGGCTCGCTGTCGAGTTCGTCATAGAGCGCCTTTTTGCACTCCTGATAGACTTTCAGCGCCGCGTTGCGCATTCCCAACTTGCCGTAAAGCATCATCATCTTCTGATAGGCCTCTTCCATGCAGGGATCGACCCGGACGATCCTTCGATAGCAGCCGATCGCGTCGTGGGCCTTGTCCTGTTTTTCCAAAATATTGCCCATCCTGGACAGGATATCCGTAAAAATGCTTTGGAACTCTTCCCTTTTGGGGCCGGCCCAGGGCATGTAAATATCTTCTTCCAAAAAATCCCCCTGATAGAGATCGACGGCCCTGCTGTAAAAAGAGACAGCCTTTTCGAAATGTCCTTTGCCTTCCTCTTGTTGCGCTTTTAAAGTCAGTTCAAGGAAATCGTCGATGTCAACGGAGCACAGATCGCGGTCGAGGGACAAGCAGTTTTCCCTGAGATGGACATAGGAGGAGCCGTAGGCTTGTTTCATTTCCGGCTCCAGGGTTTTTCGCAATCTGTGGAGGGTGACTTTGAAGTTCTTCTCGATGGCGTTGGGTTCGCCCTCGGGCCAGATGTCTTCCATGAGAACGTCGCGCGAGGTCTTCCATGCCCCTCTTGAAACAAGGGCCTTTAGCAGGGAACGGGCCTGGGCTCTTTCCCATTCCCCATCCGCTATCTGTCGGTCTCGCCGGAACACGCGAAAATTTCCAAAGCATTCGATGCGAAGAGGGGAAAGGTTCGACCGATAAATGGTTTTCCGCATATCCCGGGCGTACGCCGCCGTCGCGGCGTCCGGATGAGATTTCAGCTTTTCGAGCCGGGAATCGGCCAGATCCGAAAGATGGGTCGAAAGAAGATGGGATGCATAATCGACGGCTTCGGATACCTTCAGCTCGATGACCATGACGCATGCATCGGCGAGATCCTCCCGTTTCAACAGCAACGTGTGGTAATGCTTTTTTTCTTCTGCCAGCCTGAAACCTTCCTTCAGGTTGCGCGCCGCCGCATCGATCCGGCCTTGTTTTCTCTTTATGAAAGCCATTACGATGTATGCATCGATCAAAAAGGTGTAGCAGGGGATTTTTCGTAGGCAATCAATGGCGCCATAAAGGTTTTCGTCCAATCCTTCGCCAAGGCGGTGGGAAATCAGGCTATGAAGCACGGTGGCTCCGTAATAATGCCAAAGGGTAAGGCTTTCCTCGGAAGAGAGAATTCGGGCTGAACAAACCGCCAGTTCCTTCGCCTTGGGCAAGTCTTCTTTGCGGTCGCAAATTATTGCGGAATAGAGCAGGGCCACGCCTTCGAAAACCCGGTTCCTGTAAGATAAAGCCAAATCCAGTAGACTATTGGCGTAATTTTCAGCCTGTTCCAAGCCCCCGCTGTAAACGCTGATATTAAGATGAACGGCAAGGGCCGGAAGATGCCAAAAGATCAAGCCGTTTTTTTCTACTGTTTCTATGGCCAAAGAGATCTGCTCTCTCGCTTCCTCTATCTCTCCTCTGAGCACCGAAAGTTCGCTGACCGCGATCAGGTAAAACGCCCGCAGTTCCGGATATGGAGAGGCTTGAACAAGATTTTGCAAATCAACACCAATTTCATCGGCCCAATCGAATTCACCGAGTGAGGCAAGCGCCTCCACCTCCCGGCTCATGGCGGAAACCTGAAGACCCATGTCTCCGCAATGAGCGGCGATCAGACGCGCTTTATGGCAACACCAAAACCCTTTCCTCGGGTTGCCGCAGCATACGCACTCTATGTGACCGATTTGAACCCATAAAATCGCGCTTTCGTAGGCGTAAAGATCTTGGGGTAAATGATCGAGGAGGTTTTCCGCCCGGGAGACAAGATCCTTTACGGGAAAGGGGTGGCGCCCGCTGAGAAGCAAAGCCTCGAGCAATAGCGCATAGGATAGGACTTGCCCCCTTGCATCCTCCCGTTCTTCAAATATACGGATACATTCGACCAGACTTTGTGCGTTTTCCCTTGTCGCCGTAAAACGTCTCGTCATGCAGACGTAAAGCAGCAACCAGGGACTTTTTTGGACGAACTCATCCGGGATCGACCGCAGCCTTTCGGCAAGATCGCCGATTCTTCCTTGAGCAAAAAAGTTCATGCCGATTCGTTCCAGGACGTTCGAAGCTATCGGATATTCCTTTGCTTTCAGGTAATGGTCCAGAGCATTTTCATCATCTTCGATCCGCTCGAAAACCTGGGCTGCCTTGAGGTGCAGCCTGCGCCTTTCCTCTTGGGAGGTCTTCAGTTTGTACCGAGAGTGAAGAAACTCCCTGAATACCTGATGGTGCCTGAACAATAATTCATCTTTTGGGCTGTAAAGCGTTTGAATGAAAAGATTTCTCTCCGCCAGCCTGGTCAAAATGGTCTCGGCGTCGCCCGTCTCCAGCAATTCTCCGACGAAAATCGGGTCGATCACATCAAGGATCGATGATTTGATCAGAAAGTCTTTCTCTTCTTCTCCGAGGGAAGAAAAAATTTCTTCACCCAGATATTGAAACGCTTTTTGTTTGACCTCTCCGATGAAAACTTCCGAGAGAAATTTTTCACGGGCCTCCTCCTGTCGTCGCCTTAGCGCTTCGGAGAAGATGAGCAAACCGCCGACCCAGCCTTCCGTCAGGGAGTGGATCCGTTTCACCTGGCTGGCGGGCAAAGAGACGCTGCAAGTTTCCTTGAAGAAGGCCTGCGCTTCCTCTTCCGTGAAGGCCATCTGCTCATTGTCGATGATGGCGGCTTCCCGTCTCATGTACAGCTTTTGGATGTCCAGCGGAGGGACTTCTCTGGAAAGGAGGACGAATCGAACTTTTGGATCCGCCTCTTCAAGCAATTTTCCAAGCAATCCAAACGAAGGGGAATCGGGCGAAAGCCGCTCGAGTCCATCCAGAACGATTTGAACCTTGGAAGAGACCCCCTGGACCAGGAAGTGCGCCCACCTCCGAAAAAGAGGCGTTTGTTCTCTTGGTCCCAAGTCGGCCGAAACGTATTGCAAAAGACCGGAAAAATCGTCGTTTTCCACCGCGTTTTGCACCGAATGGACAATCAGCCGGAACAGATTCACCGGGTCCGATTCCTCCTCCGTCAAATTGATCCATGCCGACTTTATTTCGCATTTTTGGGAATAGGTAGCGGCAAGAGTGGATTTTCCCTGGGCCGCCTGGCCGAGAATGAGAATGGTTTTCCTGTCTTGATACTGATCCATCGTTCCGAGCAATCTGTCCCGTTGCAGCACCCTGGATAATCTTGGGGGAGTTGTTTTAGAATGCGTTATGATTTCTTCCATACGTTCCCTCCAAAAGCGTTGTTTTAACGCCGGTCGAAGTCCATGTTAGGCGCGGAATCATCTGGATTGGACGGATGTTCAGAGCAAATTTATGTCTCGAACCAGATCGAGTCCGCCGGTACATACAAACCGCTTTCAAGCGTTATTGCTGATCGCACAGGTACAGAATCCGTCAGAAAAAATTCCCGTGACCGCATTTTTAAAAAGGATGCCTCTCGCAATGAATAGATCTTTACACCAAATGATAACGACAAGGCAATTAATATCGCATCGTCGGGTCGCCGGAAAAATCTGCGCCGAAATCCAGTATGCCCATAAATACAATTTATGCATGGACTTTTTCCCAAAATCCTTCTTGAATTTGTTGGCTTTTAAAAGTACTGTAATTTGTAAAATCTTCTTTTAAACAAGGCGAGGGGAATGTTGAAGCGTACCGGTAAAATAGGAGGGAAATTGATGGTCGAACGAAAAATAACCCCTTACGGCATCGTTTTCTTTGCATTTTATTTTTTCTGGAATTTGGCGCACGCCGGCACGCCGATTCATGGCGCCAAGGCGGGCGGCATGGCGGCTGCTTTCGTCGCCGTATGCGATGATCCATCCGCAATTCTTCATAATCCCGCAGGAATCGCCAATTTGGAAGGAACCCGTCTCTATGGCGGCGCCACCGCGGTTACCGGTTCCGTGGAGTTTGAAAATTCATCGGGACAAACCGAGGAGGCCGAGGACAAATTCTATTTCCCGCCCCATGCTTATGCGACGAGCGATTTCAATCTTGAAAAAATGACTTTCGGGCTCGGTTTGTATTCCCCTTTCGGAATCGGCGGAAGGGAGTTGAGCGACGATGGGCTCACCCGGTATCTTTCAACCGAAAATCTCATCAGCACATTTTCCGTGAACCCAGTATTCGCCTACCGGATTATTCCACAGGCATTCATTGGATTCGGCGTTTTTTACCTGTATGCGTCCAACGAAGCCGAACGGATGATCGACCAGTCGGCCCTGGGGCATTCGGACGGCAGGTTTTCCATGGAAGGCGACGGGGGCGGGTTGGGTTATAATCTGGGCCTTTTATTGTTCCCGGAAAGTCAAATCAGTTTCGGGATGACCTATCGCAGCAAAGTCGATGTCGATCAGGACATCGATATCCGGCTTACGAATCTGGCCCCGGCGCTGCACCCTCTCACGGGCGGTTCCGGCGTGAGTTTCGACGCGAAAACCCGCCTCGAATTTCCCGAAGTGCTCAGTTTCGGGCTGGCCTACCGACCGACGGATTCCCTGACCCTTGCCGTTGAACTGGAGTGGACGGGCTGGTCAAGCTTCGACCGGGCGGATGTCGATCTTGAAAACGAGATTCCCCATGCAGGCATCAGCGATTTTGTTTTGGATTATGACTATGATGACACCTGGTTCTATAAGATAGGAGTCGATTACAAATTCACCGCCGAATGGTCTATCCGTGCAGGCTATGCCTACGTCGAGAGCCCGGTTCCCGGTCGAACGCTAAATCCCGCAAATCCTGATGCGGATCAGCACAACTTCGGTTTAGGGGTGGGGTACGCAAAGGAGAAATGGCATTTTGATGTTTTTTATATGGCGGATAAGTTTGAAAAAAGATCGGTCGATAACGAATTTGTCAATGGCGAATTCGAAACTTTTGGGCACTTTGCCGGTCTCAGCATCGGCTACCTGTTTTGATCCGATTCTGGCTGTCGCTTTGCCCATAGAATTTCATTCATCGCCTATTCTTCTGGGAAAAAATCCGAATTCAAGATGTCTACAAAGGAAAACGGACACGTCGCGGGAAAATTCTCTTTGTCGATCCCGGTCTCGCCTTCTGCCAAGAGCTTGGCCTTCCCATAGGACTTGTCGATTTTTGCATCGATCTCATGGCGGAGGCTCGGGCTGTCTTCAAGAAGCTCCTGGATGTCGATCCGCTGAGTGGAGATGGTGTTTCGCCAACTGCGCGATCTTCGGACCGCCTGATATTGCCATTTCAGCAGATGGGCGATGAACACGCTCAGGCGGTTGATCAACTCCCGTTTTTCGCTCCTGCCCATGGCTTCAAGCTCCTCGGCTATGTGGTCGGCGTCGATTTCAGAAAAACGGCTGTCGCGGAGCAACCCGGCGTTCTTCATGAGCCAAAAATAATAGTCTTTTTCGTATTCGATTTTTGTTTCCATAGCATTTCCATTGGTTTTTAATCCGGATATTTTTCCGAACAAAGCTGGCCGCCGGCGCCCCAATTTTCTTTTTTTACCTCTTCGATGACAACGTACACCGAATCCACACCGCACTTTGCGATGCGAGCCATTTCCTTCGTTAGAACCTCAACCAACTCCCTCTTCTGGTCAAGCGTTCTGCCTTCCCACATTTCTATTCTAATGATTGGCATGGGCTTTCCCTCTGTACATGCACTGAGTCAATGCTAATACGACCGGTAACGCCATTTAAGCCAAACTAAAACCCAAAAGTCCTGGCGACATCGAATCTGACTTTAGCTCCGAGTTAGCGAATTAGCATCTCGTTACGCGAATCATTTCGTTTAGGTTTGAGTTTAGAATTCTTCTGAGCATCTCGTTTGAACTGTAGTACTGTGCACGTAAAGGGGCTATGTTGAAGTGGAGATTGGTGCTTTCCTGTGCTATCAGCAGGATATCATGTGCTTCATTACCAGCTCCATGTGCATATCCAAGCTCGTAATAAACATTCGGTCGCTCGTACGTTAGGTCAAAGATAATGAATTCTGCTTTTTCAATTAAATCTTTGATTTCTCGAATAACGAATCCTGAACCGAAATTTTCATCAATTTTAACAGTTTTAAGTCCTAGTTTTTTACATTCCTCTTTGATTATGTCATATGTAGTTCCCATGCCTTTTCCGTCAAATGCCATCCCGACAAATACTAAGTTTGGCTCAAAATCACCTTGATCATTTGGATTCCAACGACTCTCGTGAAATTGCTGATCGTAAAATGTACTGTCTCTACCCATAAGTTTTATATATTCGATAACAGTATAGTTATATAGAATGCGAATATTAAAGTGTTCACACAACCACTCTATGCCTTTAAAAATAACTATTCGCATATTAAAAGTATTCGCTAATTTTTGCAAGGGAAATGATCCAGAATTGCTTTTGCAGTACCCCCTAAAGAATTTATCAATCGTTTCAAGTAATACGCCCACCGGCCCTGCGACAGTCCCTATCGTTCGCGTTTTTGCGGGTCAAGTCGATCGATTAATGCCTGGAAATGCCTCATTTCACTTCCTGAGATTCAGGCGATTTTATCCGTTCGCGCAGTTACGTTTCGTATCGCACAACGACGATCATGCCATTGGTTTTACTTACGACGTTTCCCTAACACCAGATTATAATGTTCTCGACCTCGGTAAAACCCGCGACACCGCCCCTAATATATAGTCCCACCCTTTACGGTTGCGGCCTTCCACAAAATCCGTCCCATTTGATTTAAGTCAAGGACAGCCCTACGTTATCCCTGTTAGTCTGCCTACAAACACGAACCTTTTCCCCTCTCCGCCCCAACCTGTATCGCGGGCGAGAGCCGAGGTGACGGAATGAAGAAACGGAATCAAAAAAACAATAACAACGTCCCAGCCGTCGCGACCATCGCCACCGGCAACGGCAACATGGGATTCATCCGGGAAGTCAAAGAGCGCTCCGGCACCGACCTGAGCACCTGTTTTCACTGCCGGTGCTGCGCCGGGGGCTGTCCCTTCATGGAGGCCATGGACTATTCGCCCCACGGCATCATCCGGCTGGCGCAGCTCGGGATGCGGGAAGAGGTTCTCAAATCCGCCACCATCTGGACCTGCGTGGGGTGCCACACCTGCTCTATCGCCTGCCCCATGGCCATCGACATGGCCGCCGTGATGGACGCCATGCGGCAGATCGCCCTGGAGACCGACGCCGCCATCGCCGAGCCCGACGTGCTCGATTTCCACCGGGAAGTGCTCCGGTCCATCGAACGGTACGGCCGCACCCACAAGCTCGAGATCATGATGCGTTACAAGGTCAAAACCCGCACCTGGTTTGCCGACATGGACGTGGGGCTGCGGATGCTGGCGAAGCGGAAGCTGGACCTCATGCCGTCCAAAGTCCGGAACACCAGGGACCTGAAACGGATGTTCCGCGAAACCGCCAAAGGAGGGACCCCATGAGCCGATCCAAGCGCATCCCGTTGTCTTATTTCCCCGGCTGCTCCATGGCCACCACCGCCAAGGAGAATAACCGGTCCCTCATCGAATTCTGCGAGCGGATCGGCTACGACCTGATCGAAGTGCCGGACTGGAACTGCTGCGGTTCATCGTCGGCCCACAGCGTCGACGCGGAGCTGGCCCAGGACCTGGCGGCCCGCAACCTTACGCTGGCCCCCGAGGGACGGCCCCTTTTGGCGGCGTGCCCCAACTGCATGCTCCGGCTGCGGGGCGCCCAGCGCCACCTGGCCGAGGACCCCGACGCCCAAAAACGGTGCGAAGCCCGCTGGGGACGGCCCGTGGACCCGAACCTCAAGCTGATCCACTTCTTCGACCTGCTGGCCGGGGCCGACATGAAAGGCCTGAACAAGACATCGCCGGGCCTCAAGGGGATGAAGTTCGTCCCCTACTATGGCTGCATGCTGGCCCGGCCGCCGGCCATGCGCCACGAACCCAACCACCACGGGCTCATGGAGAAGATCCTCTCCAACCTGGGGGCCGAACCGCGCCGGTGGGGATACGGCGCCCGCTGCTGCGGCACCTTCCTCTCGGTGGTGCGGCCCGACGTGGTGGGGACCATGGTGGACGCCATCTTCCGGAACGCGGCCGCCGCCGGCGCCGACTGCCTGGTGACCGCCTGCGCCATGTGCCACATGAATCTGGAGGTCCGGTCCACCCTACAAAACCGGATCCCGGTCCTCCATTTCTCCGAGGCCCTGGCCCTGGCCACCGGAAAGGGGGAAGACAGGGACTGGTTCTCCCGCCATCTGGTGGACCCCCGGCCCATGCTGCGGTCCGCCCGTCTGATCGGCTGAAGCCGACCTTAAAAAACGGTATAGAAATAAGAGGATTAGGAGAATTCCGTTGACAGGCCCTGGTGGCTGGCTGACAATTAAAATAATGAAATTGTTGTGTTTTTGAGATTATTATCCCGGAGGCAACCCCATGACCCGCACATCCATCTTTTCCCGCCTCAATTTTCTTCGGCCCCTGGACCCCGATCCCCCCAAACCCGGCGAACCGGCGTCCGGCGGCGCCGCAGAAGTCCGGACCGGCGGGCGGGACTGGGAGGATTTCTACCGGCGGCGGTGGCAGTATGACAAAAAGGTCCGCTCCACCCACGGGGTCAACTGCACCGGCTCCTGCTCCTGGGACGTCTACGTCAAGGACGGCGTCATCGTCTGGGAGACCCAGCGGACCGACTACCCCGAATGCGGCCCCGGCCTGCCGGACCATGAACCCCGGGGATGCCCCCGGGGCGCCACCTTCTCCTGGTACACCTACAGCCCGGTGCGGGTGAAATACCCCTACATCCGGTCGGCCCTGCTCTCCATGTGGCGCGACGCCCTCCGGGAAGACCCCGACCCCGTATCCGCCTGGGAGCGCATCCAGGCCGATCCCGATCGGCGGCGGGAATACCAGCGGGCAAGAGGGAAGGGCGGGCTGGTCCGGACCTCCTGGGACGAGGCCGCGACGCTGGTGGCCGCCTCCCTGATCCACACCATCAAAAAATGGGGTCCCGACCGGGTCTTCGGATTCACGCCCATCCCCGCCATGTCCATGGTCTGCTATGCCGCCGGGGCCCGGTTTCTGTCCCTCATCGGCGCGTCCATGATCAGTTTCTACGACTGGTACTGCGACCTGCCGCCGGCATCGCCGCAAGTGTGGGGCGAGCAGACCGACGTGCCCGAAAGCGCCGACTGGTACGACGCCGGCTATATGATCGTCTGGGGCACGAACCTCCCCATGACCCGGACCCCGGACGCCCATTTCTACACCGAGGCCCGCTACCGGGGCGCCCGGGTGGCCGCCGTGGCCCCCGACTACGCCGAATACGTGAAATTCGCCGACACCTGGCTGCCCGCCAAGGCCGGCACGGACGCCGCCCTGGCCATGGCCATGACCTTCGTCATTTTCAAGGAATGCTACATTGACCGGCGGGTCGACTATTTCCATGAATACGCCAAGACCTACACCGATCTGCCCTTTGCCGTCGTCCTGGATTCCAGGGGAGACGACCGGGTCCCGGGCCGGTTTCTCCGGGCGTCCGACCTCGGCATCGACACCGGAAACGCCGACTGGAAGACCGTTCTGTTCGACCGGTCTTCGGGGCGGTTCGTGGTTCCCAATGGGTCCATCGGTTCCCGCTGGGAAGAGGGCGGCAAGTGGAACCTCGAGATGACCGACGCCCTGACCGATGCGCCGGTGGACCCGCTGCTCTCTTTCGCCGACGACGCCGACGACTGGCGGACGGCCCTTTTCCCCCTGTTCGACCTCAAGGGAAACGGCATCCGAAAGGGAACGGTTCCGGTCAAACGGATCGGAGAGGGCGACGACGCGCTCATCGTGACCACCGTCTTCGACCTCATGGCGGCCCACCTGGGGATCGACCGGGGCCGGGGCGGCGACACGGCCGCCGGATACGACGATGCCGACGCGCCCTGCACGCCCGCATGGCAGGAAGCCATTACCGGGGTTCCGGCCGGAGACGCCGTCCGGGTGGCCCGGGAGTTCGCCGAGAACGCCGAGAAAACCCGGGGCAAGTCGATGATCTTTTTGGGCGCCGGCACGAACCACTGGTTCCACAGCGACATGACCTACCGGGCCATCCTCAACTTGACGACGCTTTGCGGCTGCCAGGGCGTGAACGGCGGCGGATGGGCCCATTACGTGGGGCAGGAGAAGGTGCGGCCCCTGGCGGGGTGGTCGGCCATCGCTTTCGGTTTAGACTGGCAGCGGCCGCCGCGGCTTCAGAACGGCACCTCATTTTATTATTTTGCTACGGGGCAGTGGCGGTACGACAACATGGACGTTCGGGCTGTGATGTCGCCACTGACGGGCACGGACAAAAAAAACACGGACAGGGACACGGACGGACACGGACGCGACGACACGGACGGACTGCCGGCCCACCCGGCGGATTATAACGCCGCGGCGGCCCGCATGGGGTGGTTGCCGTCGTATCCTCAGTTCAACCGGAATCCTCTGGAGATCTGCCGGGAGGTTGAAGAAACCAACCCCGGAGACGACGACGCTATCGTCCGCCACGCCGTGGACGGGCTCAAATCCGGCGATCTTTCCTTTTCGGCCGACGACCCGGATGCGCCGGAGAATTTCCCCCGGATGCTCTTTCTGTGGCGGGCCAACCTGCTGGGGGCCAGCGGCAAGGGGCACGAATACTTTCTCAAGCACCTCCTGGGGACGGAGAGCGCGGTCTTCAACACGGAGAGCGATCTCCGGCCGCGGGACATCCGGTGGCGGGACCCGGCCCCGGAAGGGAAGCTGGACCTGCTGGTGACCCTGGAACTGCGCATGTCGACGAGCGCGCTCTATGCCGACGTGGTGCTGCCGGCCGCCGGCTGGTACGAAATGCACGATCTGAGCACCACGGACCTTCATCCCTTCATTCATCCGTTCAACCCGGCCATTGATCCGCCCTGGGAGACCCGCACGAACTGGGAGCAGTTCAAGGCCATCGCCGCCAAGTTTTCGGAACTGGCCGGGCGCCACCTGGGGGTGCGCAAAGATCTGGTGGCGACCCCGCTCATGCACGACTCGCCGGGCGAGATCGCCCAGGCCAGCGTCAAAGATTGGAAAAAGGGCGAAACGGACCCTGTGCCCGGCAAAACGTTGCCCAACCTCGCCGTCGTCACCCGGGACTTTCCCAACGCTTATAAAATGATGACCTCGCTCGGCCCGCTCCTGGCGGAAAAGGGGATGGGGGCCAAGGGGGTGAGCTGGAAGGCCGACGCGGAAGTCGCCGATCTGGAGACGCGCCTGGGAACGGTATCCGCCCTGGGGATCAGCCAGGGCAGGCCCGATCTCTCCACCGACCGCCAGGCGGCCGAGGCCATCCTCGGGCTCGCGCCGGAGACCAGCGGCCGGACCGCCGTCAAGGCATGGGAAAGTATGTCCCAAAAAACCGGCCGACCTCTCGCCCATCTCTGCGAGGACCGGGCCGACGAGCGGATCACCTTCAACGAGATCACGACTCAACCCCGGAAGATCATCACCAGCCCCATCTGGAGCGGCGTGGAATCCGAAGGACGTAACTATTCGCCCTTCGTGGTCAACATCGAAGAAAAGGTCCCTTTCCGGACCCTCACCGGCCGGGCCCAGTTCTACCAGGACCACGAATGGATGCGGGCCTTCGGCGAAGGGCTCCCCGCCTACCGGCCGCCCCTGGACATGGCGGCCATGGGGTCCACGAAGATGGACCGGGAGGCGGGGAAAGAGATCATCCTCAACTACCTGACCCCCCATTCCAAATGGTCGATCCACTCCACCTACTCCGACACCCTGACCATGCTGACCCTGTTCCGGGGCGGGGAGGCGGTCTGGCTCAACAACGAGGACGCCGAACGCATCGACGTCAAAGACAACGACTGGATCGAATGCTTCAACGTCAACGGCGTGGTGATCGCCAAGGCCGTGGTCAGCCACCGGATTCCGCCGGGCAAGGCCTTCATGTACCACGCCCAGGAGCGGCTCATCAACACGCCGGGCTCGCCCCGGTCGGGTCAGCGGGGCGGAACCCACAACAGCGTCACCCGGATCATGGTCAAGCCCACCCATATGATCGGCGGGTACGCCCAGCTCAGCTACGGCTTCAATTATTACGGCCCCATCGGATCCCAGCGGGACGAAGTCATCGTGGTCCGGAAAGCGGAAGAGGTGGACTGGTATGAAGATTAAAGCGCAGATGGCCATGGTCCTGAATCTGGACAAATGCCTCGGCTGCCACACGTGCAGCATCCCCTGCAAGAACGTCTGGACGAACCGGGCCGGGGCCGAATACATGTGGTTCAACAACGTCGAAACCAAACCCGGCATCGGGTATCCCAAAAAATGGGAAGACCAGGACCTCCGGAAAGGCGGATGGCGCCTCAAAGACGGCGCCCTCTCCCTCAAGGCCGGCGGACGGATCGACAAGCTGGCCAAGATCTTCTACAACCCCGACCTGTCGACCATCGACGATTATTACGAACCCTGGACCTACGACTACGGCAAGCTGGCCTCGAGCCCGGCCCGCCGCCACCAGCCCTCCATCCGGCCCGTTTCCCAGATCACCGGCGAAAATATGGACATCACCTGGGGCAGCAACTGGGAAGATGACCTGGCCGGCGTCACCGAGACCGGCGGGGGCGACGTCAATTTCAAGGGCCTGGCTTACGAGACTTACCTCCAGTTCAAAAAGGTCTTTATGTTCTACCTCCCCCGCCTTTGCGAACACTGTCTCAACCCGGCCTGCGTCGCCTCCTGCCCGTCCGGCGCCCTTTACAAGCGCGACGAGGACGGCATCGTGCTCGTGGACCAGGAACGGTGCCGGGGCTGGCGGTATTGCGTCTCCGGATGCCCCTATAAAAAGGTCTATTTCAACTGGAAGACCGGCCGTTCGGAAAAATGCATTTTCTGCTACCCCCGCACCGAATCGGGTCAGACCACCCTCTGCGCCCACACCTGCGTCGGCCGCATCCGGTATGTGGGCGTCATGCTCTACGACGCCGACCGGATCAAAGAAGCTGCGTCGGCGGAAGATGAAAAGGCGCTCTACCCCCTCCAGACCGGGCTGTTCCTGGACCCCGCCAATCCGGAAGTGGCGGATGCCGCCCGAAAACAGGGCATCCCGGAACCGTACCTCGAAGCCGCCCGACGCTCTCCGGTCTATCGGCTGGCCGTGGACTGGAAGATCGCCTTTCCCCTCCATCCCGAATTCCGGACCCTCCCCATGGTCTGGTATGTGCCGCCCCTGAGCCCGCTGGCGACTCTGGCCGACGCCGACAGCCCGGAAACCGTCATCGACCGGATGCGCATCCCCCTGACCTACCTGGCCAACCTGCTCACCGCCGGCGACGTCAAGCCGATCCGCCTGGCCCTGGAGCGGCTCATGGCCCTCCGGTCCTACATGCGCGCCAACCGCCTGGGCGACCCCCCGGACGACGAGACCCTCCACCGCCTCGGCATGACGCCCGACATCGCCGACGCCATGTACAACCTCCTGGCCGCGGCCAAGTACCGGGACCGGTTCGTGGTTCCGACGACGCATCGGGAGACGGAAGTGGATTTGCATGGGTTTCAGGGGGAGTGTGGATTTGGTTGAGAAAAGGGACAGAGGGACAAAGGGACAGAGGGACAAAGAAAACTGAAGACACCGCAGCTGCCGGGATGTTTCCGAAGCGTCCGCCGCGCTGTTTGAGTGAAACGAGTTCGCGGCGGGCGCTTCGGAAATATCCCGGCGGCGGC
>CAZZBE010000066.1:0-18999 GCA_964652715.1 uncultured Desulfobacteraceae bacterium
CTTTGTAGGATAGGTTGATGGCGTTGACGATTTCCCGGATGAGGTTGGCGCCTCTAAGGGCGTTTTGGATGATTTGAGGTTGGATGGTTGCTTCTTCTTTGAGGTTTTCCAATGGGTCAATTACAGTTGCGATGAGGTTTTTTATGGAGTGAGAGAGGTCCTGAATCACTTTATTGCGCTCTTCTATTCTGGCGCTTTTTGCAGCAATTTCGGCAGCAATATGCTCCCGCCACTCATTGTATTCATATATTCCATCTTTATGGGAAAAATGTGGAGCTTTCTCAAAATCTTTTTTAGCATTGTAAAGGTCTCCTAAGTTATAGTGAACAATTCCTCGTCTGCCATAAGCAAGACTTTCTTCTATGTAATTAGGTTCAATTTCAATAGCCTTGCTATAGTCTTCTTTTGCTTCTTTATATTTTCCGTTTAAAGTGTATATTTCTGCTCGATGAAAATATGCTGCATAGCACTGTGGTTCCAGTTTTAATGCTGTGGAATAATCTCTAAGAGCGAATTCAAAGTTGCTTTCTTTTTGATAGATTTGACCTCGCTCAACATAAGCCTCTGTTGTAGGTTCTAAGCTAATAGATTTAGTGTAATCTGATAAAGCACTATCAAAATCGTTTAATTGGACAAGGATATTTGCCCGATCTAAAAAATAAACAGCCATTGTTGGTTCTAGTTCTATCGCTCTCGACAGATCCGATATCGCATCCTTTAGGGAAGACGTTTTACGACTCAGCAGCCCTCTTTCATAATAAAGAGAAGCATTTTCTGGTTCGAGTTCGATAGCTTTATCACAATCGTTGATTGCATCTTCATATCTGTGCATCGCCTTTAAGGTAAGCGAGCGTTTAATATAATTTTCAGCTACGTATGGTTCCAAATCAATTACATTTGACCAGTCACCAAGTGCCTCCTCATATTTTTCCAATTCCAAGTATATATTCCCACGTTTTTTAATATGTCTAAGATCTCGTGGGTTTATAGAGCTTGTCCCAATAAGTGAATTTGAGAGATCGATGATTTTATGGCTTAGCTTTTCATATTTTTTTTGTAATAATTCCTTTTTTTTCAAAAGTTCATGATACTCTAAGTTTTCCATCGTACCCCCTAAACGGTTATTCATTTCCTCCTAACACTACAGCGACACATTTTGTGAAATACTTGTAATATCAAATATATAAAGAACGCTACTCTTTTGCCGAACGCTGTAAATACAGCTAGTTATATACAAAGTGTCGCTGCAGTGCTAAGAGGCGACCTGGAAAAAGTATAAGCATATTTCATGCCAATTAATTTCTGCACCAAAATAAGCCTCGGCATTATAAATTCAGCACAGTCGTGTCAAATTATTTACCTATATGATCAATATTTTTACCTTCTACTGTCTTCAACCTCGCCCGAAACGTATGCGCCTTCAACCCTAACAACCTCGCCGCCTCCGCCGCGTTCCCGCCGCTCTTTTCCAACGCCGCCCGATAATACCTCGGCAAGATATCATTGTTCAAATCCACGCCGCCGTCCGGTATCTCAATTTCTGAACTTTGACCGCTTGATATCTCAAAAATATGAAAATTTTCAGCCTCTATGGCATCGCCGGGATACACATAAGCCGCCTCCAGCGCGTTTTTCAACTGCCGGACGTTTCCCGGCCAGTGATAAGACTGGATCAGATCAGCCGCCGCTTTACCCAAAACCTTTAGCCCCCCGTATTTCCGGTTCAACCCCTCCAGAAAATGGTTTGCCAGCAACAATCGATCTTCTCTCCGCCGGGCCAACGGCGGCATGGAAATCCGCGCCACCACGAGCCGGTAAAACAAATCTTCCCGAAAGCCGCCATCCCGCACCAGCGCCCCAATATCCCGGTTCGTGGCCGAAATAATCCGGACATCCGCCTGCTCGGCCTTCACAGCCCCAACCGGCGTAAACGTCCCGTTTTCCAGCACCCGGAGCAGCTTTACCTGCATCTCCGGCGGCAATTCCGCCACTTCGTCCAGAAAAACGGTTCCGCCGTCCGCCTGTTTGAACACCCCTTCCTTGTCTTTTACCGCTCCGGTAAACGCCCCTTTTTTGTGTCCGAAAAACTCGCTCTCGAACAAATGTTCCGAAATCGCGCCGCAGTTGACGGGGATAAACGGCCGGTCCTTTCTCGGCCCGTTGTGATGGATCGCCTCGGCCGCCAGTTCCTTCCCGGTTCCGGTTTCTCCATGAATAAAAACCGGGACATCCGCGCCGGCGAAAACGCCGATCTGATCCTTCACCTTCTGGATTTCAGGGGAAACGCCGATGATGGCGTCGTGGTCCAATTCCAGCCGTTTTTTGAGGCGTCGATTTTCACGGGACAGCCGCGTCATCTCCGCCTTGACGGCATCCACCCGTTCGATATTGGGGAAATCTTCCAGTTCCAGCGATACATCCGATATGCCCGCTTCCCGTGAAATCTGGATCAGCCTGGCGTCGATTACCCCGCCCTTGACCAGAAAAATCCAGCAGGCGTGCATGGTGGGGGTTCCGGACGTGAGGGACACCGTGTAATCGGCGTTTCCGAATCGCCCGGTGATGTTGCGGACCGCCGCATACATCGATGGATAGACGAGATTGTAGTCGATGGGGTCGATGGCGGGCGCATTGTGGAGAGATATGGCAAGATCAGGGAATTGGTCTTTGCAGTATAGAGTGATGTCCTTGGCGGGGGCGAGATACCGGTCATCGTTGTACAGCAGGCACACATGATCGAAGTCCCGTTCGGAGAGCGCGGTGACCAGCGCGCCGGGGCGTTCATAAGGATAACAATCATTGTTTCCGATGAAGGACAGAAGAATCTTCATCTTGGGCTATCCGGTCCTTACCGAGGAATCCGGCGCAGCAGATGCAGCAACAAATCCGCGGCCGACACGTAAAAAATGACCACCGCCTCCATCAACCGGTCCCGCATCTCCGTGACCCAGGGCGTCATCTCGGTTTTCGCAAAATCGGCGGCCTCCGCCAAGTATTCCGAGGACCCGCCGAATCCTTCCGCCAGCAAAAAATACAGATACTCCAACTCGATGCCCAAATGATCCGGCGGCTCGGACCGGTCGTTGGAGACGGCCAGCCCGGCGGCCGCCAGCCGATCCCTCATGCGCTGGGCCGCCGGCCCCATGAGCGCACCGCTGCCCGATTCATAGCTGGACTGATAGAGCGATGCCGCGACGCCGCCCCGGTTGTTGACGAAGGTCTGGACGTAATGGGTTTCAAGGTCCTCGCAAAGCGCCTGGGGGGATGGCGATGCGGCGGCGGCAATCTTCATTTCCGCAATGGTCATGAGGAGCGGCTGCCCCTCCTTGCCTTCCTGGACGGCGATGGCCTCCATGGGCTCGAACCATTCCCCTGAATGCAAGATTTTGCAATCTTCGGCGTTGGGTCCCCAGAAAAGGCGGCAGAGGCGGCGGAATGCCGTTAGCAAGAATTCCGGATCCGTATTCGGGCGGTTTGTCGAAGTCATGGGGTCTTTCATTTCGTCTGGTCGTTGTCGGATGATTGAATCGCCTTGAACACCTCGATCATCAACTCCCCCTCATCCAAATCGTTGTTTTCGATCCTGACGGCGTTCAGGTAGGTCCGGCCCAGCCAGACCATGATATTTTCGATGCGTTCGGACCGGACGCTGTCCCGGGCCATGTACCGGTCGAAGGGGTCCACGTCGCCGCCCCGGGTCCGGCGGGCGATGCGTTGCCGGCGGATGTGATCGTCGATGTCCAGGACGATGGCTTTGGCGCGGGTGACGGGCAGGATGGCACGCAGCGCCAGGTCGAGAAAGGCGGGTATCCGGATATCGTCGATCCGGCGGAACCGATGCCCCAGGTAGAAGGCCAGGATCCGCAGGCCGGTATGGCTGACGACGATGAGCGGGTGGTCGGGCTTCCGGAAGCGCCGCAGATCCCGTCTGACGAGCAGCGCGATCAGGGAGGGGATCAGGTACTGGTTGACCCCGAAGGTGGAGAGGAAAAGCTGTTCCTGGAACAGCGACATCGCGCCTTTTTCCGCCTCGGCGGCGGTCGGGGCCTTGGAAAACCAACCTTCCCGCGGTTCGACCCGGCGCCCGGAACGGGTCATCATACGGGCCAAAGCCTCGGCCACATGGTTCTTCCCGGCCGCGTCGGTGCCCAGAATGACCAGCACCTCCGGAAAGGGCCCCGATTGTCGTTCATGCCGTTTGTCCATTCCGTCCACCCCGTCCACCCCGTCCACTTCGTCCACGTTACGCATGCATCCGAAATGAAATTCGGCGCCAAAGAGAGGTTATCCGTTGAAAAAACCTTACCATATTGATATACATTCGCCAACGACGAAGGCAGGAGCACATCCCATCGACAACCCATCATCCATCAGGAGGTCCCATGTATCTGCCCAAAAAGTACACCGATTTTTCCAAAGATTATCCCGAAATCCTCGATGCCTACAAAACGCTGGGCAAGGCCTGCCGCGAAAAGGGCGGGCCGCTTTCGGAAAAAGATCAGGACATGATCAAGCTCGGCATCGCCCTGGGCGCCAATTCCCGGGGCGGCGTCATGTCCGCCACGCGCAAAGCCCTCAACGCCGGCGCCGCGCCCGAGGAGATCCATCACGCCATTTTGCTGGGGATGACCACCACCGGGTTTCCCAACATGATCGCGGCCCTTGGCTGGGTCGACGAGGTGTTGTCGGAGCGTGAAGAATAGCCGGGATCAGAAGGATTCGTCCAGGACGTAGGCTTCCAGGTCGTCTTCCCTGACGAACCGCTCGGAGACGACCTTGTCCCGTACCGAGATCTCCGCGCGGTGGACGCTTTCCGGATCGCCCGAGACCAGCGGGTGCCAGGGCGGCAGGTCTTTGCCTTTCGCCAGTCGGCGGTAGGCGCAGGTGAGGGGGAGCCAGTGGTATTCCAGAATCGTCTCCGGGGTCAACTGGAGGCATTCGGGCACGTACCGGGCCCGATCCGCGTAGGAAGTGCAGCGACAGGAGTGGATGTTGAGCAGCAGGCAGGCCACCCCGGTGTAGAATATCTCGCCGGTTTCGTCGTCCTCCAGCTTCCGCAGGCAGCACCGGCCGCACCCGTCGCAGAGGGCTTCCCATTCTCCGTCCGTCAGTTCGGAAAGGGGTTTCTTTTTCCAAAATTGAGGATCTGTCGGGCGTTCCATGTCCCCGACCCTATCAGGAACGGCCGCCGAAGAAAAGAGGGTTGAACCCCCCGGCCGAAAATACCGTGTATACGAGGCGCCGATGATTTTGGTGATTCAAAACGATCCGGAGTGCCCCATGGGCCTGCTGGGGGGACTGTTGCGGGATCGGGCGGCGCAGTGTGGACGACCGCATCGCGTCATCCGCGCCTATGCGGGGGAGACGATCCCGGGAAACAGCGACGTTCGGGGCGGGATCGTCCTGGGCGGGCAGATGAGCGTTGCAGATACCGGCCCTTACCCGTTTCTGATCGCGGTGAAAGACTGGATCCGGCGGATGGTGGATGCGGACGCGCCGTTTCTGGGCATCTGCCTGGGCGGCCAGCTCCTGGCCGATGTCCGCGGCGGCCGGGTGACGCTGAAATCGGAGCGGGGCGAAAAAGGATGCCGCGAGGTCTCGCTGACCGATCCGGGGCGATCCGACCCCCTGTTCGCCGGGATGGAAGAAACGTTTCCTTCCTTCCAGTGGCACAACGACGCCTTCGATCCGCCCCTCGACGCCGTCCACCTGGCGGAATCGTCCGCCTGCCCCTTCCAGGCTTTCCGGCTGGGACGCGCCGCCTACGGCGTTCAGTTCCACCCGGAAGTTACCCCGCCCATCGCGGCGGACTGGAGCCGGAAGGAGCCGGACGCCGACCGCTATCGAAGGGCCTTTGCCGGGGCCGAAGCGTCTTACCGGGCCGCATCCCTTCGTTTCCTGTCTAATTTTCTATCGCTGGCGGATGAATCCCGATCCGCCGTGCGTTACTGAATCGGCGTCCGGATCTGGGCCCCGGGATAGATGTCCTTTTTGGATCGGGTGAGAACCACCGTGGCGGTGCTCGGCTCGGCCCGCAAAACGACCACGTCCCCCAGGACCACCGGCGGCAGAACCACCCGGTTGCCGCGATCGGGGTTCGGCTTGGCGATCTCCTGGTAAACGATGTTGTACCGCTGGCCCGGCGCCACGCCGTTCTCGCCGCCGCGGTCGATGAAAACCACCGAACCTTCCCCCAGAAGCCGGCCCCCTTCCTCGGATGAGACGATGGTGGCCTCCAGCCCCTCGACGCTGTCGGCGACGGGGATCTTGGGGGAGAGTTCGTTGTAGGGCATGAGGCGCTCGCCGACCCGGATGGTCCGGAAGGACGACCGGATGACGCCCATGGCGAATTCAGGCTCCAGGCGGGTGATCTCCAGCCGGCCGGTGAGAATGTGCTGGTATCCGACCCGCCGGTCCGTTTTCGGATCGCGGATGGGGCCGACGGTCTTATAGATCGTATATTCCCGGCCCATCACCAGCGGCGCGTCCCCTGTCGGCCGGATGTAGACCGTGTCCCGCTCGTGAATCATCTGCTTGTCGTCTCCCCGAACCTTGAAGATCGCGCCGTGGGCCTCGACCGGCTGACGTTGAATGAATCCGATCCGGTTGATGGGGGAGAAGGTGAGCAGGTTGTCCCGCCCCTCCAGCGGGGCTTCTTCGAATCCGCCCGACGGGGCCGGCGCCGGGGCGGGTTCGTCCATGTCGGCGCGGGGTTGCGGGGTCGGCTGCCTGGGGGGAAGGGGTTCGGCGGCGATGACGCCCCGGTCCGGGTAGATCAGGAGCCGCTGTCCCGGATAGATGAGATGGGGGTTGAGGATGGGAACCTCCCGGGCGTTGCGCTGCCAGAGCGCGGGCCATTTCCAGGGGGTTTTCAGGAACCGCTCGGAGATGTCCCAGAGGGTGTCCCCTTTTTGGACGGTGTAATAAAAGGCTTCGTCGTTATAGGGCTCGACCCCCGCCGGCAGCGGCTCGCCGTCCTTGAAGGGCATCGACGACTGGGCCGATACGGTCCCGGCGGTCCAGGCAAAGACGATGAGCGCCGCGAGACATAAAAGGAGGCGTCGATTCGGAATATGCGTCTGTTTCATGGGATACTCCGCGTGGTTGATGTAAACGGTCATCTTATGGGATGAGTATCCTGTTTACGCGAAAGTTGTCAAGGTTTTCGGACGCAAAAAGCCCCCGCGCACAAAGGAACGGGGGCTTTTAACGGTCAGTGGACGACCGGGAAACGAGGGTCTTACAAGGGCATTACATCATGCCGCCCATTCCGCCCATGCCGCCCATTCCGCCCATTCCGCCGCCCGGGGGCATGGCCGCGGCTTCGCCCTTCTCCTCGGGCTTGTCGGCGACCATGGCTTCGGTGGTCAGCATCAGGCCGGCCACGGACCCTGCATTCTGAAGGGCGAACCGGACCACCTTGGTGGGGTCGATGACGCCGGCTTCGATCAGGTCTTCATAGGTGTTCTTCTCGGCATTGTAGCCCATGGACCCTTCGGAATTCTTCACCTTGTCGATCACCACCGAGCCTTCGAAACCGGCGTTGTTGGCGATCTGACGGAGGGGTTCTTCCACGGCGCGGACCACGACCTTCACGCCGAGCGCTTCTTCGCCTTTCAGGCCGAGATCCTGGATGGCTTTGATGCAGCGCACCAGGGCCACGCCGCCGCCGGGCACGATGCCTTCTTCGACCGCCGCGCGGGTGGCGTTAAGGGCGTCCTCGACCCGGGCTTTCTTCTCTTTCATCTCGCTCTCGGTGGCGGCGCCGACGTTGATGACGGCCACGCCGCCGATCAGTTTGGCCAGCCGCTCCTGGAGCTTCTCGCGATCATAATCGGAGGTGGTCTCTTCGATCTGGGCCCGGATCTGCTTCACGCGGCCCTCGAGGGCGCCGCGCTCGCCGGCGCCGTCGACGATGGTGGTGTTGTCCTTGTCGATGGAGACGCGCTTGGCCCGGCCGAGATCGTTGATGGTGATGTTTTCCAGCTTGAGGCCCAGATCCTCGGACACGACCTGGCCGCCGGTGAGGATGGCGATGTCTTCGAGCATGGCCTTGCGGCGGTCGCCGAATCCGGGCGCCTTGACGGCCGCCACCTGGATGGTGCCGCGCAGCTTGTTGACCACCAGGGTGGCCAGCGCTTCGCCGTCCACGTCCTCGGAGATGATCAGCAGGGGTTTGCCCATTTTGGCGGTCTGCTCCAGGACGGGCAGGAGATCCTTCATGTTGCTGATCTTCTTTTCGTTGATCAGGATGTACGGGTCCTCCAGGGAGACTTCCATCTTCTCGGGATCGGTCACGAAGTAGGGAGACAGGTAGCCGCGGTCGAACTGCATGCCCTCGACCACGTCCAGGGTGGTTTCCATGGACTTGGCTTCCTCGACGGTGATGACGCCTTCTTTGCCGACTTTGTTCATGGCCTCGGCGATGATGTTGCCGATGGTCTCGTCGGTGTTGGCGGAGATGGTGCCGACCTGGGCGATTTCGCGCTGGTCCTTGGTCGGTTTGCTGATGTTGCGCAGTTCGCCGACCGCCGCTTCCACGGCCTTGTCGATGCCGCGCTTGATGGACATGGGGTTGGTCCCGGCCACCACCAGCTTCTGGCCTTCCTCGTAGATGGCCCGGGCCAGAACCGTCGCCGTGGTGGTGCCGTCGCCGGCCATGTCGGAGGTCTTGGACGCCACTTCCTTGACCATCTGGGCGCCCATGTTCTCGAATTTGTCTTCCAGTTCGATCTCCTTGGCCACGGTGACGCCGTCCTTGGTGACCGTGGGAGCGCCCCAGGACTTGTCGATCACCACGTTGCGGCCCCTGGGCCCCAGGGTGACCACGACGGCTTCGGCCAGCGTCTGAACGCCCTTGAGCATGGACTCCCGGGCTTTCATGTCATATTTAATTTGCTTCGCCATTTCAAACCTCCATTATATATCTGAATTAAAAAATGTTCGCGTTTCAGCGCGGTTGATTCCGGTCGCGTCGCGGGCGGAAAACGTTATCCGATGACGCCCAGCACGTCGTCTTCACGCATGATCAGGTACTCTTCGCCCTCGATCTTGACTTCGGCGCCGGCATATTTGCCGAACAGGATGCGGTCGCCCTCCTTGACTTCAAGGGGCATCCGCTTGCCGTCGTCGCCGAGCTTGCCGTTTCCCACCGCGACCACCTTCCCCTCGGCCGGTTTCTCCTTGGCCGTATCCGGAATGATGATGCCGCCTTTGGTGGTCTTCTCCTCTTCCACGCGCTGTACCAAGATTCGATCCTGCAATGGCTTCAGATTCATGGTCTTAAATCTCCTTTTGTTAAAAGTTCCAGTAATTTATATTAACTTATACGAAAACGAAAACCCGCCGTTCATGCCATGCATGACAAAAAGGCCTGTTTTCTATAAAGGTGAATCGCCCGATGTGGGCGGCGTCGGGCCGCCTTGCGACGCGCCGGCGAGCCGCCTGGGCTTATGGCGCGCTATGCCGTGCTGTCGGACGTACCGGAGGATTTCGACGACGTCGTTCCGGCATCGGATGTCTTGCCGGATGCGGAAGCATCGGTTTTCGATTCAGCAGGTTTGGCGTCTCCCGCGGGTTTCTTCTTGTAATCCGTGACATACCATCCCGAGCCTTTCAGGTGAAAGGCGCTCTGGGAGATCAATTTATGGAGCGACCCCGCGCAGTGTCCGCACCGGGTCAAGGGTGCATCGGAAAACCGTTGCCAGGCTTCTTCGATCTGGCCGCATTCTTCGCACTCATACTCGTAGATGGGCATTGTTCAGTAACCTCCTGTCCTTTGAAAACCGGGCATTTACAAGGAAAAAATCCTTGTTCGAATCGAATTTACTCAAATATAGGGCGCGAATCGGTGTTGTCAAGGAATGGAAAATGATTTTTTTGGAAAGGCCCTCAGTTGAGGCGATCGATGGGGCGGCGCCATTCATCGTAGAATTTGAAGACCGGGGCCATCTCCGCCACCGGCGCGGCTCTGAGGATCTCATGGGTGGCGGCGTGGACCCGGGCCTCTTCCCTCATCCGCTCTTCCGGGGAGGCGTCGAATCGCTGGAGAAATTTGCAGAACCGGACGATGTGGATCAGTTCATGGGCGATGATGTAAAGCGAGAAAGGAGAAAGCGCCAGTTCCGGCATGCCCTTCAGGGCGTCGAGAATGGCGTGGTCCTGGAGGCAGATCTTATAAAAATCGTAGGTGGCGGAGCCCAGTTGCCGGTCGGGCCGCTTCCCCTCGTAGCGGATGACCTGGGCGAAGGGGCCGTGGATAATCTCTTCCCCCCCGAGATTTTCAAGGGTCTTGATGTCGTATCGAAGCCGGAGCCACTCGTTGACGGACATCTTGAAATGGTTGCTGACCAGTTCCTCTCCGAGGGTTACGGACTCGTTGATGATCCGGATCTGGTCCGGATCGAACCGTTTCAGCTCATCGCTCATCGGGAGGGGCGGGCCCTCCGTTTTCCATGAAAAGGCTTGCAAAAAGGGTTGAGGGTGTATATCATTTACGGATTTGATTGTTCCAATACACCGGAAAGGAGGTGATGTAATGGGCAGCGTCATTAAGAAGCGCAGAAAAAAAATGAGACGCCACAAGCACCGAAAGCTCTTGGCCCGCACGCGCCATCAGCGAAGAAAGGGTAAATAATGCTACCTGTTCTTGCTGAAAAAGAAAAAGCACCCCGCCGCCTTCCGACGAGGAGGCGCGGGGTGCTTTTTCTATGAGCGCCTATGGGCTTTCCTCAGGTTCATATCCCTTCAGGTACTTCAAAAACTCCGAATCCGTAGACAACACCACCGACGCCTCCTCGTCCAGCGCCTCGTTGTAGATTTCCAGCGTCTTCAGAAACGAATAAAATTCCGGATCCACGCCGTAGGAGTCGGCATAAATATCGGTGGCTTCCGCATCGGCACGGCCTTTGATCTCCTGGGCCTTCCGATAGGCTTCTGAACGGATCTCCTTCAAATCCCGATCCTTGTCGCCGATGATCTTGCTGGCTTCCCCTTTGCCCTCGGACCGGAACTTTTCGGCGATCTGCTTCCGTTCCGCGATCATCCGGGCATACACCGACTCGCGAACCTGTTCGACGTAGTTGACCCGCTTGATCTTCACGTCCACCAGTTCAATGCCGAATTTGTCCAGT
Source organism: uncultured Desulfobacteraceae bacterium (assembly GCA_964652715.1). GTDB lineage: Bacteria > Desulfobacterota > Desulfobacteria > Desulfobacterales > JAABSP01 > JAABTD01. The sequence goes on from CAZZBE010000066.1 coordinate 11,133, forward strand.
TTGGGCTGGGCCTGTTTGAGAATGCCCTGGGTGATCTTTTCCCGGCCCGTGTTGATGCTCAAGTCGGTGCGATCGTCGTCCGTCTGGACCTCTTCCAGCACATCCCCCACGCCGACCTCGAAGGTGTCCAGTTCCCGGTTGCTCTTGCGGACGGTCTCGATGAGTTCGTAGGAGGTGATGAAGTTTCGGACGGCCGGATCGATAATGTCGTCCAGGCGGCTCTGGGCGCTGAACATGTCGCTGACGGTTTGAAAAAATTTGATGGGATCGCTGATGCGCCACCGGGCGAATGCGTCCACCCACAGATAGGTCTTGTCCAGGGTGGGGATCTGGCCGGGATCGCCGTCCCATGCCTGGATGTTCTTGGGAAAATACGTGGGCTTCTGGATAAACGGAATCAGGAAGTTGAGACCCGGTTCCGTGATGGCGTCATCTGTCAGCCTTCCGAACTGGGTGACCACCACCTGTTCTGTTTCATCCACCACGAAAGCGGCCGAATAGGTAAGAAATCCGGCCACCAGAACGATGATCAATCCGATGCCGAGACGTTTGTTGTTCATTGGATGGCGCCTCCTTTGGCCTTTCCGAGATTCAACAGCGGCAGGACGTTGTTGCCCCCATCGCCGTCGATGATGTATTTGGGCCCCAGTTTGGGGAAAAGTTCTTTCAGGGTCTCCAGGTAGAGCCGTCGCTTGGTCACGTCCCTGGCCTTGGCGTAGGCCTCATACACCGAGGTGAACCGGGAGGCGTCGCCCCTGGCCCGGTTGACGCGGTCCAGGGCATACCCTTCGGCCGTCTTGACGGTGCGATCCGCCTCGCCCCGGGCCGCCGGTATCTCGGTGTTGTATTCTTCCTTGGCTTCGTAGATCAGCCGTTCTTTTTCCTGGGTGGCCTGGTTGACTTCGTTGAAGGACGGCTGCACCGGCTCCGGCACGTTGGTCCGCTTCATTTCGATGGTTACGATGTTGATGCCGGCCCCGGCATCGTCCAGCTCTTTCTGGAGCACGGCGTGGGCCTCGTTGGCGATTTCGTCCCGCTTGCTGATCACCTCGTTGATGGACCGGTCGCCCACCACCAGGCGCATGGCCGCCTCGGACATATCCCGGAGCAGTTCCCTGACGTCGGCCACTTTGAACAGGTAATTGTAAGGATCCTTGATCCGGTACTGGACGATCCAGGGCACCACCGCCACGTTCAGATCGCCGGTGAGCATGAGGGCCACGCTCCGCTCGTCGCTGATGCTGGACACCCGCACCCGGGCGTCGGAGCCGGCGGATTGGAAGCCGAATTCGTCTTTATAAACCCGGCGCACTTTGACTTTGCTCACCTTTTCGATGCCCGCCGGCAGCTTGAAATGGAGCCCCGGGTTGGTCTGACGAACATATTCGCCGAACCGCTGAACAATGCCCACCTCGTCGACCGCCACCGTATAGAACATGGTGGAACCGACCAGGAGGGCGACGATCACCAGAATGATCAGCGGCAGCCCCCCGGGCATCTTGAAATTGTTCAACTTCTTGAGGAAGTCGTCCATTTGCGGCGGGATCTGATCCTTGCCCCTTTGTTGATTTTTCAGTTTTTCCCAATCCCAACTCATTGTAAATCCTATTCTTTTATTGACGTTGCCGTTAAAGCCCAGAACTTTGTAGAAGGTAAGGAAGAGCGGCGGATAAGTCAAGAAAAATCCAACCCCAGGCCCTCTTGACAGCGGCCGTTCTTTCCCGGATAAGGGACCCGGGAAAAACGACACGGAGGCCGCCATGAGCAGAGACCGGAAACCCAACAAGCAGTTCACCCCCATCGGCGTCGTGCTGAGAAACGCCCTGGCGGGCTACCGCCGCGGCCCGGACGGGGAACTCGCCCGGATATTCGACCTGTGGGAAGACGCCGTGGGCGGGACCATCGCCGACAACGCCCAGCCCGCCGCCTTCAAGGGCCGGGTGCTGGTGGTTCACGTCAACAGCTCGGCGTGGCTCCACCAGCTCCGGTTCCTCAAAGCCGACATCATCGAAAAGGTCAACGCCGCCCTGGGCAAACCCCTGGTGGACGAGATTCGGTTCCGCATCGGCCCTTTTTTCTGACCTGACCTGACCTTACCTTACGATTCACGCCATGGACGACCTCGCCGCCGACGCCTTTTTCAACGGAAAGATCACCGTGTTCCAGAGCCGCGACGGCTACCGGTTTTCCATCGACGCCGTGCTGCTCGCCGCCCATGCCGATCCGCGGCCCGACGAAAAGGTGGTGGAACTGGGAACCGGCTGCGGCATCGTTGCCCTGATAATGGCCTGCCGCCGGCCCGACATTCGGATCGTCGGCGTGGAGATCCAGGAACGCCTCGCGGACATCGCCGCCCTCAACGTCCGGGAAAACAACATGACGGATCGGATCGGGATCGTCCGCGCGGATATTCGGGAGCTGTCCGCCGAGGCCGTCTCCGGCCCCGCGGATCTCATGGTCGCCAATCCCCCCTTCCGCAAGGCCCGGTCGGGCCGGGTCAACCCGCGGCAGGAGAAAGCGGGCGCGCGCCATGAAGTGTTTATCACCCTTCCGGAGGTCATGACCGCGGCCCGGCGACTGCTCCGCACCGGCGGACGGCTGGTCGTCGTCTACCCGGCCGACCGGGCCGCCGAAGTCCTGGCGGGGATGGACCGGGCGGGGATCGCGCCCAAATTCCTAAGAACGGTCCATTCCCGGACCGGGACCGAGGCCCGGCGGGTCCTTGCGGCCGGGACAAAGGGCGCCCGGCCCGGCGGGCTCCGGATCGCCCCGCCGCTCATTATTTACAGAGACGACGGCGCTTACACCGGCGAGGTTCAGGCCATGTTCAGAACCTAACCCCCCCGGCCCCCCTTCCCTGCGAGGGAAGGGGGGAGATCCATAAGCAGACAGTCTGGATTTTAGAGAATCCGAGGTCAATGGACCTCCCCCTCTCCTCTCAGGGGAGGGGGTCGGGGGGAGGGGTCAGCGATTTGATCACCTGCCCGGTGATGACCTTGGGATAAAAAAAGGTGGATTTCCGCGGCATGGTGAGGCCGCTCTCGGCGATCTCCTTGACCTGGCTCATCCGGGTGGGATTGATCAAAAAGGCGATGTCGAACCCGCCGTCGGCGACCCCTTCGACGGCGGCCGCCATGCCGCTGCTGTAGTGGATTCGGGTGTTGTCGTCCAGATCCGCCTGCCCGAATCCGAAGATGTTGACCAGGATCAACTGGGTGAGCACGATCACGTCCAGGTCCAGCAGCGGCGCCGGCAGCTCGCCCCCCAGTTCCCGTTCCATGACGCCGGGCTTGAGGGTCAACACGTGGAAGTTCGGATCGTCTTTCATGAAAAAGGCAAGGGTGTGGCGCCGTTCCCCCGCTTCCAGCGTTTCCTGCAATCTTTCCAGATGTCCTTCCGCCGGCATCGAGGTCGTCTCGAAATACCGGGGCGCTTCCCGCGGCAGCCGTTCCCGCATGTCCGCGTCGATGCGCCGGAGCAGCCGATGGGCCGGCAGGATGACCAGGCCGGGGTCCTCCATGCTGGACAGGCACATCATAATGTGGTTGGCGGGGTGATCGTCCGGGAATCCGGGGGTGTTTTCCGCCGCCCAGTCCCGGTAGACCAGGGCCGTCTCGTACCGATGATGGCCGTCGGCGATGTAGATCCGCTTTTCGGCCATGGCGTCGGCGACGTACCCGACGACCATGGGGTCGGCGATGCGCCACATCTGGTGGCGGAACCCGTCGGCGTCGGTGAAATCCATCTCCGGCGCTTTCTTGAGGGCCGCCTCCCGCAGAAAACCCAGCAGGTTCTCCGAATCCGCATAAACCGAAAAGATGGGGCTGAAATTGGTGTGACACCGCTTCATCAGGGCCAGCCGCTCCGACTTGATCCTGGAAAAGGTCCGCTCGTGGGGCAGAACGATTCCTTTTTCAAAGGGCTCCAGCCGAACCGCCGCGATGAGCCCGAACCGGCGGACAATCTCGTCCCCCAGGGGGAAATCGAGGCGGGTCAGGTAGAGCGACGGGACCTCGTCCTGGATGAGGATCCCGTCCCGCAGCCAGGATTCATAGCACCCGGCGGCCCGTGCGTGGCAGTCGCCGCCGTCGCAGTCGGCTTCCGTGGGCATGTTGAGGATCAGCCGGATGACGTTGTTGGGATGACTGGCGTAAAACGCCGCCTGTTCTTTTGCCGAGATAACGTCGTAGGGCGGGGTCGTCACCCTGGACATATCGTTTATTTTTTCCGGGTTGTACCGGATCCCCCGGAACGGGGAGACCTCTGCCATAATAAGGACAGCCTCTCTCTCTGGCGGGTTGGTTAAGGGTTGCCAAAGGGTTGAACAGATACTAAAATGCACGGCATTATTCAAGGCATAGTTTGAGAAATGCCGGTTGCCGCCGGCTCAACCAAGGAGGGACGGATGTCGAAAACGGATATCGGAGTACCCGAACCGAACGCCCTCGTCTTCGAGGGGAACGGCGCCGTAAAAGGGGCCATCGACTACAGCCGCGAGATCGCCGTCAGCGCCCATGACTGGTATGCCCGGGAGCGGAAAGGGAAGCGGGCCTGGGCCAAATGGCTCCGGTTCCTGGCCATCGTCGCCACCGCCGTCGGCGGCATCATCCCCATCCTCACGGAGATCTTCAAAACCGAGGCCGGCGCGCCGATGTTTTCGCCGGCCTGGTCCAGCGTGGCCCTCGCCGTCGCCGGCTCAATGGTGCTCTCGGACCGGTTTTTCGGGTGCTCCACCGGCTGGCTCCGGTTCACGGACGCCATGACCCGCATCCGGTTCGCCATCTGCGAGTTCGACATGGATCTCATGGACATGAAAGGCGGATGCCCGGAAGGATGGAAAACCGAACAGGAGGTTTGCAACGTTATCGCGCGCTGTAAAAAACTGATGAACGACGTCAACGCCGTTATCATGACCGAAACCCGGAAATGGGACGACGAGTTCCGAAAAGCGATCCAGAAAATCGACGAGGCGGCCAGGAAAGCGGGAAAAGAGAAGCGAGGGGGGACGCAGAAAGGGAAAGACGGCAATGAAGACAAAACGGCTTGAGGGATCGTAGCGCCATGAACCTTCTCCACCTGTCTGATCTCCATTACAAACAACGAAAGGAGGCTCTTGTGGAAGCGCCAAACCTCTATGAAAAAGATTTCTACGCCTGGTCCCGGGAAAGCGCCAGACTGATGCGGGAAAGAAAATTTTCCGAACTGGATATTGAGAATATTGCCGAGGAAATCGAAGCGATGGGAAAGCGGGACAAAAGAGAACTGGCAAGCAGACTTTCATCGCTGCTGATGCACCTTCTCAAATGTCGGTATGAAGCCGAGTATAGAAGCAGAAGCTGGAAATTGACGATCATGAACCAGCGGGCGGAAATCGCCGGCCTCCTGAAAGACAGCCCGAGCCTGAGTCATAAACTGCCGGACATGATCGCCGGCGCCTATTCCCGAGCCAAAAAAACCGCCGCCCTGGAAACGGGACTTCCCGCCGCAACCTTCCCTGAAGCCTGTCCGTATTCTCAGGACGAAATTTTGGATGCTGAGTTTTTGCCAAAAGAAATATAGCGGAAAGATCAACGCGAGAGGTTCGACGTGAACATTCTCCATCTGTCCGATCTCCGTTTCGGAACCCAAGACGACGCCCGGATCTGGGCCGGGCAACTGGCCGAGGATTTGTCCGGCGGGTTGAATCGCCGGCGGCTGGACGCCCTGATCATTTCCGGCGATGTCGGAACCCGGTCCGAGCCGGAAGAATACGCGGCGGCCAAAGGGTTTCTGGACGCGGTTTGCGGCGAGTTCCGACTGGGGCCGGAAGGGATCGTCCTGGCGCCGGGCAATCATGATTTGAACTGGAAGCTGGCGAAAAAAGGGTATTCCCTGGTGGAACGGGAGGACTATGAGGGCGATCTGTCACAAATCCGGCATGTTGAAGTCGGAGACGGGGTGATCCGGGTGCGGAACAAGGAGGATGCTTACTGGCGGCGTTTCTCTCATTTCAACGATTTCCACAAGGCCGTCAAAGGCACGCCGTACCCGCTGGAACCCTCCTGCCAGGGCGTGTTGCACCACTTGCCAGACCACAACCTGCTGATCCTGGCGCTCAATTCCTGCTGGGACATAGACCAACGGTTTCCATCCGCGGCCGGCATCCACCCCCATACGGTCGGATACGCGCTGGATGATATCCGCCGGAATGCCAACCGATACGGCGATTGCCTGAAATTCGCCGTCTGGCGCCATCCGCTTGACAGCCCCTCCGAGGACCGAATTACGGATCGCGGCTTCATCGCCCGACTCGCCAACTCCGGATTCCGCGCGGCGTTTCACGGTCACATCCACAAGGCCGAAAAAGGGTTGTTTGCGTATACGGAGCGTTACTGGACGGAGGAGGGGAGGAAGTGGTTGGCGCATACGGGAGCGGAATATCCGCGTTTTTGGCGCGATCGGAAATGGAATTGCCCGAACTTTCCGGTGGTGGGCGTTTGCTGGTATGAGGCGCGGGCGTTTACGACTTGGTTGACCGAGGCGGGGGAGGGTGGATATTCGTATTTTTTGCCGGATGAGAATCAGTGGGAGGCTGCGGCTGAGGGGTTTGAGGGGCGGAAGTACCCGTGGGGGGATGAATGGGCAAAGGATTGTTGTAATTCGAAAGAAGCTGGTTTGGAAATGACGTCACCTGTGGGGATTTTTGGAAAGGGAAACATTATTGATGAGGGATTTTGTGATCTGGGTGGAATTTTGCGTTTCAAACTGCGATCCAGGAAACTTTCCCCAATTATTGCTCAGCAAGAGGAATCAATTATGGTCTAAAAAGTGCGGGACAAATTGAGTTCGTTCTGATAACAACACAATGCATAAATGTTATGGAACTCGGGCCGTGCAATGAAAAGCGCTGGCGTGGGATATCCAAATTTAAACCTTCATGCATTGATAGGGCGGACGAACGACGGAAATGAGCGCTAAGGAAAAGGGATTGATAAAGGATGCTTGTAAAAGGCTGACGGGTTTTAAGAAACGGGAATATCAGGCGAGCATCGCGTCGGAATACTTTGAAGGCAGCGCCAGAAAAGCCGAACGCTCCATGGGATGGGGAAGACAAAGCATCGAAACCGGCTTGGGAGAGGCGAAAACCGGAATCAGATGCCTCGACAATTTCAAAGGGCGAGGGCGAAAGAGGACGGAAGACAAAATCGAAGGGCTTGAGGAGGACGTGCTCGCCATCGCGGAATGGCACACCCTGGCGGATCCTGCGGTCAAGAGTTCCCTGACTTATACGAGGCTTACTGGCGAATCACTCAAAAAAGCCCTTGTCGAGGACAAAGGATATGCCGAGGAAAAGCTGCCTTCGACCAATACGCTGCGCAGTATGCTGAACCGAATGGGCTTCAATCGGAAACGGGTCCAGAAGGCCAAGCCGTTGAAAAAGATCGCGCAAGTCGGCGAAATATTCGACAACGTCCATGCGGCCAACCGCGAGTCCGACGAGAATCCGGAATCGATGAGAATATCGATCGGTGCTGGGGAGTGCTGGAGGAGCACTGGAACGGAGAAATCCTGGATTCAATCGGCAAAGCGATCAACTGGGCCTCGACAATGACCTGGAAGGGAATCGAGCCCGTCGTCCGATTTGTTGCCTTTGAAATATCGTATGATAGAGATAAAAGAATACGTAGATGAGTCGGGCAAATCGCCTTATGCCATCTGGCACGATCCCTTGAATGCCAGGGCGGCCGTGAAGGTTTCTACTGCATTGTACAGGCTTGAGCAGGGCAACTTTTCAAATACAAAAGGTGTTGGTGCTGGAATTTTCGAGTACAAAATTGATTTTGGTCCTGTCTACCGCATCTATTTCGGGAAAGACGGCGAGCGTATA
>CAZZBE010000067.1:0-13884 GCA_964652715.1 uncultured Desulfobacteraceae bacterium
CCCCGGCTGGGGGTGGTGGACGCCCTGTTCACCGCCACCTCCGCCAGTTGCGTCACCGGCCTTATCGTGGTGGACACGGCTGGAGGCCATGAAGGCCCTGGAGCTGGACGGGATGGACGCCGCGGTGGTCTGCATCGGGACCGTTATGAGCAATTCGATCCTGTCGGTGCTCAACCTGGCCGACATCGGGGTGCGACACGTTTACGCCAAGGCCCTGAGCGAACCCCACGGCCGGATACTCCTGAAGGTCGGCGCCACCGAAGTGCTCTACCCGGAAAAGGACACCGCCATTACCCTGGGCGAGCGGCTCAACAACCCCAACATGCTCGAATACCTCCCCTTCATTGAAGGGTACAGCATCTCGAAATTCGAACCGCCGGAACGGTTCCCATGTCATCCCCAACGCCCACTACGAACTGGCGGCCAGGGACGTGCTCATCGTGCTGACGCCCGAGGGGGCGCTGGAGAAGTTGGAGAAGGAGGAATAGCTGGGGGGACCAAATACATAACTCATTCCAGCACGCTGATGAATCCCATCTGGCTAAAATGATCATCAAACCCTGCATACTTTCGGGTTTTGGTTCGATTCATAATGACAAAACTGGTACAGTCCGTCATGCTCAGAAACTTATCTGAATATTTTTTGAACAATACCATTGACTTGTCTTTGACATCCCTGTCAACCGTCAGTACATCCAACAACGATTTCTGAATTCTCTCAAGAAATCGCAAGGCAAGATCATGCCGTTTCAGAGAACAGTTCAAGTAAGTGATCGTTTCAAATACAATGAAATCAGACAGGAAAATACGATAATCCCGTAAAAGCGGCTTTAGCGCGTTTTTGGCCGTTGCATGATGCCTATCCCGCTCTTGGAACAAAGCGATCCAAAACCCCGTATCGACAAACACGGATTCTCTCATCAAATCGTCTTACCAAGATATTGGTCATGCATTTCCGAACCATCTTCATGACCACCAACGGCCCCCACAAGGTCATCGAAAAGGTCCACATCCGTTTCAGGGTCCTCTTTCACCATTTCTGTTTCTTCAAGAATTGTCACAATCACCTTGGCCCGTTTCAAAAAAGGAATGGGTTCCAAAAGGCGAATCTGGCCATCCTCGTAGATGCCGCTTATCGATAACATACTATTTCTCCTTATTTTCTCATACAAATAGAATCTGTTCCCACTAGACATCAATAAATCCAGCATAATAATTTGTCAACGAGGTGATTGCGCCCACAAAGAATTTATCTGATCCATCTCCCCCTTAAAACAAATCCTCAAGCGCCTCACACACCAACCGCACCCCGAACCCGCTGCCGCCCACCGGGCAGTAGGGTCCTTTTTTCCGGTTATAGCCCGGTCCGGCGATGTCGATGTGGGCCCAGCGAGCGTCGCCCACGAATTCGGACAGAAACAGGGCCGCCGTGATGGCGCCGCCATAGCGGGTTTTGGGCATGTTGCCGATGTCCGCCAGGTCGCTTTTGAGCAGTTCCTTGTAGTCGTCGGGCAGGGGCATCCGCCAGCACCGTTCGTGGGTCTTGCGCCCGGCCGCTTCGATCGCCGCCGCCAGATCGTCGTCCCCGGAAAACACCGCGGCGATCTTCTCCCCCAGGGCCATGAGGCAGGCGCCGGTGAGGGTGGCCAGGTCGATGACCAGGTCGGGATTGTACTGTTCCACGCCGTAGGCCAGCGCGTCGGCCAGGATCAGCCGGCCTTCGGCGTCGGTGTTGCCGATTTCCACGCTCTTGCCGGAATAGGTCCGGATAATATCCCCCGGACGGATGGCGTCCCCGGACGGCATGTTCTCCACCAGGGGCATGATGCCCACCACCCGGATATCGGGCCTGAGCCGGCCCACCGCGATGAGGGCGGCGGCCGCGGCGGCGGCGCCGGCCATGTCCGACTTCATCCCCTTGAGCCCCTCGCCGCTCTTGAGGTTGATGCCGCCGGTGTCGAAGGTCACCCCCTTGCCCACCAGCACCGCCGTCTTTTTGGCGCCTTCCGGCGCATATTCCATGATCACCAGCCGGGGCGGGTTCTGGCTTCCCTGGGCCACGGCCATGACGGCGCCGAAGTTCTTTTCGGCCAGTTCCTTCTCTTCCATCACCGTCACCCGCAACCCCGCGGCTTCGGCCTCCCGGGTCATCTCCTTGCCTAAAAGGCAGGGCGTCTTGTGATTGGACGGCGTGGAGACCCAGTCCCGGGCCAGGAGCGTCCCGCCGCAGACCGCGGCGACCCGGTCGGGCAGGCGGGCCAGGGATTTGACCATGCCGGCGGTGGCGACCACCCCGATGTCATTGAGGGGGGACTTTTTGGATTCTTTTTTGTAGGCGTCGAAGACATGGTTGGACAAACACGCCCCTTCCAGCAGGGCCCCGGCCAGGTCGGCCTTGTCCAGCCCGGCCCTGGCGGCGCCGGGGCAGGCCAGCCAGAGGGAGGTCAGGTCCATCCCCATGGCTTTGGAGACCGCCTTTCCGGCGGCGGCCCGGAAGGTTTCCAGGTCCGCGGCGTCGGCCTTTCCGAGCCCCTGGAACAGCACCCGTTCGGCCGCCGCGCCCGATGGGTCGTAAAGGATCACGGTTTCGTCCTTTTTCCCCTTGAACTCCGGCAGCCTCCGGGCCCGGCGGACCAGGGCGGCGATGGTGCGGTGGGTGTGGATCTCCTTGTCTTCACAGACCGGGATGGCGAGCAGTTCGACGGCGTCTCTTTTCAAATCGGGGGCAATCAGGGATAGCAAGGGGCGATTTCCTTTCTCTTGTGGCATGTCGGGTGATCAGGATCTCAGGGTGGCGGTCATCCGCAGGGGGTTGTCCAGCAGGGCCAGGGCCGAGGGGATGGAGGAGCAGACGATGTCCGCGGAGAGCAGGGTCTCCACGGCGGTCCCCTCCTCCAGGATGACGGCGATCCCCAGCCCCGATTCCTTGAGCATCATCCGGTCGTTGCGGCCGTTGCCGATGGTCGCGACGGTTTCGGCGCCCAGGGACCGGATGAAGTCCAGCTTCCCGCGGTCCTGGTTCTCCTTGCCCAGCACGGTGAGCCGGCAGGGGAGTCCTTCCAGCTGGGCCGCCGCCTTGCCGAAGGTGTCGGCGGTCGCCACGTGGATCTCCAGCCGGTCCTTCAGCCGGGCCAGCCCCCCGGCGACGCCGTCCAGCAGGACGCCGTCCACGGCCAGGGTGCCGTTGTAGTCCATGACCAGGTATTTCAACCGCAATGTTCGGTATCCGGGGATGACGACTTCGATCATTCGTCTCTTCTCCTCTCCGTGTGGGATGTTTGGGGACCGCGCGGGATCCGGTCGTTCATTGAATCAAATGGGCCAGGATCAGGCCGTAAAAGCCCGGCTTCCCCTCTCCCGCGTAGAACCATCCCATGTGGCCGCGACAGCGGGAACAAAGGGAAAACCGCCAGCTGTAGCCGGAAAACCAGCTGAACTCCGAGGTGGGCGCGCCCCGGTTGGCGCAGCCGTCGGCCGCCGAAAAGCAGCCGATCTCGAAGACGATCCCGGCCGGGTTGGCGAAGGTGTGGCGGTGACCGCCATTGATGGAGAAAACGTGATCCGTCGTGGTGATGGGGTGACGGCAGGCCCTGCACCGGATCTTCTTCTCCTCATCCGGCTCGTCCGCTTCCTCCGTGGTCGTTTCCAGTTCTTCCCGGAGCCGGGCGATCCGCTCTTCGTCGACGTTTTTCGCTTCAAGCATGCTTGCCCGCCACCATGGCCTCGCCGATGGCCCCCGCCGCGCTCTCGTCATAGAGCAAAGCGACCAGCTTCAGGGCGAACTCGATGGCCGTCCCCGGTCCCCGGCTGGTGACCACCGCGCCGTCCACCACCACCCGGTCCATCAGGGCCCGGGTATCGTCCAGCTTGTCGATGAAGCCGGGATGGGCCGTGGCCCGGACCCCCTCCAGCAGCCCGTGGCGCTCGAAAACCACCGCCGGCGCCGCACAGATGGCCCCGCTCAGGCGGCCGTTTTCCTTCTGTTTTTTCAGCATCCGGACCAGCGTTTCCGAATCCCGCAGGTGTTCGGCGCCGGGCATGCCGCCGGGCAGCGCGATCAGGTCGTAATCTTCGGATTCGCACTCGGCGATCCCCTTGTCGGCCACGATTTTCACGCCCCGGGAGGCGGTCACCGTCAGGTCCGGCATCACCGACGCCGCGGTCACCTCGGCGCCGGCCCGGCGGAGCACGTCGATGATGCAGACCGCTTCGATCTCCTCCGACCCGTCGGCGATGGGGACGAGCACTTTTTTGGACATGAAATCTCCTTTCCTAGGGTCTCCGGTAGCTGCCGGCGCAGACATCGGCCCCGCCGCCGCTATCGGGGCCGGTCAGCCATTGTTTCAAATGATCGACCCGCTCTTCGGTCAGATCGGCCAGTTCGGCGCAGGAACAGGCATGATAGGCCGTGCCGTAGGCCGACTGGGGATTGGGGGCCGGGAACCGGGCCTTGAGATGGGCGTCCCGGAAGCGGAGCCAGGCCCGCTGGGCCCCTTTGAGGGCCTCCAGGAAGGGCCCGTCGCCGCTGTATTGCCGCCGGATCTCCCCGTAAACGCGGTTCAGTTCGGCGTCGACCGTTTCGAGGCGGGCGCAGGGGGAGCGCGCCGGTTCCGGTTCGGGTCGGGGTTCCGCCGACACGTCCCGAACCTCGGTGCGCCTGTGCCCGGCGACGAAATCCGGGGCGTAGGCCTCCAGCAGCCGGTTCAGCCCGGCGAAAAAGAGCGGTTCCGTGCCGTCCATGGACCGCCGCAGCCAGAAGGCCACGCAGGTCTTGACCACGTTGCCGTCGTAGCCCCGGGAATACAGCCCCTTGAAGTCATAATATTTTTCATAAAACATATCGGCCAGGGTCCGGTTTTCCATGCCGCTCCGGTAAAGGTCTTTCTCCCGCCGCAGGAACGCCGGATCGGTCATCACTTCCTCGTGGGTCACATAAGCGGTGGTCGCCAGCCGGGCCACATACCGGTCGAACAAGGGTTGGGTCGCCGCCCTGAAGGCGCTGTCTTCCGCCGCCGGGACGGCGTTGGCGATCAGCCATTTCACGAAAGCGGGGTTGTAGCGGCCGAAATCGAACCGGGCGCCCAGTTCGAGCCCTTCGCCGGTGTGGGGTCCCGCTCTGAAGGCATTGACGCCGGCCAGGCGCAAAACCGTCTCATAATCAATGAAGGTCTTAAGGTGGCAATAGAAAATCCGGATGCCGCCGTCCGGAAAATAATCGAAGAGGTCCTCGCACTGGTTTTCCGTATGCCCGAGATTGAGCCAGACATTCCGGATCAAAGCGCCGTCATCCGCGACAGCGGACGTCGATACCACGCCCCACGCCAACAAACAACCGATGCCGATCACCATCCACCGCCGCATGTTTCGCCTCCTTCCGTTTGTCCCACCGGCATTGCCGTCCATTAACCGACCCTGTAACTAGATCATTGCCTTCAGCATACGGTCAGTCAGTTCTTTTTGCAAGGGGTTGTTCAGCCGCCCCCAGCGCCCGGACCAAAGCCTTCCGAAGGTCGGCTTTCTGGTAGGGCTTGAAAACAAACGCCTGGGCCAGATTCAGTTCGTCCCGGTCCGCCGACATGACCTGGGCCTCGTCATAGCCGCTGGCCAGCACGGCGGGCAGGTCCGGCCGGATGGTCCGCAAAGCCCGCAGGGTTTCCCAGCCGTTCATGCCCGGCATGGTCAGGTCGCAGATCACGCAGCGGATCGCCTCCCCGTGATCGGAGAAGCGCTTCACCGCCTCGACCCCGTTTTCGGCCGCGACCACTGAAAAGCCCAGCCGTTCGAGCATGGCCTGGGTCACCTCCCGCACCGGCGCCTGGTCTTCCACCAGAAGGACCGCGCCGCCCCCTTTGAAAGGCGTTTCCGCCGCGGCCCTTTTGCCCGCCGGCGCCGACGGTTTTTCCCGCAACGGCAGCAACACCCGGAAGATGGTTCCCCGGCCCAATTGACTCTCCACGGCCACGGCGCCCCCGTGGCCGGTCACCGTGCCCAGGACCACCGCCAGCCCCAGGCCCCGGGTGGTCTCCCTGGTGGTGAAATAGGGGTCGAAGAGCTGATCGATGCCGTCGTCCGCCACGCCGCACCCGGTATCCGAAACCGTCAGGCAGGCCAGGGGATCGGAAGGCGGCGCCCAGTCCACGGGGAAGAGCCGGGCGGTTTCCACGGCCGACGCCGGCAGGGTTTCGACCCGGATCCGGATCTCCCCCCGTTCGTCTCCGATGGCCTCCCCGGCGTTTTCCACCAAGTGGGTCAGGACCTGTCCCAACTGGGCCGCGTCGGCCCGGACGTCGGGCCCGACCCCGGGCAGGTCGGCTTTCAAATCCACGGTTTTCGGCAGGGTCCCCCTGGCCACGGGCAGCGTGTCCCGGATGATCCCGGCCAGGTCGCGCGCCTCCGGTTTGCCGGCGATCTGGCCCCGATAGGCGAGCATGAGTCGGCTCACTTCGGCGGCCCGGTCCGCGGCCGCCATGGCGTCGGACATCCGTTTCCGGACCAGTCCCTCCGGCGGGACATCCTCCAGGGCCAGTTCGAGGTTGCCCATGACCGCGCCGATCTGATTGTTGAAGTGGTGGGCGATGGCCCCGGCCATCCGGGCCAGGCTCTCGGCCTTACGGGCCTGCTGGAGCCGCCGCTCCAGGGCCAGCCGCTCCGCCTCGGCCCGCTTCCGCTCGGTGATGTCCGTAAAAATGGCGACGAACCGCCCCGGCTGGGGGGAGTAGGCCGTGACCGCCAGGTGCTTGTTCAACCCGGCGCAGTACCGCTCCAGGTGAAGGGGCTCGCCGGTGAGAGCCACCCGGCCGCAGAGATCGATCCAGTCCGGGGCCAAATTGGGCAGCACCTCCCGGGCGGTTCGCCCGGTGACGGCCTCGGCCGACAGGCCCATGAGCGCTTCAAAGGCGGGGTTGACCTCCAGAAACCGGTAGTCCCGGGGCGCGCCCGCCGCGTCGCGGATGATCTCGTGAAGGGCCAGGCCCGAATCCATGGACGTGAAGAGCAGGCGGTATCGCTCTTCGTTTTCCCGGAGTTCCCGGGTCCGCTGCTCCAGCAGGTCCTCCACCCGGAGCAGGGCCCGCTCCCGCCGGGCCCGGGCGCAGACCTCGATGAGGTATTCGGGCTGGAAGGGCTTTCGCAGAAACGCCGCGGCCCCTTTCTTCATCCAGTCCAGGGCCAGGGAGGGCCGGGGATCGTTGGTCATCATGACGAAGACGCAGCCGGGCCGGCGGGTCCGGAACGCCGTCAGCAGCGCGTCTCCCAGGCCGTCGGGGAGGTGGTAGTCGATGACCGCCACGTCGTAGTCGGCGGCATCGAATTTTTGGCGGCCCGCCTCTGCCGTCGGGGCCGTGTCCGCGCCGTACCCGTGGATCCGGAAGGCTTGTTTCAGATCCCCGGCCAGCGCGGCGTCGTCCTCGACGATCAGGCACCGGAGGAAATCCGCCGGCTGTTCGCCCCCCAGCAGGGCACGGACCATTCCGATGAACCGGCGGCCGTCCACCGGCGCGGGGAGAAAAGCGTTGGCCCCCAGGTCGGCGGTGATCCGGGCCGTCTCATCCCCCGAAAAGGTGGCCGAGACCACCAGGATCGGGACCCGGTTCAGGTCGGCGTGGGCCGGCGACCGGAGCAGGCGGCAGAACCGCCATCCGTCCAGGTCGGGCATGTAGAGGTCGGTGACGAGGAGGTCGGGGGGACCCTCCCGGTCCATGGCCGCCAGGGCCGCCTCCGCCGCGGTGAACGCCTCGGTCGCCAGGCCGTCCTTTTTCAGCAGACCGGCCATGACGTTGAGCTGGGTGGCGTCGTCGTTGACCACCACCAAGCGGGGGGCCGTTGCGGGAATCGTTGCGTCGGTCATGTCGCGTCCTCTTTCTCTGGATTGTTTTCCGATATCTTCCGCCGCATCGTCGCTTCCAACCGGCCGAAGGCGGTCTCCAGCCGCGGCAGGCCGGCCGCCAGGGCCGCCGGGCCCTCCGCCTTGCCGGTCCGTTCCAGTTCCTCGCAGACCGCCCGCATCTTTTCGCCGCAGACGCTGGCCGCCGCGCCCCGGATGGTGTGGACGTGGCGGACGGCGCCCTCGAGATCCATTTTTTCGATGCACCCCTTCAGGCCGTCGATGCGCCGGGGGATGTCGTCCAGAAACCCGGACGCCACGGTCCGGGCCAGATCCGGGTCGTCCATGAGTCGCGCCACCAGGGCGTCCCAATCCAATACCGGGCGTCCGTCGTCCGCCGCGGCATCTTCGGGCCCGGATGGATCATCGCCCGCCGCCCGGCCTGGCGAGGAATCCGACCGCCCCGCCAGCCACTTTTCCACCATCTCCCCCAGCAGATCGGGGGTGACCGGCTTGGCCATGTAATCGTCCATGCCCGCCGCGATGCACTTCTCCCGGTCGCCCCGCATGGCGTGGGCCGTCATGGCGATGATGGGGATCATCCGGGCCCGCTCCCCGGCCTCCCCGGCCCGGATGGCCCGGGCGGCGGCCAGCCCGTCCATTTCAGGCATCTGCACGTCCATGAGAACCAGGCTGTACTCCCCGGCCGTCAGCCGTTCCAGGGCTTCGCGGCCGTTGACCGCCGCGTCGGACCGCAGTCCCAGCTTCTCCAGGATGCCCTCGGCCACCTGCCGGTTGGTGACATTGTCCTCCACCAGAAGAATCCGGACGCCGCGCCGCCGCATCTCCCGCACGGTGTGGCGGGTGATCAGGGGGAGCGATTCCCGGCGCGGCGTCTCCCCGGCCAGCACCGCGGCCAGGCTGTCGAAGAGGTCCGACTGGCGCACCGGCTTGGTCAGGTAGGCGGCGAAACCGATCTCCGACATCTTTCTGGCGTCGCCCCGCTGGCCCACGGAGGTCATCATCACCAGGCGGACCGCCTTCAGCTTCTCGTCGGTTTTAATGGCCCGCCCCAGGGCCGCGCCGTCCATCCCGGGCATTTGCATGTCGAGAATCGCCGCCCGGAAGGGATCCCCCGCCGCCTCGGCCGCGTAGAGGGCCCGGAGGGCGGACGGGCCGTCCGGGGCCTCCGCCGGGCGGGCGGTCCAGGCCTTCAGCCGGGCCAACAGCACCTCCCGGTTGGTGGCGTTGTCGTCCACCACCAGGATGCGAACCCCTCGGATCCGGGCCGGCGGCGGGGCGTCCTGCTCGCGTTCGGCCTGCAGGGCCAGCCGGACGGTGAACCAGAATTCCGATCCGCGCCCCGCTTCGCTCTCCACGCCGATCTCGCCCCCCATCATGTCGACCAGTTTTTTGGAGATGGCCAGGCCCAGCCCGGTCCCCCCGTACAGCCGGGTGTCCGAGGCATCGAGCTGGGTGAAGCTGGAAAAGAGCTTCCCCTGCTGGTCCCGTGGGATGCCAATGCCGGTGTCCCGGACCGTAAACCGAAGGGTGACCGCCTCGTCGCTCTCGGCGGCCGCGGCGGCCCGGACGGCCACCTCCCCCTCCCGGGTGAATTTGACGGCGTTGCCGGTCAGGTTGATGAGAATCTGGCGGAGGCGGCCCGGATCGCCCCGAAGAAAGGCGGGCGCCTCGGGCGCCGCGGCGCAGACGAACTCCAGCCCCTTGTCCCGGGCCCGGATGCTCATCATGGCGGCGAAATCGTCCAGGAGGGCCCGCAGGTCGAAGTCGATGATCTCCAGCTCCAGCTTGCCCGCTTCGATCTTGGAAAAATCGAGAATGTCGTTGATGAGGCTGAGCAGGGATTCGGCGCTGAGCCGCACCGCTTCGGCGAAGCGGCGCTGGTCGGCATCCAGGTTGGTGTCCAGCAGCAGGTCGGACATGCCGATGACCCCGTTCATGGGGGTCCGGATCTCGTGGCTCATGTTGGCCAGAAATTCGCTTTTGGCCCGGTTGGCCCGGTCGGCCCGTTCCACCATCTCGTTGGCGCGGTCCATGGCCGACGCCAGCCGGCGGTTGGTCTCTTCCAGGGCGCCGGCCGTCTCCTTGAGGTCGGTGATGTCCGTGAAACATTCCAGGAGCCGCTCCGCGCCCTCCATGGAAACCCGCTTGACGGTTTTGAGCACCACCCGCTCGCCCCCGTCGCCGCACAGGGCGATCCGCTCCGAATGATCGACCCTCTCGCCCAGATCGGTGATGGGGCATTTGCCCCGCTCGGCGGGGCAGATGAAATCGTGGCATTCCTTACCGACGAGGGCGTCCTCGGGTCGGCCCAGAATCTCGCCGGCCGCCGGATTGGCGGTGAGGATGCGATGGGTGTCCAGGTCGATGGTGAGCACGGCCACGGAGACGTTCTCCAGCAGGGTCCGCAGGAAGGTTTCCCGTTCCTGGAGGGCCCGGCGCATGCGCCGCCCTTCGGCCGCATCCCGCAACAGGACGGCCAGGCGCGCCAGGGCGGTGATGATGGTCAAAAGGAGAATGAGGCCGAAATAGAACCGGAGCCGGTCGAAGAGGGCGTCCGCCTCTGCGAGAACAGGGGGGGCGACCGACGCCGCGTTCCCTTGCAGAAAGGCGTCCATCAGCCGGTCCGAATGAAGAAAGAGGCCGCCCACGATGAGGATGAGCATCAGATAGAGGCCGAAGGCCATGAAACGCCGCCACCGGAAAAACGGCCGCCGGGGGGATGGGGTCATGGGGGGGCGGCCCCCATACAATATGTAAAAACAATAATCTTTATTTTGATCACGACGATGTCTCCTGTCTGTCGATGGATTTCCGGGCGCGGCGCAGGGGCGGGCCTTTACGGTTGCGAGATGATGCGCGGGGCGTCAAATCCGAACGCCGCCTTCTTTCGGCGATATATCGCAAAAGAGACGGCGGTTGTCAAGGCGGGAACGGGGGCTGCCGCGTATAATAGGGGATTCAGGGAAACAACGTCCAACGTCGCCGTGGTGCATGTGTGGCGGGTGGAGTGATGGTAAATGAAGACCCCCCCGTTTTTCTTGAACAATCAAAACCGCGATGATAAACTGTATTCCATATATTGCTGCAAAAGGAATCATTGACATGCCTTATACGGTTGAAGATTATAAAAGAGAAAGGAAAGACGCCATGAAACGGAACGAAAAGACCCTTGGCATCGTTTTCGTCCTGACGGGACTGCTGGCGCTGTTCGGGACCGCCGCGGCCCAGACGACGGACCCGCCCGCATCTCCGGTTAAACTCATTTTCATCCACCATTCCTGCGGCGGCAACTGGCTGGCGGACGAGACGCCGGACGCGCCGTCCGGCGGCCTCGGGGAGGCGCTCATGGACAACAACTATTATGTCGGCGCCACCAACTACGGCTGGGGCCCCGACGGCATCGGGGACCGGACGGACATCCCCCACTGGCCCGAGTGGTTCACCGGTCCCGACAGCGACACGATCCTGTCGGCCCTTTACGCGGAGACCGGCCAGAATATCGGCGGATTCGGGGAATGGCAGCGTCTCGTCGACGATCCGGGCGGCGAGAACGCGATCATCCTGTTCAAATCCTGTTTCCCAAATTCGGACCTCGACGGGAACCCGGACGACCCGGCGCACCCCCAGCCCATTGATGGGGAACTCAGCGTGGCCAACGCCAAAGCGGTCTACAACGACATCCTGACCTATTTCGAGACGCGGACCGACAAGCTGTTTATCGCCGTCACCGCGCCGCCGCTTGTGGAAAGCGGAACCACGACGGATCGGGCCGCCAACGCCCGGGCCTTCAACAACTGGCTGGTCCACGACTGGCTGACGGATTACCCCCACGCCAATGTCGCGGTGTTCGATTATTACAATGTGCTGACCCATCGCGACAACCATCACGAAGTCGTGGACGGCCAAATCCAACATGTGGCCGACGCCGGATCCAACGTGGCCGCCTACCCCACTGACGACAGCCATCCCAGTTCGGCAGGCCACCGGAAAGCCACCGCGGAATTCGTCCCGCTGCTCAACTACTATTTCAACCGATGGCGGGCCGGGAGCGCCGTGGTCGTCGGAAACATCGACGGCGGCCCTGACGGCGTGGTCGATCTCTCCGATGCGATTTTGGCCGTCCAGGTCTGCGCGGGGATGGCGTCGGCCGGCGCGGTTATCGCGGCCGAGGTGGACGGAGACGGCCGGATCGGGCTGGCCGAGGCCATCTACGCCCTGCGGCTCGCCGCCGGAATCGACGGCGGCGGGGGCGGCCGGGTTCAGCCCGCCGACCTGAACTATCTGGGCGCCTTCCGGTTGCCCGACGCCTTCAACTGGGGCGCGCGGGGGATGTCCTACTACCCGGACGGGGACGGCGGCGCCGGATCCCTGCTGATCACCGGTTCGGAGGCCCTGCGGACCCCCGACGGGACGGCCTGCTACGAAGGATTGACGGATTGCGCCGCCTATTACGGAGAGGTCGCCATCCCGGATCTCTCGCAGGCGACCGAGTGGACCGGACTGCCCGAAGCGTCATTTCTCACCCCGCCGAGCCCCTTCGATGGCGGTCTCGCTCAGACCGTCCATCCGGCCCATGCCTTTGTCGCGGGCATCCAGTATGCGCCCCGCCGGGGGGCCCAGGCATCCGATAAAATTTACGGGTCCCTCAACGAATGGTATCCCGAAGGCGGATACGGGGATGCCAGTTTCCCCACGGTCTGGTTCTCCGACCTGGATGGATCGGACGCCCAAGGCGTGTTCCACGTAGGGCCCGACACCGATCCCCTCTATCACGGCCGGAAAATGGGGGATTTCCTGTTCTCCGTACCGACCTGGTACGCCGATGCCCACCTTGGGGGCCGGACCCTGGTCACCGGCCGGTCCCGGGGCACGCCCGCCGGGGACAGCCCGGAACTGACCACCGCTGGCGGGTCCCAGGGGCCGACCCTTTTCGCATTCGCGCCCCTCGGCGCCGACGACCCGCCGGCGGGCACGGCCCTCGACGCCCTGCCCCTGCTCTACTACCGGGTCAAGTACCCCGGCTGCGCCGGCCCGGACGTGGGCGTGGGCGGGGCCGCCGTGGACTGCGACTATCCCGGCTTTTCCATGTGCGATGGTTGGAGCGGCGGCGGCTTTATCGGCGACCGGAACAAAAACGCCATCGTCCTCCTGGGCCGCAAGGGCGCCACCAACTGCTATTACTGTGATCCGGCCGAGTCCGACCCCGAATGCCCCGTCGATCCGGCGCCCGCCGAATGCGCCCGGTACTGCAATGAAGACAGGGGCTATCATTGCGGGCCCTACCGGCGGCAGATCCTCTTTTATGACACGGCCGAACTGGCGGAAGCGGCCCGGGGCGAGGTGCCCCCTTGGGAGGTGCTCCCGTATGAGATCTGGCAGCCATCCGATTTTTTCCTCACCGGGGACAATGTGTGCGGGGATGCGGGCGGCATGGCCTATGACGTAGCGACGGGGCGATTGTTCGCCATCGAAAGGGGGTTGGGGGGATATCAGGGGGACAACGCCGCGGTGGTGCATGTTTGGCGGGTGGAGTGACGGCATCCGAAGACCACCTTCTTTTTCTTGAACATTCAAAGGTGCAATGATAAACTTTATTCAATATATTAATGTAAAAGGATCGAACTGCTTTTATGATCAAATGGCACAGGCTTTTCGGGACCATATTGACCGATTTTTTCACAGGCTCTTCTTACACTGTCGAAATGGAGCTTGACCTTTCGTTGCAGCGGCAGTTTCTGGATATAGCGATCATCAAAAATCAAGAAGGCGGCCCGATTTCGGAACCGCCGGATGGCCTGGATGATCTGGCGGCGCATAACCTCATGACCTATAAGTCATTCCGGCAGTCCCTGGATGCTTGGGCCTTCAATGAACTGATTGCTTATTATGTGAATTACCGCAAGCAGCAGAAGCAGGGCCCGGTGGTAGAAAAAATGCCGGACGAGTCGGATTTCAGATTCTACGCCGTCAGTACCCGATTGCCGAAAAATATGCAGAGGGCCTACACATTCGAGCCTGTCGCAAACGGGGTTTATGAT
>CAZZBE010000067.1:13984-18627 GCA_964652715.1 uncultured Desulfobacteraceae bacterium
GGTTCGGACAGGCGCTTCGCAGTATCGGTTTCGGCGGGACGACCTGAGCACGGCGCTCAACGATCTTTTTATCCGCTATAACTTGGAAGGAATCATTGACATGCCTTATACGGTTGAAGATTATAAAAGAGAATCGAAAGAGACATTTATAAAAAATCTACCCCCGGAAAACCGGTTAAAGATGTTGTTGCCCGCCGAAAGTTTGAAACGGTACCCCATCAAGGAGATCGTAAAATCAGTCCATATCATGTTTCCTGAACTGAGCCTGAACGAGATTGAAGAGATAGTGAAACAAATAAAAAATCAATCTGAGTAAGCATTTCAGAAATCCTGTCTATTGTTCCATTCCTATTCCTATAACCGTTCCCCCCTTTCTCGCTGGGTTCAACCCAAAACAGATCGAATCAACCGTATGAGCCCGCCCCTGACGGCGGACTGCCGTTTGTTGACAAATCCATTGTCGGCCCCTTCAATCAACTCAGGCCGCCTGTCAAGAACCAACCGCGCCGCCATCTCGGCGGCGTCGGCCGTCAACCCGGCGCAATGATGGAAATGAGCCTTCGGGTCATGCTTCACCTTTTTCGTCAGCGCCCGGCAGCAGGTGGCGCCGTTGGCCGCCTTGAAGGCATCGTGGAGTTCCCGTCCGCTCTTCCGCATATCCCGGCGGTGGCGATACGGGCGGCTGTTGCCTAAGAGCAGCCCCGACGCCATTACCGCGCCGCTCAGAGCCCCGCACAAACAACCGCTCTCCCCCAGCGCCACGCAGAACGGGGCCGCCATGGCCAGGGCCTGGTCGTCGGTCAGTCCGCCGTTCAACCCTTTGTTGATGGCTATCACCACCGCCTCGGTGCAGAGCAGTTCCCGGGTCAGGTAGAGATTCCGGGCGCGCTCCCGGATGGCCTCGATCAGCGCTTCGGCGTCCGGGCGATCCCCATTCACTTCTGCTGTCATTCGCACATTCACGGTATTCCTTACTCCACCTCCCCGATCGGATAATCCGCCCCCTTCCAGGCGAAGATCCCACCGGGATAGCGGTAAACATTGGTATAGCCCAGCTTGACCGCCCAAGCCGCGCCGTTGTGGCTGCGGGTGCATTTGACGAATCCGCAGTAGATCACAATGGTCTTGTCCTTGAAGGTCACGATAGAGCAAGTTAACCACGATTTAGGTGTACGCATCTTTCGTTCTCCTCCTTTTCGAAAAATTGTCGATAAACATCGCCAATCCTGACGGGCCGAATGGCCCGGCGCCGACGCCAACCATACAAAAACCCGACCCCCGCCATCATGACCAGATCCCGGCAGAGCGCCGCCCGGAGCCCGCGGAACGCCTCGGCCTCGGGGTCGTCCGGGCCGAAACAACCGCAATCCACATCCAGCCCCATGGAGATGCCGTAGCGCAGGATGGCGATGAACACCGCCAGCAGCCCGTCGGGGACCCGCCCGTAGGCGTCGATCAGCACCGCAAAGGTGACGGGCTCCCGCAGGAAACGATCAAATCAGGTCTTGACTTCCCCCGCCGAATTCATTAACAAATGATCTATAATCCCGGCGGCAGAAGCCGCCGACAAGATGGAAACCGACAACATGATATCCAGACGGTTCCGCGACCCGGACGGGAGCGGCGCCAAAGCAGCCAACCGAGCCACGAAGGCGGACTCTTCCGGAAGAAGAGCATTCTTCGTGGCTTTTTTGTGGAACGGACCCCAGCGGGAGACGGAATTTTGACCAAACGGATCTGCGTCATCGACGGTCAGGGCGGCGGGATCGGCGCCACCCTGATCAAGTATTTGAAATCGGAGTACGGCGAGTCCATCGAGGTGATCGCCCTGGGGACCAACGCCATCGCCACGGCCCAGATGCTCAAGGCGGGGGCCAACCGCGGGGCCTCGGGGGAAAACGCCATCCGCTGCACCGCCTCGCAGGCCGACTGCATCCTGGGCCCCATCGCCATCGGATGGCCCAACGCCATGCTGGGGGAGGTGACGCCGGCCATGGCCGAGGCCGTCATGTCGAGTCCGGCGATCAAGATTCTGGTCCCCCTGTGGCAGGAACGGGTGGAGATCGTCGGAACCCTCAAGGAACCCCTGCCCCACCTGGTCCGGACCGTCGTGGAGGAAAAATTAAAGGAGGTATTAAACCATGTGTGAAGCCAACGCCTATATCGTTAAGGATGGAGAGGAACGGTTGATCATGGAATCCGTGGATGTGGTGGAGCCCGACGGCGAGGGCGGCTTCCGCCTCGTCGGCATTTTCGGGGATCAAATCGCCGTCAAGGGCCGGATCAAGCGGATGGCCCTGGTGGATCATAAAATTCTGTTCGAGGAGGGGGTCCCGGCGGGCGAACACGAACACGACCACCGCCACCGGCACGAACACGCCCACGAACACGAGCACCCTCATGCCCACGGGGACGAAACCCACGTCCATCCGCATGCGCACGTTCACGCCCATGAGCACCCGCACCAGCACGCGCATCCCGTTGCCGGCGGAAAGGATGCCGAGGCCCATGACCATCCCACCGAAGATGACCACGGGCCGCACCACCATAAGCATGAGGGCCATGACCGGGAGCCCCACGATCATCCCCACTGAGGCGATGGATGTCCCGGCCCTCGGCGCCCGCCCGGATGACGAGAAAGAGGGAAAAGCTTTCCGGGACGATTCCATCAGTTCACCCCGGCCGTGACCGGCGCTTTCGAAAAGAACAACTCCTTTTCCCTGGCGATGATCGCGGCCGCCGCCAGCACAAGAACGACGGTCTGGATGCACTTGGTCGGCGACGATATGTTCAGCGCCTCCTGCGACATGTTGATGATGAAATGAAAGACGATGGCCGCCAGCACGCTTTTCCCGTTTTTGATGCAAATCCAGCTGATGATGATGCCCATGGGAATGATGCTGGCAAAGAAGTTCAGGCCGAACCAAAAATTTTCGTTAAAAATTTCATACTGGTAGGAATCCTTCACGAAAATCAGCGGAAAGTGCCAGGACGACCAGAGCACGCTGAACACCAGCGAGGCGATAAAGAAGTTGTACCGGCTCTGCAAACTGTCGAAGGCGTACCCCCGCCATCCCAGCTCTTCGAATGTCGCGGCCAGCACCAGGAGCAACAGCACCGGGACGAATCCGGACGAAAAGGAAAAGCCCTCGGCGAACTGAAACTGCGACAGCGATTCCCCGAACAGAAGCGAGACGACAATGGACGCCGCCACCGACAGCGGCATGATGAAAATGAATGCCGGAAGCGTTTTCATACGGATGCGCCGGGGGTCGATCAGCCGGCTGATGAAATCCTTTTTCAGATCCGAACGCCCGGACCCGAAAATCATGACCAGCGAGATGAGAAACGGCGCCGCCAGGCCCGCCAGCAGAAACACCATGTGCGATCCGTTTGCATCCTCCTGAAAACTCAGGTACGCGCCGATAAACCATAAAATGAATGTGGCTGAAAAGGTGATGGAGAAGTAACGAAGCGGTTTGTATTCGAACCGTGAAATCATTTTTGGGCCTCCTATTTTGTACGACTATTTTTGTATGACATTGGAATGGTGACGTGTTTCACGCGCTGGGCCTAAAACCGGTAGCCGACGCCGGCGCCGAGGATGAAAGCGTCCCCCTCGAAGAAGGTGATGTCGGCGACGGTTTCCGAGTATGCCGCGAGGCCGAACAAATAGGAATTTTTCAAACCCAACGGTTCGGCGCAGGAAACGGTCTCGGAAACCGTAAACGTCGCATCTACGGGTTTTCCCACACCTCTTTTTTCTACTCAACCAGAAAGTCGAACGACCCTTCGGGGGCGTTCAACAGGTCTTCCAACAGTGATGGAAACGCCGCCATGCGGCGGGCGATCTCTTCGTTGCTCCAGGGGTAAAACCCCACATCCGTCAGAAACTGGATGCCCGCCAGCAGGAATTCGGCGCATTCCAGCGGATAATCCGTCTTGAAAAGCCCCTGACCGCGCCCTTCTTCGATGACCGCCGCGTAAATGGGCGCGAGTTTCGTCAGGTAGCGGCCCAGTTGCCGCGCGTGCATGATGATGTTGCCCGGCTGGTGCAGCGCATCAAGGATCTCCTCGTTTTCCTCCGCCATCCGATCCACCGTCGCCAGCGCCCGGATGCTTTGCACGGCGTCGAGATTCCGGCGGCGGCAGTCCTCAATCAGTGCCTCCTTTTTTCTGAGTTCCTCATCGATCAGGTCTTCCACCACCGCTTCGAGCAGCTCCTCCTTGGAGGAGAAATAGTGGTAGATGGTGCCCTTGGCGATGTTGAGCGTCTTCATCAACTCCTGCATGGTCGCCTTGTCGTACTCTTTTGAATGGAAGAGGTCCCGGGCCGCCTTGATGATCTCTTCCCGCCGTTCATCCGGTTTTTTTACCGTTCTCGCCATGTTCTGAATGCCTCCCTTGAAGGTTGCCATCGGTTCTTCGCTTCAACCGGCGGCAATATACATACTGACCGACCGTCGGTCAATAGAATTTTTATTAAGACCGCTTTTTTTTGCGAGCCTTGATCAAAATCCCGGCCAAAAAGGGCGATCACAAGGATCGCCCCTACGGCGCAACCCGGCGATTTCGGTAGGGGCGAACCTTGTGTTCGCCCCTTGTGTTCGCCCTTTGCGTTAAAACAGCTCTTGACTTTGGCC
>CAZZBE010000068.1:0-18420 GCA_964652715.1 uncultured Desulfobacteraceae bacterium
TCCATCCAGATGTTCCAGCCCGGCCCCAGGGCCCGGTTGACCTCGGCCATGACGATGGGCAGACGGGCCGCCGAAGCCCAGTGGAGCAGTTCGTGCATGAGCGCCAGACCGTGGGACGAAGTGGCGGTGAAGGTCCGGACGCCGCCGCTGGCCGCGCCGATGACGGCGGCCATGGCCGAGTGTTCGCTCTCCACGCAGATGAACCGGGCGTCCATGGCCCCCTCGGCGCAGTATTCGCTGAGGGCTTCCACGATGTGGGTCTGGGGGGTGATGGGGTACGCGGACATCACTTCGACCCGGGCCATCCGGACCGCTTCGGATACGGCGTGGCTGCCTTCCAGGACCGCTTTCATATGCCCTCCTCGACCGTCAGGTCCATGGCGTTCCGGGGGCATTCCGTCACGCAGATGCCGCACCCTTTGCAATAATCGTAAAGGATTCGGCGGGATTCGGACCCCCCGCCGCTTTCGTTTTTCATCACGGCCACCTCCGGGCAGAAAAGCCGGCAGTTGTCGCAGTCGTTGCAGAGTCCGCAGTTGAAGCACCGGGCCGCCTCCGCCGCGGCATCGGTTTCGGACAGCCCCTCCTCCACTTCCCCGAAGGAACGGACCCTCTCGCCGGGCGGGGGGACCGCCGGCCGCGTCCGGACGGAAGGGGTGAAATAGGCGGTGTTGATCTCGTCGAACGCCACCTCATGGGCCGCCCGCCGTCCCCGCGCCCCGCCCAGGTAGATGTCCATGGAAAGCGACGATCCGGAACCCACCCGGCAGCCGGCCAGCCGGTCCGCGACCTTGTCCGGGTCCTCCCGAAAGAGGGTGTCCAGGGCCATGGCCCCGGCCTTCCCCGAAGCGATGGCGTCGGCCACGCTCTGGACGGCGTTGGTCAGGTCCCCGCCGTATACCGTGGGCGGCCGCCGCTGGATCAGCATACAATGGGCCATCCGGATCGCCCCCGGTTCGCTTTCCGACGGCATGAGCCACTCCTCCGCCGGCGAGGCGCCGATGGCGGTGAAGACCGCCTCCACATCCAGGGTTTCGGTCGCGCCCCTGTCGGGGACCACCCGGGCCCGGCCGTCCGGACCGGTTCCCGCCATCTTCATGGGCTGGAGGGTCAGGCGGCAACCCCCTTCGGTTTCGTCGATCCGGATCGGGGCCATCAACTCCATAAGCGCCACCCCTTCTTCCAGGGCCATCTCCGCTTCCTGTCCAAAAGCGGGCATGTCTTGCCGTCGGCGGCGGTAGACGATCACCGGGTCCGCGCCCATCCGCTTCAGGGAGCGGGCCAGGTCCACGGCGGTGTTGCCGCCGCCGATGATGGCCGCTTTTTCCGCACGGACGCAGGGGTCCGGCCCCTGGAGATCCCGTAATAATCCGAGGCCGTCCCTGGCCAGTTCCTGTCCGGGAATCTTCAGGGAGATGGGACGGGCTAAACCGCATCCCAGAAAAAGGGCGTCGTAGGTCTCCGCTATTTCGTCGAGGAACGGTTCCGTCGCCGGCTTGCCGGTATAGATCTTGACGCCCAGATCGACAATGCGGCGGATTTCGGCGTCCAGGACGTCTTCGGGCAGCCGATACCGGGGGATGCCCCACCGAAGCAGACCCCCCGCCCGACCGGCGGCCTCGAAAACGTCGCACCCGTATCCCAGCAGGGCCAGGAAGTAAGCGGCGGACAATCCCGCCGGGCCGGCGCCGACCACGGCGACCCGTTTGCCGGCGGCGGGACGGAGAGGGGCCGCGGATCGGCTTTGCTGAAGGGCCGCGTCCCCCAGAAACCGCTCCACGTGGCGGATGGAAACCGTATCGTCGAAACCGGACCGATTGCAACCCCCCTGACAGGGATGAAAACAGACCCGGCCGCAGACGGCCGGAAACGGGTTTTCCCGCAGGATCGCCTCCCATGCCTCGCCGGTTTTCCCCGCCGCGGTCAGGAGCTGGATCCGGGCGATGTCCTCGCCGGCCGGGCAGGCCGCGCCGCAGGGGGCCGTCTTTTCCGCATAGGAAGGGCGCATGAACCGCCACGCGCCGGTCTTGTTGGCCTCGGTGGTGGTTCGGGAGCGGGAGATGAAAAGGGGGATGTGGGGATCCTGTTTCATGGGAATCATTTCAAATTTGGATGAATTTGACAAGCAGCGAAATCAGTCGGCGGTATGATTCGGATGTCGAATAAAATAATTTCATTCCGTCAGCGGGTCGAACAACCGAATGGTTGTTATCCAACGAAAATCGTCCGTATTCGCCGTTACCAGAACTAAATCGCTTGTTATGGCAGTCGCGGCAATAATCGAATCTCCCAATGATATTCTACGCTGTTGCCGTAATTTCACGGCTTGGTCCAGAATCGGTTGAGAAACGGGGATGATCTGAGCCGTGCCAAAAAATTCCATAAAATCCTGTTCGTCCGATGCCGTCAATTGATGGTAGCCCAACACTTCCACATAACTGATGGCGGACACGGCAGGGCTGCGTTCCGCAATCAGTTGGCGCAAATTGACAAATTCAGGCTTGATGGAATAAATGATTGCGTTGCTGTCCAGCAACATGGCTTATTCCCTATCCGGTAAAAAACGATCTTTTCGGACTTCCCTTTGCCAGGCGACAGGATCGGAGAAGTCGGACAAAGCGCGTCTGTCCGCCATACGTTGGAGAATCGCCGCCATGCGCCGACCTTGATCTGTCGTGGGTTCGGTTTGCGCTTGCAGCGATACTCTTTCTTCCGCGGCAAGTTGCGACAGCAAAGACTGCATCAACTTAAATTTGTCAGAGTGAGGCAGCGATTCAACCAAAGTAAAAATTTTTTCCATGGCCATTTTATTGTCGTCATATTCATATGCACTGGCGACGGTCTTTTTAATGATCATGATCTCTCCTTTTGGGATGTGCGCGACGGTGAATCGAGAAAGCGGACCTCCTCATAGGCCCTGCGGGCCGCCTGGATGTTGGCCTCCCGCCGGACCGGAATCTCCTCGTCGATGGCCTCGGTCACGGCCTCCAGCGGCGGCCCGCCGAAAATCCGGGCGAACGCCCCGATCACGGCGGTGTTGATGATGGGCTGGGTCCGGGTCCCCAGGCCGAGTTCCAGGGCGATGGCGGAGGCGTCGACCGCGGCCAGCCGGAAATCCGGGAAGGGCGACGGGTCCCCGGGGAAACGGGGGGCGTTGAGCAGAACCCAGCCGCCCGGCTTGAGCCCTTCGGTCACGTCGATGTATTCCAGAAGCTTGGCGTCCTGGACCACCACATGGTCGGGGGTGTAGAGATTGGATCGGATGAGAATCTTTTTGTCGTCCAGCCGCAGGTAGGCCTCCACCGGCGCGCCCCGTCGTTCCACGCCGAAGACGGGGAACGTCTGGACGTACAGGCCGGCCTTGAAAAACGCTTTGGCTAGAATCACGGAAGCGACCACGGTCCCCTGGCCGCCGCGCCCGTGGAATCGGATTTCCTGCATGGCGCCGCCTCAGATAATCGATAAAAGGGATTCAGCCGGCCGCCCCGCGCGGCGGCCGGTTTTCGATCCTCAAGTGTTAGCGGATTTCACGGCCCGACGCAAGCCATTTTCATCCCGTCGCACGACCGGGTCAGCCGCCGGCGACGATGTCGGGCGGCGGCGATGATTCGGCTTTCTTGCCCTCGGCATCGGTCTCCCGCTCATCCAGCTGGACCTCCACCTGCCGGGCCACCTCCCGGGCGTGGGCGTCGTCTCCGGAGGGCCCCAGCTTTCGCGCATCCAGGCTCTCGATGGCCCTGGCCCGGCCGTAGATCATAACGGTGTCGTAGGGGTGAATGATCGTGCCGCCCATGGGCGCCCCCACATAAGCGCCGTCCTTTCGGGTAATGCCCAGCACCATCGCTCCCTCGTGGCTCAGCCGGAGATCGGACAGAGACTGGTTCGCCATCCAGTCGTCTTCTTCCACCCGGATTTCGCTGACCTGATACTCCCCGGCCAGATGGAGCATGGCGGCGTAATCCCGGACATCGATATCGCTGTAGCGTTTCAGCGCCTTTGAAATCAGGTTGGAGAGATGACGATCGACCCACCCGCTGGACGCCACGCCCCAAAGGACCGCCAGCCCCGTGAGCAGGAGAGCAATCCGCCAGATCAAGGGATGGGTTCCCTCCATGTTGACAAAGGAGATGATCAGCGAGGACATGGCCGTCACGATGCCGGCGTTGCCCAGGAGCATCAGGAGGCGCAGAATCCGCCGCCGCACCGGGTGATTGACGACTTTTTCGGACTCGTCCGTGGTGAACCCCACGCCGGTGAAGGCGGAGCGGGCCTGGAAGCGGGCGGATTGCTTCGAGAGACCGGTATGGGCCAGGGCCACCGTGGCGATGCGGGTGACCAGAATGGAGAGGGTGAGGACGGTCAGCAGGGTGATGATGGAGAGCATGGCGGAGTCATGCGACCAAGGCGTTCATCTGACGATGGACCTGTATGAATTTCCGATAAAAACCGGGATCGGCCCCGCGACATTCTTGTCGCAATTCATCAAATAAAACCTCGCCTTCCTCAAGATACGGATCGATTTGTTTACGATTTTCCAGGTAAAAAGCAATCGCCCCGTAAACTTGTTCTAAAGTCAATGTCGGGAAACACCCGATTGCAATGGTTTCAGGGGAAAGTCCTTGTCGAAAAGCGTAAACAACGGAATCCAGCGAGACCCGGGAAGATTTGATCCGATAGCATCCTTCTTGGAATTCAACATAGGTTTTGGCCATTTTTAGCTCCAAAAAACAAAATATTGACGGGCTTGATCATAAGTTCGGCCACTGCCCAATTCTGAAGCTTCCGGTGGCCCTATCTCCTTGATCTGCGGAAAGGAGATAGCCAGAAACTGGCCGATGTTATGATCAAGCCCCCGTCGAAAGTGAACACAATCGTTTTATTCTCGCCGACGCCTTCCGTGGCGAAATCGCCGCAGGGAAAATCCTGGTTGGATAGGAAGTCAACCAATTTCTTTCATATACAAAATCTTGCATAGGGCATCAAATTAATGGGATACCCATATTCAACCAAAACATCATCCTGTTTTGGGGCTAAATACTCCAAAAAATCAAACGCTTTTTCGCCATCATCCCAATCAATTCCCTTTACGATCACCCACAAGCGCCCTTCGCCATACGGGGCTTCGGTGATATCCTGGATTTCGGTTTCCGGATATTTGATTTTTGCATAATCCAGAAGATCATTGATCAGTCTTTCTTGAACATGGTTAATCCTCATCATAAATCTCCCGATAAAGTTCTCCGAAAAACTTATTCGCTTTTGCCAGAATCCGCTTTGATTTTTTCTGTTGATTCTCACCTCCGAATAATCAGCATAATCTCTCGCTTCTTGCACATAACTCAAACAACCTTTCAGACGCGGAAACCGTTTGCGCTGATTTATGAACAATTTTGTGAATTCAGCCTGAACCCAATCATGGCCAATCTTGTTCGATTTTGACTTGCATCCTGTTTTGAACAGAAGCGCCACGGCAATTTGAAACATGCCATAATAGGCTCTGTTAACGCAAGCGTTGTAATACTCATTGTCAAAACAGTTGGCCGCCGCTCCCATATTTTCCTCGGCTTTTTCCGCAAACACAATAAAAGCGCCGTCCATTGCCCTACACCCCCTCCAACGCCTTCCGGGCCGCAATCACCATCGGATCCCACACCCCTGCAAAAGGCGGCGCATAGCTCAGATCCAGATAGAGCATCTCGTCCAGCGTGAACCCGGCGTGAAGGGCCGCGGCCGCCACGTCGATCCGTTTGGCCGATCCCTTGCCGCCGACGATCTGGGCGCCCAGGAGTTTTCCCGAGCCTTTTTCCGCCAGCACTTTGACGGTAATGGGGGCCGATCCCGGATAATAATGGGGCAATGTCGCGGCGTCGATCTTTCCGACCGTATATTGCCACCCGAGAGCCTCGATTTCCCGTTCACTCAAGCCGGTGCGGGAGCATTCGGTGTCCATGTACTTGGTGATGGCCGTCCCCACGGCGCCGGGAAAGGTGGCGTAGCCGCCGCCGAGGTTGATGCCGGCCACCCGGCCCTGTTTGTTGGCCACCGTGCCCAGGGCCACGTAGAAGGGGCGTCGGCTGACGATGTGATGGGTCTGGACGCAGTCGCCGGCGGACCAGACGCCGTCGGTCTCGGTCTGCTGAAGCTCGTTGACCTTGATGCCGTTCTGGACGCCCACCGGTATGCCGGCGTCCTTTGCGAGATCCGAATTGGGGCCGACGCCCAGACCCAACACCACAATATCAGCCGGCAGGGTCCGCTGGTCGGTAACCACGCCCTTCACATGGCCGTTTTCGACCGCAAAGCTCTGAACGGTCTCGTCCCGGTAAAGATCGATCCCGTCTTCCATGAGCGCCCGGGCGACCAACTCGCCCATATCCGAATCCAGGGTCCCCATCACCTGCCGCGCCTTGGAAACCATGACGACGTCCATGCCGCGCATTTTCAGGGCCTCGGCCATCTCCAGGCCGATGTAGCCGCCGCCCGCCACCACCGCCTTTTCCGGCTGTCGCTCCTCCACCATCCGCTTGAACGCGATGCCGTTGTGCAAGGTGTTGACATCGAGGATCCCCGCGGCGTCGATTCCCTCCAGCGGCGGCCGGATGGGTTTGGCGCCGGTGGCGATCATCAACCGGTCGTAGGATTCCCAGAAATCCTTCTTCCTTTCGAGATCCCGCACCTGTACTTTCCGGGCGTCCGGGTCGATGCCGATCACCTCGTGACGGGTGCGGACATCGATATTCTGCTTTTCCCGAAAGGTTTCGGGCTTCCGGGCCACCAATGCATCTGCTTTATCGACCAGCCTGGCGATATAGTAGGGGATGCCTCAGGCGGCGTAGGAGGTGTGGCGGCCCCGTTCGAAGGCCAGGATCTCCATGTCGGGTTTCCGGCGACGGACCTGGGAGGCCGCGCTCATGCCCGCCGCATCTCCGCCGATCACCACCAGTCGTTCCTTTGCCATCTGTCGCCTCCTTGTATTTAGCCCTGTGGGCCGTGATTCTTTCTTGTCCCGAAATTACAGTTTAAAACAATCGGGCCCCGATTTCAAAATGAATTCCATCGTCCTGGAGATCCCGGTCGGAGGGATCTTCTACGTCTTCCCAGGCGTATCCCCAGTAAATCCGGGCGTAAACGTCTTCGCGAAGATCCCATCGAAGGCCCAGGCCGGTCCCCACGAGGGTGTCCGTATCGGGATCATCGCCCTCGGCGTTCCACCCCGAGCCCACGTCCACGAAGGGGCACGCCCGGAGCCATCCGTCGGCGGGGCCCGCGCTGACCAGGGGGACCCGGAGCTGAACCACCGGTATCCGCCACTCCAGGGAAGCGACCACGCCGCCGTCGGTGGTGATCCCATTCTCCCGGTATCCCCGAACCGTGTCGGCGCCGCCGATGGCGAATTTCTCCATGGGCAGCAGCGGGTCGTCCGACAGCCGCAGATCGACCCGGAAGAGGGTCTGGCTGTCGAGGAAATCGTACCGGCGGAGCCACTGGAACTGGCCCAGCCAGGTGAAGAACTCCCCGTCGGGTCCGCCGTCGTCGTGGATGGTGGCGCCCATGGCGTCCAAACCGAAGCTGAAGGTGGAGCGGGCCGCGATGACCTGGGTCAGGGTCCGGTCGATCCATTCCTGGGTGAACCGGAGCACGGCGATCTCGCTCTCCCCGTCCGGCGGCACCCCTTCGGAAAAGGAGAACCCTTCCCCCAGAAGCGAGGTTTCGCCCCGGCGGTTCTCGAACTTCAGGGACATGGCGAACTCCCGGGTCAAGGTCCGGTAAAACGGATGGCGCACGGCCACATGCCATGTGTCGGTCTCGCTCCGGATGTCCAGATCGCCGAAAGGATCGGCCACCACTTTCGACTCGGAGCGATCGAAGCCGCCGGACAACGTCGTGTCCCACCGGGTCGCGGGGATGGCGTACCGGACCGAAAAATCGTCCAGCCCTTCGGTGATGCCGTACTCGGCCTCCAGGGAGTCGCCCCATCCGGTGATGTTGAGCAGCCCCGCCCGGATCACCCCCCGGTAGGCGCCGATGCTGGGGGATTGATGGTTGTTGAACCCGACCTCCAGGTAGTAGGGCCGGGCCTCGTCGATTTCCACGTCGAGGGTCGCCTCCCCCAGGACCAGGCCGGGCCGGAGTTCCGCGTTGACGTTGTCGACGAGGGGGTCCTGCTTGAGCAGTTTCAGGCGCCCCTGGAGAGGGTAGACATTGACCGGGGCGTCGGGATCGGTCCCCCGCTCCAGCCGGCTTTTGACATACCGGGTTTGGAGCCAGTCGTTGCCGGATACGGTGATCCCGGTGAGTTTCCCCTCCACGATCTCCACGGCGACGACCCCGTTTTCCACCTTCTGGTCCGGTATCCGGGCGCCGGATGTGCGGTACCCGTTGGCGATGTAATATTTCGTCAGCCGGTCCCGGACCTCCTGGAGATCCTCGAAGGTGATCTCCCGGTTTTCATAGGGGGCCGTCAGCGCCGCCAGTTCGTCGTCGGTGAAGACCGTGTTGCCTTCCAGATTGAAGGAAGAGACCCGGACCTTTTGGAGGGTGGAGAGCCGGTCTTCGTCCGGTTCCAGGACCTCCAGCGGCGGCAGTTCAAACGCCGCCGCCCCCGCCGCCGCCAGTATAAGCAGTCCGCTCGCCACAGCCGCTAAAAAAGATATTCGCTTCAATTTTCCAGGCTCCTTTTCCCCTCGGAGGCCGCGGCCCCGGGCGTCGGGGGGATGGGGTGGTCCCAGCCCCCGTCGGTGTTGTAGGTGTAGTGACGGGTCCGGTGATCCGCGAATCGCTCGCCGTCCCACATCCGCACCCGGAGCGTCACCCGGGCCTTGTGGATGTGGATCAGATTGTAGGCGTTGCCTTCGGTCCGCATCCGGCTGGAGGCGGCCGTGCCCGCCTGGATCACCAGCACGGAACGGGCCAGGGTCCGGTATGCCGAATGGGAGCCCCCGGCGTAGCTCATATGGAAATGGCCGGCCAGGAGCAGGTCCAGGTTGCACGCCTCCACCATCCGGAGAGCCTTATGGGCCCGCCCCACCAGGGGCAATTTCAGGTTCTCCGGCGGCGGAAGAAACGGATGGTGGGTGACCAGGATCTTGAACACATTGTCGGGAATGGGACAGAACCGCCGCCGGATCAGCTCGATTTGCGCCTCTGAAATCCGGCCCTTGGTAAACGTCAGGGACCGGGCCGTGTTGATGCCCAGCACCGCGATCTCGTCGTCCTGGTAAAAGGGGGCCATGTCCCGGGTGATGTACCGGCGGTACCGGGTCAGG
The DNA here is from genome assembly GCA_964652715.1 of uncultured Desulfobacteraceae bacterium. GTDB lineage: Bacteria > Desulfobacterota > Desulfobacteria > Desulfobacterales > JAABSP01 > JAABTD01. Next base: position 9,267 of record CAZZBE010000068.1, read on the forward strand.
GGGCGCAAAAACCGGCGCGCCACGTTGTAAAGCGGGACGTCGTGATTCCCCGGAACGACGATCTTGGGAAACGGGATTCGGTTTAAATAATCCCGGGCCATCCGGTACTGGCCGCGCCGGGCCCGCTGGGTCAGGTCGCCGCTGATCACCACCAGATCGGGCGCGTCCGTCTCCAGGGCCGCCAGCAGCGACTCGGCCACCGACGGGACCACCCGGCCGAAATGGATGTCCGATATGTGAACCAGGGTTTTCATGCGGCCCGGGGCGGGAGGATCGCCCGGAGATGACCGGGCCGCACCCGGCAGACCAGGGGCGACCGAAGCGGGACGATCTCGCCGTCCGCCACCACCTTCACTTTGTGCTTCCGGCTTCTGAGGGTCATCATCTCCGTCAACAGGCACTCCAGATCCGGCACGTCCTCTATCCGCCGGCTCAAAAGGGTTCTGAACGCCATTTTCAACAGTTTCTCCGGTTCCATCTGGTGGGCGTAAAAGACGCTCAAAATGCCGTCGTCCAGGGTTTTCCGCCGGACAAAGGCAAAGGGCGCGGTATCGAACCGATTGACGCCGACGAAGACGAAGGAGGCCCGGATGAACTCGGCTTTGTCCCGGGCCTGGATGTACCCCGACAGCATGGGGGGCCGCAGGATCGCCCGGAGCAGGGTGTAGGCCGCCGCCGCCGCTTTGTTTACGCCGAGCCGGCGCTGGTATTGCTCCCGCATTTGTACGGCCGCGGAGTGGATGCCCAGGGAAACGTTGTGGAGAAAAAGGCGCCCGTTGACCTCCCCCATGTCCACGGAAGCCGGCGTTCCGTCGAACACGGCATCGACGGCCGCCTCCGGCGAAAGGGGCATGCCCAGGTCCCCGGCGATGAAGTTGAAGGTCCCCAGGGGCAACACCCCCATGGGCCGGTCGCCGCCGGCCATTTCGGCCGCCGCCAGGTTGACCGTCCCGTCGCCCCCGCCGACCACCAGCGGCCCTTCCCCGTCCGCGGCGGCGCGCGCCGCCGCATCCGAGAGATCTTCGGGATCGATCCAGAGGATGCGGACGTCGCCGTCCCGCCGGCGAATGGCGGACTCAACCCGCCGTCGTCGCGGTTCCGGATCATCGACGGAGAAAAACCCGCTGCCGGAGTTGATGAGAAAGGTCAACGGCATCGGTTCATCGGCGCCTTCGACGGGTGTTCTCCTCGATTTTGAACACGATGATGGACAGTTCCGCGTAGACCCGGGTGAGGAGGACCATCAGCAGATAGCCGACGATGGCGCCCGCCGCCGTCCCATAGGCGCCGAGCCGGACGGCGAAAAAGGCCGTCGCCAGCGCGCCGATCCCCCCCAGGGCCAGGGCGAGGATGTAGAGCGCCTTGACCAGCTCCGGGGTGATCATCCGCTTGAAGCGGAAGTCGATGAGCCCGGAAAAGACCTCCCCGATCCGGATCGGCGGGTCGGCCGCGACCCGCTCCGCCTTGTCCAGAAACTCGCCGCAGTGCTTGCACTTTTTGGCCTTTTCCCGGATGGGCTCGTCGCAGTAGGGGCAGGGAATGAGGTCCGGCGCCGCTTCGGCGCCGTCGCCGGCGGAAATGGGAAAGATCGCCGGTTTGGGGGCGATCCGCTCCGATTCCTTCTTCCCGGGCGACGGGGTCGGGGCCGGTTTGGCGTCCGACGTCCCCTTTTCCGCCGACTTGGGGGACGCGCCCTGAAACTGAGGAAAGGGATTGCCGCAGTAAACGCAGGCCCGGGACGGGTGCTGCTTGTGCCGGCATTTTTCGCAGGTATAGACCTCGGGTTCCGGGGATCCGGGATCGGCGGCCGGCGCGGCGACCGGCTTCGATACCGGCTCGATGGGCGCGGCCCCGGTCCGGACCTTGGGCGCCGGTGGCTTGGCCTTTTTCGGCCCGACGGCGCCTTCCCGGGTGAGGGTGAACCGGTTGTCGCACTTGCGGCACCTGGTCTGGACCCCTTTTTCCGGGATCTTCGACCCGTCCACCTGGGAGGCGTGGCCGCAGCTGGGGCATGTCACTTTCATGGAACCGTCCTTGGTTCGCTATTCGTACTGGTATTCTTTCACCTTGAGCACCCCGCCGCCGGGCACGGCGATCTCCCGCTCAATGACGCGGACCGGCTGTTCCGTCTGGCCGGGGATAATCGGGTGCTCCATTTTTGTGGGCGGCGCGGGTTCCGAAACCGTGCGTTGCGCCGGCGCCGGCCGGGCTTCGGGTTGAACGGCGGGAACAGGGTCCGGTTCAACAGTGGAAACCGTCGGTTGCACCGGCGGCGCATTGACGGGCGCCTCTGGTTCGATCGGGGGGGGCGGGACCCGCTCCGGCGCTTTTTCCGGCGGGGGTGAAACGGCCGCCGCCGTTTCCGGCGCCGGTGGGGGAGCGGGCGACGGCGCCGGGTCGGCCATCCGCTCCATGCACCGGGTGAATGCCCGGCGATCCGAAGTCCTCTCCAGGCATCGCTGCCGGCGTTGCCGCATCTCCCGGTACGCCTGTTCGGATATGGGGTTGCCGTCGGCGTCGTAGTAAGTTTTGCCGCCGGCCCGACCCTGGGGAACGGACAGGCAGACGATCAGGAGCAGGATCAGGAGAGACGGGGCGACCATCGCTTTCCTCAAGGGGGGACCTCCTCTGTCGCGTTTCCATGGCATCCGTTGGAACATTCCCTCTTCAGTACGAAAATTCGAGGGGCATTGCAACCGCTTTTGTGAGTATGGTTCTCCCTCTTCACTCCTTGGCGATGGCGTCGATATATCGAAATTTATAGTCGTACTGGCCGTCGGGACCGGCCACGGCGTCGATGGCGGTCAGATAGACGGCGTCCATGCCCCGGTGGTCGGCCGGGCCGAAGGAGAGGTCGACGCCGCCGAGATCGGCGTCGGACATGGCTTCGATGGCCGTTTTCAGGCCGGCGAAGTCGAGCCGGCCGCCGATGGCGCCGATGGCCCGGTGGAGGGCCTTGGCGGCGATGTATCCCTCCAGGCTCACGAACCCGTACCGGCTGCCTCCGATGGCCGCCTGGTACTCCCGGATCAAGGGGATCCGGGCGTTCCAGGGATCGGGGGTCACCTGGCTGACCAGGACGTTCCGGGTGTCGCCCCGGAGGGATTCGGCCAGGGCCTTGCTGCCCACGAAGGAGATGTTGAGGAAGACGGCGTCGAATTCCAGCCGCTTCCAGAGGTTGATGGCCGTGGCGCAGGGCCGGTAGGCCCCCACCATGATGACCGCTTCCACCCGGCTGCCGGAGACCAGGCGGGCGCCGCGGCCCACCTGGACGGTGTTGCGGGGGTAGTTGGGCACCGATGACCAGAACCGGTCCCATTCCGCCCGGGGGGCGGACTCTTCGGGGATGGGGGGCACGGAAGGCACGATCCGGACCCCGCCCGCGGCGTCCACCGCCTTGAGGGCGCCGGTCACCCCGGCCAGGCCGAAGGCGTCCCGCTGGACAAAAAGGCCGATACGGCTGACGTCCAGGTCGGTTTTGAGCCGGCGGACCATGTTTTCGATCTCGGCGTCGTAGCCGGCCCGGATGCTGAAGGCGTGGGGGTTGATGCGGTGATCGCTGAGAAAGCCGGCCCCGGTGAAGGCGCCGAAAAAGACCGTGTTCTTCTCCCGGGCCAGGGGGACGGCCGCTTTGGAGGTGGGGGTGCCCACGTATCCGAACAGGACGTCCACGGGTTCGGCCAGGAAGGCGGCGGTGTTTTCAATGCACCGGGAGGGCTCGTATCCGTCATCCTTCACCCGGAGGACGATCTCCGGGGCGTGGGCGTCGAAATAGGCCTTGGCGCCGCGGTGCATCTCGGTCCCCAGAAACGCCGTGGGACCCGACAGGGCGCAGGACTGGCCCAGCACCACATCGGCCGCCGCGGCTCTCCCCGCCAGACCGGTCAGCGCCAGCAGAATGATCAGGGCCGGCCCTCTCCGTGCCAATCGTCTCATACGCGACCTCCCTTTCCGGTGAACGCCAACGGGCCGAAGCCCGTCGGCAAAGGCGAATCCTGCCTATGGATACCGAAGCGGCCCGGAATGATCAAGGAAAAATTACGACTGGGCGTCGGCGATGGCGACCTCCTCAAAGGTTTTGATTTCGGCCAGAATCCGGGTGGCGGCATCCATGAGTTCCATGGCCAGGGCCGCGCCGGTCCCCTCCCCCAGGCGGAACCGGAGGTCCAAAAGCGGCGTCAGCCCCAGGCGTTGCAGCATGAACCGGTGGCCCACCTCCACGGAACGATGGCCGGAAAAGAGATAGGCGCGCGCGGCCGGCGCCAGTTCGCAGGCGATAAGGCCCCCGGCCGTGGAGATGAGCCCGTCGCAGATCACGGGAATGCCGTACCTTGCCGCTCCGATGACGAGCCCGGCGATGCCGCCGATCTCCAGCCCGCCCACCTTGGCCAGCACGTCGATGGGATCGGCCGGGTCCGGATTATTGAGGGTCAGTCCCCGTTCGATGACCCCGATTTTATGGGCCAGGGCTTCGTCGTCCAGCCCGGTCCCCCGGCCGGTCAGCTCCGCCGCCGGGATGCCGGAGAAGGCCGCGATGACGGCCGTGGAGGGGGTGGTGTTGCCGATGCCCATGTCGCCCGTTCCCAGAAGATGGAGGGGCTCGTCTTCGACCAGGGCCTCGACCATCTCGATGCCCGCTTCGATGCTCCGGACCGCCTCGTCCCGGGTCAGGGCCGGCCCTTGGGCGAAGTTCCGGGTCCCCCGCCGCACCTTTTTATGAAAGATGGGCAGGGCCGGATCGAAAACCGTATCCACGCCCAGATCCGCCGCCATCACCCTTGCGCCGGCGTGGCGGGCCAGCACGTTGATGGACGCGCCGCCGCGGACGAAATTCTGGACCATCTGGGCCGTCACCTCCGGGGGAAACAAGCTGACCCCCTCGGCGCAGACGCCGTGGTCCCCGGCGCAGGTCACCACGGCCCGTTTATCGAGATGGACGTCCAAGGTGGCGAAAATACCGGCCAGCCGGGCCCCGACCTCCTCCAGGATACCCAGGCTCCCGGCCGGACGGGCCTGGTTCCGGAGTCGCTCCCGGGCCGCCCGACAGGTCGCGTCGTCGGGGGGCTTGATGTCTGCGATGCACCGCTCCAATCGTTCCATACATCCTCCTAAGTTAAATCAAGCCCTAAAGACCGGCCACCTCCCGGCTGCAATGTTTGCATACCTTGGCCCGGCTCTTGACGATCTCGGCGCAGAAGGGGCACTCCCGGGTGAAAAACCGCTCGTGGATCCGCTTGACGGCGGCCGCGATCTTTTTCCCGATGATGTCGTTGTCAAAAGGGGTGCTTCGGAGGGTGTCGATCACCTCGACATCCCCCAGCTCCCCGATGAGTTCGGCGGCGTGGTCGCGGAGCCGGGGCGGCGCCGTCGCGTCCAGCAGGATCTGAAGCACCCGTTTTGCGTCGCCGGCGGCCTGGCACGCCGCCAGTTCCGCCATTCCCGATTTGATCCGCTTTTCGATCTCCTCCTGACGGGCCAGGGCCTCTTCGTCCACGATCTGGCCCTTGCCGCCGAAGGGGCCGAAAACCGACATGCACTCGCATTTCAGGCTGTCCGGGTAGCACATGCAGCGGTAGGAAGCGGTGCGGCCGTAGTTTTCCTCGATGTTCTTCCACCCTTCGACGTAGAGCGGGCAGTCGTCGTTGAAACACATGTAGAGATAGGGCGACCCCCATCCCAGGCCGTCGTCGCACGGCACGGGCGGCGCCTCCCACAGGTTCATGGTTTCGCCGCAATGGGGGCAGGCGGGTCGGTCCTGGGCCGCTATTTTCTCGAACACTTGCTCTTTGGTTTCAAAGGCCATTCGATCTCCTCCTTGGGATGTTATCGATCATTTCTCCAAATGGGGAAAATGTAAGCGCCCCCCGTCGGATGTCAATGGTCCTATTGCCTTTCCCCCGGCCCGATGCTATAGTTGCAAAACGACACGACAACCAACCACCCAAGGAGGCCAGCCCATGATCCGATCCACATCATCCCCGTTTTTCCGGATCGCACCCGTATTGATCCTCTCCACCCTCTTTTTCTGGGCGGGATGCGCCACCACCACCCGGACCATCTCCACCAGCGAAGAGATCCATTACGATGAAGCCTACGATTTTTCCGACAAAAACCAGATCGTCCGGGGGCTGGTGGATCCGCTGCTGGAAAGTTATCCCGCCGGCGGCCGGCGGCCCGTGGTGATCGTCTATCCGGTCGCCAACCGAACGTCTGAGCACATCGACACGGGCGGCATCACCGACGACATCCGCGAAGAACTGCTCCAGTCGGGCCGGTTCCGGTTTCTCAACGAGGTCCAGCGGGACAACATCGCCCGGGAGCTGGACTATCAGTACAACAGCGGCATGGTCGATCCGGGCCAGCGGATCGAACGGGCCCGGCAGGCCGGCGCCGATTACATCCTCTCCGGCACCCTCCGGTCCATCGAAAAAGAGGAGGGAAGAGGCATTCGGCTGAAAAAGAAAAAGATGAACTACTACAGTCTCCATCTCCAGATGACCGATCTCAGGTCCGGCCTCATCGACTGGAGCCGCGGCGTGGACCTGGCCCGGGAAGCCTCCGAGCCGATCATCGGGTGGTAGGTTGAAGACCATCCGGCGGTCATACGGGCTGACGGTTCTCCTGCTGGGGGGACTGCTCCTGCTGGGGGGATGCACGGCCGCTCCCATCCGCGACGCCCGAAGCGCCTTCTACAATCAGGCGCCGGCGTCGGCGGTGGAGACGCTTTCCGAAGCCGGGGAGGTGGAAGGTCGGGACCGGCTCCTGTGGCTGATGGAGAAAGGCGCCATCCTCCATCACGCCGGCCGGTACGAGGCGAGCGCCGACGCCCTGCTGGCGGCGTCCCGGCTCATGGACCGGCAGGACATCCTCAACGTGGGCCAGCAGACCGCCTCCCTGGCCACCAACGACTGGGCCACCGAATACAAGGGCGAATACAGCGAACGTCTCTGGGTCCACACCTATCTCATGATGAACTTCCTGATGCGCCATCGGTACGACAGCGCGCTGGTGGAGGCCAAAAAGGCGCTGAAGGTCTTCAGGGACTATCCCGAGCCCCTGGAGCGGGCCTATTTCACCCGGGCTCTCACGGCGCTGTGCTACGAAAACCTCCGGCTCTACAACGACGCCTACATCGAGTATAAAAAGCTGGCGGAAGCCCTTCCCGACCCGGCCGCCGCGGCGCCGGACCTCTACCGGCTGGCCCGGACCCTGGGGTTCAACGACGAAGCCGAACGGTACCGGGCCATGATCCCGACCCCGGATCTGATGCCGTCGCCCGCCGCCGCCGAAGTGGTGGTCTTCGCCGCCACGGGGAAAGGGCCGGTCAAGGTCTCCGGCGACATCGTCGTGCCCCCTTCCATCCGCTTTTCCTTTCCCCGGTACCTCCGCCGGTCTTCCGCCGAAGCGGTTGTCGCCCTCGCCGGCGCCGGCGGCCCGTTGACCGGAACCCTCATCACCACCGACGTCGCGTCCGTGGCCGAAGCCGCCCTTTCGGCCCGGGCGACCAAGCTGGCCTTTAAAGAGACGGCCCGGGCCGCCCTCAAGGAATCGGCGGCCCGGGCCATCGAGCGGAATAACGACGAACTGGTGAGCGTTCTGGCCCGGGCGATCCTGTTCATCATGGAAGAGCCCGACACCCGGGCCTGGGAGACCCTCCCCGGCGGGCTGACCCTGGCGCGGTTCCGGGTCGCCCCCGGCGTCCACCGGGATCTGACCATTCGGGTCTCCGGGGGATCGGGAACAGCGTCCCTCTCCATCCCCGAACTCACGGTCCGGGCCGGCCAGCGGGTCTACTACGCCATCCGGGCCATCCGATAACGACTCCTCACCCTCTCTCCACCATGTGGCCGTATCGCGACCGGACCCATCGGACCACCAGATACCCGATGAGCAAAAGGGCCGCGAATCCGCCCAGTACATAGGGGTTCATGCGGGCCACCGAGTCGCCGACGCCCATGAAGGGAATGCCCATCACCCACTGGACGATCCAGCCGGTGATGAAATAAAGGCGGAAAGAGACGCCGCCCAGGGGCAGCAGAAGATTTTTTAACGTATAGGGGATGCCGGGGATGGCGAAAAAGACAAAGGTGAAGGTTCCGGCGCTGGACGCCGGTATCCGGGGCGGATCGTACCCGACTTTTCGGGCCAGGCGCCGGATGGGATCTCGCAGAAGACGCCCGGCCAGAAGATAGGCCGCCACAAGGTGGATCGGCATGGTCGCCGCCGAGACGACCAGACCGCCCAACAGACCGAATTTGAGACCGGCCGCCACCAGGAACAGGCTGATGGGAAACCCCAGGATCGGCAGCACCGCCATCAGAACGACGAAGGCGACGGGGGATGTGTTCTCGCTGCGCGCCACCTGTACGAAATGGGAGACGACCGACTTCAATCCGCCGACGGGATCATACGCGCCATCATACGCAACGACGAGCCAGCAGACGACCCCGGCCAGAACCAGGAGCGCGACGCCGATGGAGAGGAGGGGGAATGCCTTCGGCCGCACCTTACCCATTTGACTCGGTTTCCCGGAAAAGCGGCTCACGCCGGTCCGTCGGAAAACCGGTCCCTCCTCCCCGCGTCAATCTAAAAACGAGCCCTTCAATTCCGATGCATCGACAGGTTGGACGGCAACTCATAACAGGGAGACGCATCCTTCACCAGAATATGATCGTCGAGCAGCGGCTTCTGGATCAATCGATGGACGCACTGTGAGCAGTCCCAGAACTGCCAGTTCCGCTTGGCGGAAAAATCGAGGCAGCCGTCGTAATAGGGACAATAGATATTTCGGGTTCCTGATTTTCGAACGGGATTGGTATTTTGCGGCATAACGACCTCCTATGATGAGGGGAGAATCAAATCCGTTAATATTCATAGCAAGAAGAGTGCCAATTTTTTCGGATATTTCATGGGCTTTTGCGAATCGGCTTCCTGTCTTTTTTAACGAAAACCCGAAAAGATAAAAATAGGGTCAACACCCCATATAGGGGGGTGGGTTGACCCTATAAAAACGATTTGAAGCATTAAGTGAGTTTAACATTTTTTGACAGGCCGCCGACAAAAATTTGTCCGGCTTAGCGCCCATTAGCGCCTATTTGGCGGATGATTCGCCGAATGTCAGATCGGCATAAACCGGCAGGTGATCCGAGGCGAG
>CAZZBE010000069.1:0-3977 GCA_964652715.1 uncultured Desulfobacteraceae bacterium
CGGATAAACCCCCAGTAGGCCGAAGACTGTTTCCCGCGCAACCCCTTTCTCGCGCCCGCAAGCGATAAATCGTTGCAGGGAAAGGACGCGGTCGCCATGGCGACGGTCGGGACCTGATCCGGCGTCACCGCATGGATGTCTTCCAGCAGAAAATGACCGGCGGCATCCTTGAAATGGGTGTCGTACATCCTGAATTTATCCGGCGCAATGTCGTTTGCAAACGCAACGGACCACCCGGCCGCCTCCAGACCCATCCGCATCAGCCCGATGCCGGCGAAAAATTCAGCCGCTGTTTTCCTTCGCAATGCCAGTTTTAACCCGTCCGGCGTTTCGGGACGTTTTGGATGGCGTAGATCAAGCATCTGAGCGTCCATTTTCACCAAGATCACTCAGAAACGCAAGCCCCCACGTCCCCGGCCCCATGTGGACGCCCGAGGTCGGCGAGAGCGGCTGCAACAGGATCTCCGCGGCCGGCAGCGCTTCCCGCACCCGTGCCGCCGCTTCCGTCCCGACCCATTCCCGGTTGTCGGTGTATTCCAGCATAACGAGAGGGGCATCCGCTTTATCGAAAGCTTCTTTTAACCGCTCCATGGCGAAAACGACCTGACCGTTCCGGTCCCGAACCACCCCGGCCTTTTGGACGCCATCCGGCCGGGGGCTGATCACCGGTTTTTTTCGGAGCAGGTCGCCGAAAAACGCCCTGGATTTCGGCAATCGCCCCCCGGCGGCCAGGTAGCGGAGCCGGTCCAGGAAGATGTACTCCTCGCAGCGGTCCATGGCGGACCGCGCGAAGCGACCTACGGATTCGTAGTCCAGCGCTCCCGCGGCATATCGGGCGGTCTCCAGGACGATCATCCCCAATCGCCCCGAGGCGGCCCCGGTGTCGAGGATCGTCATTCGGCCGTCGGGGTCGTTGTCCGCCGCCCACGCCGCGGCCACGCCGAAATTCCCCGTGTAGGCCGATCCGACGCAGAGATAGAGCACCTGATCGTATCGCCCCAGGACGCTCTCGTAATGCTGATGCCGTTCGAACTCGGAGGCCTGGGCCGTGGCGACCTTCACGCCGTTGGCCATGGCCGCGTAAAGGATTCGCGGATCCAGCGCGGTTTCGGGGATCGACCGGGTCTCCAGGAGGATCTGGCTGTCCAGCAGGGTGAAGCCATGCCGCCGGGCGTCCTCACGGGTGACCGATCCGGCCGCGTCGGTCATGATGTGGAACGGCGTTTCCGTTCGGGAGAAAAACCGTTCGGTCTGACCGGCCATCTCCTCTTCGGACCAGCGTTCCACCGCGCCCAGGGTCGCGATCTCCCGCCTGGCCTTTTCCGCTTGCCCGGACGGGACGTGGAAATGAAGCTTGAGCCGGTCGCCCTGGGGCGCCATCACCAGGCTCCCGGCATACGCCGAGAGTTCGGCCGACACATCGATGCCGGCTTCGTTCAACCGCACCAGGGTTTCCACGCACCGGCCGGGATCATCCTCTCGCCGGAAGGCGGCCGCCACGTCCAGGCAGTCGGCGAACCGCCGGCTGACGGAACGGAGCCGGTCTTCGCCGCCGGTCAGCCGCCGGAAAAACCCTTCCAGCCAGATGAACATCCCCAGGGCCCCGGCATCGACGACCCCGGCCTCGGTCAGTTCCGGCAGCAGCGCGGTGGTGGATCGGACGGTCGCTTCGAGATGGTCGATGATCCCGTCCCAGCCGTTCCCTTCGGGGGTCCCCTTTTTTTCCAGCGCCTCGGCCAGGCCGTCGAAAACCGTCAGCATGGTGCCCGGTTTTGGGACGGCCACGGCCCGCCAGGCCGCCTCCCGGCCCTGGCGGGCCGCTTTCCCGAAATCGTCGTCCAGCGCCGGCAAAAACCCGGCAAAAAAGCGGGCCGCGATGTTGCCGGAATTGCCGCGGGCGGCCGAGAGGAGCTGGCGGACCGTTTCGCCGGCATCCCCGTTCACCCGCCGAAGGGGGGCCAGGCTGATGGAGAGGTTGCGGCCGGTGTCCCCGTCCGGCACGGGGAACACGTTGATGCGGTCCAGCAGATCGGCCCAGGCGGCGACCCGCTCCGTGCCGGCCGCCAGGGCATCCCCCAGAGCATCCCCCAAAGCATCCCGAAGATCCGGCGTCATCCTAAAACCCCAGGGCCGCTCGAACGTCGGACGGGATCTCGTAGAGCGTTTCCATCTCCGGCGTCTTCACGGCGATCTGCTCCCCCTGTCCCCGGGTGCAGAGGGCCCCGTCTTCGAGCCGAACGATCTGGAAGTCGATGACGATCTTGATGTAGGCGTCCCGGGCCGTGGCCCGGCAGAGAAACGGTTCGTTGTGCCGAAGGGAGAGGATGTGCTTGGTGGACGTTCTGGTTACCGGAAAGATGCGGTTGTGCGCCAGGGAATAGCGGTAGAGGTCGATCCCGCCCTCGAGAAACAGGCCGAACCGGGCCCTGTCGAAATATTTAAGATAGTTTCCGTGCCACACCACGTGCATGGGATCCAGATCGTGGAACGGGACCGCCATCTGGAATTCGTAACTGCCGGGGCCTTTCATCGCCGGTTTTCCATCCTCCCGCCGGTTAGACAATCGATCACCATCCATCCATCAGACAAAAAGTTTATTTGTATCCCCCATCCATTCTAAAATCAACCGAAAACGGCGGACCGTGACATTAGAGTTGACAACCGACGCCATTTTGGGGATAAAAAGGTTCTTTGTTAACAATGCCATGACCTTGCCAACCCTGTCATCGGAGTCTATAGTTGCATTCAGCGAGCCGCGCCCCATGAGAAAATCGGACGTTCCCCAGGATATCGGCCCCAAAGACGTGGAAGAGATCGCCTATGCCCTCGACGAATCCGGGCGGTATGTCAAGGTTCAGAGCATCGGATGGACGCCGAAGAACGTCGCCAACGAACAGGCATGGGAGGTCATCGAGGGGGAACTCGACGAACAGCTCCGGCTCATCCGGGCCGGCAGGCGGAGCCCCCTGGCCTACCATATGAAGAAAAACCTGATGACCGTCGGACTGCTGGCCAGCTACATGGACCTGCCCCGTTGGCGGGTCAAACGCCATCTGAAGCCCGGACCCTTTGGCAAATTGTCGGCGGACCTGCTCCAGCGGTACGCCGATCTCTTCGAAATCTCCGTACCTCGGCTCAAAAGGACGCCGCCGGCCGATTCGGGTCATTACGAGGATTAGATGAAAGTCCCTTTCAGTCACAGCCAGTCGGCCCACTGCGAAACCGGCGTGCTCTCCAATCTGCTCTCCCATCACGGCCTCGCCATCAGCGAGTCCATGGTCTTCGGCATCGGGTCGGGGCTGTTTTTCGGCTATTTCCCCTTTATCCGGCTCAACGGCCTGCCCCTGACCGCCTTCCGGTCCAACACCGGCGGCATCATGAAACGGGTGACCAAGCGGCTCGGGGTGGAAATGGCCTGGCAAAAATTCCGCAACCCGGACAAGGCCATGGCGGCCCTGGACGACAAACTCGCCGAGGGGACGCCCGTGGGTTGCCGCACCGGCGCCTTCTGGCTGAGCTATTTCCCCCGTCGGTACCGGTTCCATTTCAATATGCACAACCTGGTGGTCTTCGGCAAGGAGGGGGACGATTATCTGATCAGCGATCCGGTTTTCCCGGAACCCGTGATTTGCCCCGCCGACTCCCTCAAAAAAGCCCGGTTCGCCAAGGGCCCCCTGCCCCCCAGGGGCCGGATGTTCCAGGTGACCCATGTGCCGGAAACCCCCGACTTCCCCGCGGCCATCGTCAAAGGCATCAAAGAGGTCGGCCGGACCATGATCAGGGCCCCCGGTCCCTTCCTCGGCGTCAAGGGCATCCGATACCTGGCCAAAAAGGTCGAAAGCTACCCGAAAAAACTGGGAGAAAGGAAAGCGGCCCTCTACCTCGGCCAGGTGATCCGGATGCAGGAGGAGATCGGCACCGGCGGCGCCGGCTTCCGCTTCATCTACGCGGCCTTCCTCCAGGAAACGGCCGAGATG
>CAZZBE010000069.1:4077-14628 GCA_964652715.1 uncultured Desulfobacteraceae bacterium
GATTGCGCGGAGCGGGAAACGCAATTATTCAAGGATCTGATGGCGTTGCCTCTTGATAAATAAGTTTTAGCCGTGAGATTCTAATTTGGAAGCAGTCCATACCCTCTATGGTTCCAGGTTCACATGGGACCATGAAAAAGCCGAAGCGAATCTTCGAAAACACGAGATCGATTTCAAAGAAGCGTGTGAAGTTTTCTTCGATCCCTTTTATCTGATGGACGATGCAAGTCGTAAAGGGGAGGTTCGTTATGGACTGACCGGTTATTCAGGAAACGGTCGGCTGCTTTATGTCGTATCCGTGGAAAAAGGAGCGGAAGCCTGGCGAATTGTCTCCGCCAGAAAAGCGACCAAGAGCCAGAGGAAACGATATGAAAAAAGAAATGACTTTATATAAGGATAGGCCCCAAAAACGCATTTCTTTAGACATTCCATCGGATGTCCTGGACGATCTTGAACGGGTGGCGCGGGACAAAGAAATGGCGGGATCTCATGCCCTGATTCGATACTATATCGGTCAGGGACTGAGAAAAGACATTGTGGAGCTTCGAAGAAAGAAATCGCTGAAACAGGCCGAAGAAATACTTGAAAAACACAAGATTGACCCGAAAATAATCGATGAAGTGATCGCGGCCGTCGGTTAGCTCGAAGAAAGGTGTACTGAAAAGCGTTTAAGATGTCCTTAAAAAACCAACTCAAGGAAATCATCATCCAGGAACTGGACCTCGCGGACTTTCAGCCCCATGACATCCAGGACGACGACCTGCTGTTCGGCGATAAATTCGGACTCGATTCCATCGATGCCGTGGAGCTGGTCTTCCAGGTCAAGGCCAACTTCGGGGTCGAGATCCGAGATATGAAAGAAGGGCGGCCGGCCCTTCAGTCGGTCAACTCCCTGGCGGACTTCATCGAAAAACGTCTGGCCGCATGAGGCCCGCCGAACCCGTCCCCATCACCGGCATCGGTTGCATCTGCTCGGCCGGTCACACCCTGGACGAGGCCATGGCCTCCATGTTCAGGGGCGAGCGGCGCTTCGGCCCGCCCTCCCGATTTCGGCATCCCCTGACCACCGACTGTCCCGTTTTCGCGGTCGCGGACGGCTTCTTCGTCCCCGAACGATTCAGCGAGCCGGTTCATGTCCGAACCGTTCAACTGGCCCTCACCGCGGCGGCGGAGGCCCTGGACGACGCGGGCCTGGATCGAAACTACCTGACGAAAAAACGGGTCGGGGTCTGCATCGGCACCAATGTGGGGGGGTCCGTCAGCAACCAGGCGATCCTGGGGGAGGACGAGGATGCGCCCGTTCCCTCCCTCACGCCGGATCAGCGCTTCCGGGCCGCCAATCCCGCCGTCTTCATGGCCCGGGAATTCAGCCTGTCCGGTCCCATCCAGACCATCGCCACCGCCTGCTCCGCCGGCACCGACGCCATCGGACTGGCGGCCCTCTGGATCCAGTCGGGCCTTTGCGACCTGGTCATCGCCGGCGGCGCGGACGAACTCTACGAGATCACCTATAACGGCTTTTACTCCCTCATGAACAGCCACGACGGCCCGTGCCGCCCGTTCGATATCCATCGGAAGGGCCTCAACCTGGGAGAGGGGGCCGCCGTCATGATCCTGGAATCCAAAGACGCCCTGGGCCGGCGGGGAGGCCGCGCCCGGGCCCGCGTCCTGGGCCACGGGGCCACCAGCGACGCCTTCCATCTCACCAGCCCCTCCCCGGACGGGAAAGGGCTGCGGGGTGCCGTGGAAGAGGCGATCCGGACGGCCGGCATTCCGCCGTCGGCCATCGCCTTCATCAACGCCCACGGCACCGGCACCCCGGACAACGACCGGATTGAGGCCGAGTTGTTCAACGACACGTTTCCCGGAGCGCCGTTTCTCTCCACCAAGGGCTACACCGGCCACACCCTGGGCGCCGCCGGCGCCGTCGAGGCCGCCTTCACCGTCGCCGCCCTGGAAGGGGGCCGGATACCGGCCAGCGCCGGTTTCGAGACCCCGGACCCGGACCTGCCCGCCCATCCGGCGTCGGAACCGATGGCCGTCCATGGATCGGCGGCCCTGTCGGAGACCCTGGCCTTCGGCGGCAACAATTCGGCGCTGATTTTCGGCCTGGAGGGGACGGTCTCCCCATGAGGGCCGCGATCTGGGGCGTCGGCGCCCTCGGCGGGTTCGGGTGCGGCATCGGCGATCTGGCCTCGGCCCTGGAACAGGGCGAATCCCCCGTGGGCGCGGTGAGGATCAACACCGTGGACGAATCCTTCGAAGCGCCGGCCCTGCTGGCGGACACCCGTCCCCTGGGGGACCGGGTGGACCGGCGCTTCCTGCGCCGGACCGAACATTTCACCCGGATGTCCCTCCTGAGCTGCCTCCTGGCCGCCGAGGACGGCCGGAACCACGGCACGCCGGAGGCCCGCCGCCGGGGCATCATCCTCGGCACCGGCTACGGGTCCACCTGCAACGCCTTCGATTTCAAGGGGTTGGCCGCCGACAGCGACATCCGGAAATTTTCGCCCATCAGCTTTTCCAACTCGGTCCACAACGCCGCCATCGCCCACATCGCCACCATCCTCAAGGAACACGGGCCCGGACTGGCCGTCAACCATTTCGATATGTCCGTCCCCCTGGCCCTCATGACCGCCTGCCAGTGGCTCGACGCCGGACGGGTCGATGCGGTCCTGGCGGGCGGGGCCGATGAATACTCCCGGATCATGGCCTGCCACCGCCGGCGCCGTCTGCCGGACGGCACGCCCACCGGCGCCGACCCTATCGTCGTCGGCGAAGGCTGTGTTTTT
The DNA here is from genome assembly GCA_964652715.1 of uncultured Desulfobacteraceae bacterium. Classification (GTDB taxonomy): domain Bacteria; phylum Desulfobacterota; class Desulfobacteria; order Desulfobacterales; family JAABSP01; genus JAABTD01. Next base: position 6,870 of record CAZZBE010000069.1, read on the forward strand.
TTTCTGCTGACCCGGCCCACGGACAGAACGCCGCCCTACGGCTACATCGAATCGGCGACCACCGGCGTCATGGGACGGATGGACGACCCCGCCGTCGATCCCGACGGGGTCTATTTCATCGGGGCGGACGGTTTCAATCCGGACGCCGACCGCCACGCCCGCCGCATCGGCGAAACCGCCGCATCGGCGGTTTATACGCCGCTCTACGGTCAGCTTCCGGCGGGGACGGCCTTCGACGTCGCCATCGCGGCCCTGTCGATGAAAACCGGGGTCCTGCGCCCATCGGTTCGGGGAATTTCAGCGCCGGGCGAAATCCGGACCGCGCGGCCGCTGGGAGACCGGCGCATCCATTGCGTGAAACCGGGGGCGGTTGGGGAGTGGGGCTGTGTTTCCATCACTCCCGCGCGGCCTATTCTTTTTTCGGCTCGAAGCTGTTTTTGGCGGCGATGAGCGTGGGCAGGTGTTTGAGGGCGTAAAAAATGCTCCAGCGGTGTTCCCAGATCCGGTTCCGGAACCGCCGCCGCCATTCCCGGTCGGAATAGAACCGCTTGACGTGGGTGTTGTAGAACTGGTCCAGGGCCTCCCGGGATTCGATCCCCTTTGGGACGAAGACGAAATTGAGGCAGTTCATCAGCCGCCAGTCTTCGGTGAAGTCGCCTTCCTCGTGGATGGTTTCCCAGACCGGCGCGCCGTGAAACGGGGTGAATTTGGACATGTTCATGTCGTCGAGGTCCAGGGACATGACGAAATCGCTGGTCTTTTGGATCGATTCCGGCGTCTCCCCCGGCAACCCCATCATGAACAGGCCCTTGGCCCGCAATCCCCTGGCCTGGATGCGGCGGACCGTGTCCCGCACGTCGTCGAGGTAGACGCCGGGCTTGTGGGTCTCCAGCAGGTCCGGGTCGCCGCTTTCGATCCCCACCGAGAGCATGAGGAACCCGGCGGCCTTGAGCATCTCCAGCAGCTCATCGTCGGCGTGGCCGACCCGCACCGCGCAGTTGAACCGCATCCCCGGGGGGTTGGCGGTGAGCAGATCGCACAATTGGGTGATCCGCTTCCGGTTGGCGGTGAACAGATCGTCGTAGATGTTGATGTGGCGGACCCCGAACCGGGTCCGGAGGTGTTTCATGTGGTCGTAGATGTATTCCGCCGAATTGTACCGGTAGCCCCGCTTGAAAACCGACCGGTCGCAGTAGGAGCACTGGTAGGGGCAGCCCCGGCTGGTGGTCATGGTGGCGCCCGGCGTGAGGATGTAGCTGAAAAGCGGCAGGTTGTACCCCCCGGGAAAGCCGTCCAGTTTCTCGTAGGCCGGAAACGGCAGGGCGTCCATTTCGGGAATGTGGGTCCGGGGCGGGTTTTCGACGATTTCGCCGTTTCGACGCCAGACCAGGCCGTCGATGCGGGCCGGATCTTCTCCGGCGGCGAGTTCCGCCAGGGTGACCTCCCCTTCCCCCCGACAGAGGAAATCAATCTTTTCATAATTTTCCAGAAGGACGCCGCCCATGGCCGAGATGTGGACCCCGCCGAAGACGGTGCGGATGTGGGGATCGGCGGCCTTGAGGCCGGCCGCGAGGTCGTATCCGTCGAGGAATCCGGAGGTGGTGGCGGAAAACCCCACCAGGTCGGGGCGCCGGGCGAGGATCCCCTTGACGTTGGTCCCGGTCCCCGGCGCGGCATTGGGCCCCAGGCAATCGTGGACAAAGACCTCGTGGCCTTCGCGTTCCAGCCAGGCCGCGATGGAGAGGAGCCCCAGGGGGGCCATCCGGTTGGCGGTGGCGGCGGCGTCTTTCTTGCCCGGCATCCAGTTGGACCCGGCGGGATGGACGAGGACGATGCGCATGCTCACCTTCGCTGTGGTTCGGACTTTTCCCGGCAACCATCTTGCCGGGGCGCGGTTTCAACGGATGGGTCGACCGGCGGGGGCGCCCCTGAAAGCCGCTCCATGGCGACCCGGGTCAGCCAGCGCATGAACACGCGGGTGTAGTTGGCCCCGGCGAAATACGCCCCCACCATGAAGGTCAGGTGGGAGAGCCCGTACATCACGGGGCCGCCGACAGCCACGATCACCGGTTTCTGGAAATAGACGGAGATCGCCCCCAGGGCCGCGATGGCGGGCCATCCGATGGTATAGCTGAGGGCGATGATGCAGAGACCGAAGATGATCCGCGGGGTCGGCCGCTCCCGGAAGGCGCTCAGATCGGCCCGGTCGGCGATGGCGCATCGGGCGTATTCGGTCTCCGCCAGCTTTCTGATGAGGGCTTTGGTCATAAATCGTTCCCGCGCGGAGGCAAAGCTGGAATTATACAATCAAACGGTCGATGGAAAAAAGAATTTTCTGTTTTGGGAACAACATTGAAGCGCTCCGTGGTGATGTGGGATTTTTTCGATAGGGTCTACTGCATTTCCCTCGCTGAGCGGCCGGACCGCCGGCGGGAGGCCCGGGACCAGTTCGAAAAAGTCGGTCTCTCCGACCGGGTGAAATTCCATATCGTGGACAAGCACCCCACCGACCCGGAACGGGGGGTCTATGAATCCCACATCGACTGCATGAAAAAAGGCCTGGCCGCCGGCGCCCGCCGGATACTCATCTTCGAGGACGACATCGTCTTCGACCGGTTCGACCCGGATGTCCTGGAAAACGGCATCGACTTCATGACGGCGGATCCCGCCTGGAATTTAGTGATGCTCGGGTGCATGGTCAAGGGGAGCCGCGCCACCCCGTACCCGTCGGTCCGGAATATCCGCTACCGCAGCCTGACTCACGCCTGCATCCTCAACCGCCCCTTCGCCGAACGGCTGGCCCGCACCCCCTGGCACGGCGTCCCCTACGACGACATGCTCCGGGACCTGGAAGACGACCGCTTCTACGCCATCTGCCCCGCCTTCGCCTTCCAGAGCAACTCCCCCTCGGACAACGAACGCTACCTGCCCCTGGACCGCGTACGCCGGGTCTTCGGGGGGCTTCGGCGGTTACAGAAAATGAACGAATTTTATCATCGGTTTTGGTGGTGGATTATTGGGGGGCATGTGGCGGTTGGGGTGGTGGTTCTGGGGTGGGTGGTTTTTGGAAGTTAGACGTCGGTTACAAGTCGAAGATTGTTTCTATCCCATGGCGGATTCAACGGAAAAATGTTATATGCCTCCTATGCTCTAACAGAGATTTGGCCCATTTGATGAAATTCCAAATTCTTATAAAAAATTGTGGGGTAAAAATGGATACACTGAGCAGAATGAATAAAACTGCCGAAAATCAAAACGCAGGCACATTAACCGTATGCCAAGGGGACAACCGGAAGGCAAACGGCTACGAAAATTTTAGCCATCAAAACGATGCTCATCAGGCCTTAAGCGAGAGGATTTTAAAGACCCAAAATAGACCTTTCAGCGGCATCTTAGCCATTCCGACTGGGGGCGGAAAAACTTTTATCGCGGTGGAATGGCTACTAAAGCATTGGGTCTCCAAAGGCAAAAAAGTACTTTGGATCGCACATCGACATGAATTGCTTTCTCAGGCTTTAAACACATTCAAAAAAAACACATACGAATCGTTGCTCCAAAATAGAGAAACCATCCGATATCGAATCGTTTCCGGACATCACGACAAACCGCTTCACATCAAAACCGCCGACGATATTATCATAGCGAGCAAAGACAGCTTGGTTAGGGGCATGGACTATTTGATCGGTAACTGGGTTAAGCCAAACCGTTTCGATGAGCTTTTTTTCGTGATCGATGAAGCACATCACGCGACGGCAAAAACTTACCGAAAGCTTATCAAAGAATTACAGTCCCATGTTCCAAACCTAAAAATCCTGGGTCTGACCGCTACACCTTTTAGAACGCAAGAAAGGGAAAAAAGCTATCTTCACATGCTATTTCAAGACGATATAGTTTTTAAGATTAACCTTCGAACCCTCATCGCCAGAAAGATACTTTCTGAGCCCAATTTCGAGGAGGCCGCAACCCAACTTCAAGTATCCAAGGATCTCACGGAAAAAGACTTGCACAACATCCAAAAATTTGACCTGCCTGAAAATATAAAAACCAGCATCGCCGAACAAAAAGAAAGAAACCACCTCATTGTTAAACATTATGTCGAAAACAGTCAAAAATATGGGCAATGCCTCGTTTATGCGCTGAACAAAAAACACGCGTTAACCTTGCAGGAGCTTTTTCAATCGAGGAATATCCGAACTGACTTCGTAATTTCAGACGTCCAAGATGAAGTTTATCGGATAAATCTGTCAAAGGAGAACGCACTAAAAATTGAAAAATTCCGAAAGGGTGAATTGCAAGTTCTGATCAACGTCAACATTTTAACCGAGGGAGCCGATCTTCCCAAGGTCCAGTCCGTCTTTTTGACACGCCCTACCATCTCAAAAATTCTAATGACTCAAATGATCGGAAGAGCCCTAAGAGGCGTTAATGCAGGTGGAACCGAGACCGCCTATATTGTCAGTTTCATCGATAACTGGCAGGATAAAATTGCATGGGTCAATCCAAAGCAGCTTTTCGCACTTGAGGGAGTTGATTTTGAGGAAACCGATCAGAAAACCCAAAAACGAGTCATCGAGCTTGTTTCGATTAAAAAACTCCAAGAATTCGCCCGCCTGACCGATCAGACGATAAATACAACCGAACTAAAAAAACTGGATTTTCTTGCCCGCATACCGGTTGGTCTCTACGTATTCTCGTTACTCAAAGCTGACTCGGCCGGTGAAAGCTTTGAGAAAAATTGTGAAGTTCTCGTTTATAGCCATCTTCAACATCCTTATTCACAATTCATCCAGGATCTGGATAGGATATTCAAAACCCAAGGTATCGACATCGAAAACAGAGAGGTTTTAAAAAACAGCGAACTGGAGCGACTTTGCAAGAGCGTCAGGGAAAATTATTTCTTCAACGAAGAATTTATTTTGGGTTATCAAGATGAAGACATCATGGACATCCTTTTATATTATTTCGATAAGCAATTGGCGCCAATGTTTATCCCATTGGAAGACCGCGAAAAATACGACATTGATAAAATAGCTCGCGAAATAAGCGAGAGAGATCTCGGCCCTATAGCCAGAAGCCAGTACGAAAACGAGATCTGGAAAAACGAATATTCTGTATGGAGAACCCTCTTTGGATTTAATAAAGAGCATTTTCTCAATGAAATCCATTTGGCGATGACAAGGATTCATCATGGCGCCGAAACCTTTGAAAACTTGCCACAAGACCAGCCCAAAGATTCGAAAGAGCTTCGCCAATTGGAAGATCTTCCACTATCGGAAATATACAAGTATGCCCCTGAACTTGCGGCTCAAATTAAAGAAGAAGTCTATAACAATCATAAAAATGAAAAGGGCGAATATGTCTGTGCTGTCAGCGGTTATACCAACGCCGCGCGTCTCGGTTTCGAAATTGACCACATCGTTCCGCTTTCAAAAGGTGGTAAAACTCGACCGGAAAATCTTCAACTATTAGTTTGGTGGGCAAACAGACAGAAAAGCGACAAAATGCCATTGTCAGGCAAATCCGAACCGGCAATGGTTGAAAAAAGAGAAATCCATGAGGCAGTAAACTTAGCCCTTGAAGGGGATGAGAAACAGCGGACAGAGATAGAAGCCCATCTATTTTTCGGCGATGTGCCGAAGAATGATTTATCGGCTTTTGCTGATCGTTTCCGAAAACTTGCCGAAGACGGCAACGCTTATGCTCAAACAATATACGGCGAGATGCATTTTGACGGGAGGGGAGTCCACCAAGATAATATGACCGCCCTGAAATGGTATGAAAAAGCTGCTGAACAGCAGTATCCTGGCGCACTCAATTCACTTGGATTGATCTATTCAGAAGGTAGAAGGGGAATTCCCGTTGATGAGAAAAAAGCATTCAACCTCTTCAAAAAAGGGGCGGAACATGGAAATGCGCTTTGCCAACTCAATCTTGGGCAAGCATATTACGCAGGCATGGGTGTACGTAAAAGCCATAAACAGGCGGCGAAATGGTATCGGAAAGCAGCGGAACAAGGGAATGCCATAGCCCAAAATTTTCTCGCGTTAATGTATCAAGCAGGGGAAGGTGTACCCCAGGATTACCAGACAGCGGCAAAATGGCACAAAATAGCGGCAGATCAAGGTTTAGCCGATGCCCAAAACTGTCTCGGCGTTCTTTATGAGGCTGGAAAGGACGTCAACGAGGATAAAGTCGAGGCCTTCAACCTTTACCGGCAGGCAGCGGAAGGGGGCGATGTATATGGCCAACAGAACTTAGGGCGCATGTACTATTATGGCGCTAAAGGAATCGGTAAGGATTATGCTCAAGCGGCATATTGGTACAATCAGGCAGCAGAACAGGGAAATCTCGAATCCCAAAAGCGACTTGCACGCATGTATGCCAAAGGCAAAGGCATTGAGAAAAATCTCGAGTTGGCATATGTTTGGTTAAGTATCGCCTATGAAGGCGCAAGCCAACCAATCAAAGAATTCGAAACCATCAAAAAAATGCTCACCGTCGACCAGGTACAAAAAGCTAACGAGATGTTGGAGGATATCAAAAGGAAAATCAATGAACGATTATGGTCTTAAATTGTAACTCCCTCTGGTTTTCAATCTTGGCGCTAATAAAAAACCGCGGCTTCAATTGATTTTTTCAACAAATATTCAGAACGAAGCGATTCGGGAAGTTCGATCTCCAAGGATTCAGGACGCGCCGCGTCTCGTTGGTTTTTGTCGAATTTGAGACGCACGGCGTCTCGTTTTGAAAACAAGCGGCTTCGTATCCTGCATGAGCATTGGGAGGATGCCCCCATCAAAGATAACCTCATGATGTTGAACCGATGACCGGAAACCGGAGACCCGCCATGCCCCCACTCGCCATCCACCGCCTCGACTCCGGCGGCGTGATCACCAATTACGACTGCGTGTCGCGCTGCGGCCACTGTCTTTACAATTGCGGGCCCCGGCGTCCGAGGGATTATCTCGGCCCCGAACGGGCCTCGGAAATCTTCCAGCGAATCACCGAGCGGGGATGCCGGTCGGTTCACATCGGCGGGGGCGAACCGCTCCTCCGGCCGGACAAGCTCACGGCCGTTCTGGACGCCGCCCGGGCCGCCGGCGTCGCCGTCGATTATGTCGAAACGGATTCGGCATGGTTCATCGACGCCGAGGGGGCCGCGGATGTGCTGGCCCGGCTGCGCGGGACCGGGGTCCATACGCTCCTGGTCTCCATCAGCCCGTTCCACAACGCCCACATCCCGTTTTCCCGGGTCCGGGGCGTCATCGACGCCTGCCGCCGGGTGGGCGTGACCGTCTTCCCCTGGGTCAACGCCTTCGTCCGGGACCTGGACCGACTGGGCGATGGCGAGCGCCATTCCATGGCTGAATTCGAATCCGCCTTCGGGCCGGGCTATCTGGAGCGGATCCCCGACCGGTACTGGATTCATATGGGCGGACGGGCGCTTTCCACCTTCCGGTCGGTCTATCCGCTCCATCGGGCGGAAGCGATTCTGGAAAAAGTCCCCGGAGCTGCGCCCGCGCCCTTTCCGACACCACGCATTTCCACATCGACCTGTACGGGAATTACGTCCCCGGACTTTGCGCCGGCCTGGCCATCGATATGAACGATCTGGGCGGACCGCTTCCCCGAGCTGGCCCCGAAAGGCTTCTACGACGAACCGCCCCCGGAACAACCGCTAAGCCAGAGGTTCCGGAAGGCCGCTCCTTCAGGCCGGCCCGTCCAGATCCTCGAACTGGTTGATCCCCCTTAGACGGGC
>CAZZBE010000069.1:14728-18416 GCA_964652715.1 uncultured Desulfobacteraceae bacterium
TCCTTCAGGCCGGCCCGTCCAGATCCTCGAACTGGTTGATCCCCCTTAGACGGGCCATGTCCTCCTCGTACCATCCCTTCCAGCCGATCTTCCGCAGCTTCCGGTCGAGAAAATACCGCGCCGCCTGTTTGAAGCCTAACCGCCAGATGGCCGTCCAGAGCTTTCCGCCCCGTTGGACCCGCTCCGAGGGCGCCCACCATCCCAGGACGTTCTGGCGGTGGTACCAGACCAGATACTGGAGCCGGTCCCGGTCCAGGCGATGGGTCCGGACATTGGCCCACATGCCGTTGTACCAGCGGTAGTCGTCGGAATTGGTGACCAGCCCGGCCCCGGTCAGGATCTTCCGGATCCCGGTCCGCGGGTAGGGGGTCAGGATCTGGCAGTAGATGGAATCGACCCGGAGGTCCTTCAGGAAGCGGAGATTTTCCACCAGGTCCGCCTCGTCGTCTTCGGGAAACCCGAGAACCAGCCCGCCCACCACCATGATCCCGTACTTGTGGCACAGGGCCACCGACCGTTTGGACGCCTCCACGATGTTGCCCTTGTTGGCCGCTTTCAGATTTTCGGCGGAAACGTTTTCGATGCCCAGAAAGACCGATCGCATCCCGGCCCGGGCCATTTTTTCGATCATCGCCTCGTTGCGGGACATGGAGACGCAGTCGGCCTGGATGACGAAATTGAGCCCTTTGTACCCCCGGGCGATGATGGCGTCGCACAGTTCAATCACCCGGTCGGAGTCGAGGACGAGATTGTCGTCGGAGACAAAGACCCACCGGGTCTTGCGTTTGTAATAGATGTCGTCCAGGTCGGCCAGGATCCGCTCTATGGGAAAGGCCCGGAAATGCCGGCCGTACATGTGGCGGATGGAGCAGAAATTGCAGTTCCGGGTGCAGCCCCGGGAGGTCTCCATCACCTCGATGCGGCTGTTCATTATGTGATACCCCCAGGTGAGGCGCCGTTCGTCCCGGATGGGCAGCTTCAGCTTCGAGAGATCGGCCAGCTCTCCCTGGGGGTTGTGGACGAAGCCGCCGTTTTCCTTGTAGGACAGGGAGGGGATGTCCGATAGTCGTTCCCGCCCCTCCAGGGCGTTGACCAGCCGGCGGGCCGGTTCCTCCCCTTCCCCCCGGATGAGGAAATCAATGAGGCCGGCTTCGGGGGATGCGGCGATCTCCTCGTACATGAGGGTGGCGTGGTATCCGCCCACCATGATCCGGGCATTGGGCGCGAGTTGTTTCACCAGGCGGATGATCCGCACGCAGGTATCGTACTGCCACGACATGGCGGACAGCCCCACCAGGTCCGGCGCGAGATTCGGCAGGGTCCGGGTCAGGTATTTCCGGACCCCGCTCCGCTTGCGGATGAGATCGATGAGAAAGATCTCGCGGCCGTCGTCGATATTGGCCCCGACGCTGGCGATGCCGAGGTTGGGCATATGGATGGCGGCCTCGTGGAGCACCAGCGGGGCCACATCCGGCATGGACATGAGAACGATTTTCATGGGCGTTCCGATTGGGTTCCTTTCTACTTCAGTTTTTCAACGATTTCGGAGCGGTACCGTTTTGGACCAAGGATAAACCGGGCGGTGACGAAGGCGCCCAGGACCGTCCCGAGCACTCCGGGCGCCAGGACGCTCTGGCCGGCCAGGAAAAGCCCCTTGACCGGGGTTTTGGACAGGAGCGCGGCGGAAAAGAGCTGGTCCCCGGACCGGAGTACCCCGTAGGCGCCGCCCTCCGGCGCGGCCACCCAGTCCCGGAGGGTCAGGGGCGTGTAGACGTCGAGGATGCGCGGATCGGGGATCGGCCCCAGGATCGGCTCGGCGTCCCGAATCATCTCCATGGCCGTCTCCCTTTTGAGCGCGGCGTATTCCGGGCCCCGGCGGCCGGTGCGGGTCTCCGTCCACGGTTCCCACACCGCGTCCCGGCCCGCCCCCAGGATGGACAGAAGGGTCTCCCCCTTCCGCCCCATCCGCCGGGCCTGGAGAAACCGCATGTCGACAATGGATCCATCCGGTTCCCGACGGATTCGGAAAATGTTGTGGGGGATTTCCGCGATCGCGTCGGCGTCCACGGCCGCCTGGATCCCCAGGATGCTGTGAGTGTTCCGGAGCCCCTTGATCCGCTTCCGGTAGAGCGGCGGGGCCGCGCCCTCGGGCAACAGGTCCAGGGCCGTAGCGGGATGAACGGCGCCCACCACCACCGGCGCGGTCAAGGTCTCCCCCGATGCGAGCCGGACGCCGGCGACGGTCCGCCCCTCGGTGGTCACCCCCGCGGCGCCGTTCCCCGAGATCAGCCGTCCCCCCAGCTCCCGGAGCCGGTCGACCAGGACCGTCGCCATTTCGGGGCCGCCCCCGGCCAGCCGCCAGGAGGAGAGGAGATAGCTCACCAGGGCCATGTGATGGTAAAAAACCGGGCACTGATCCGCGGGCACGCCGATCCAGCAGGAGGGGACCGACAAAACCGCTTTCAACCCAGGGGAGCACCCCAGGCCGTCGAGAAAGTCGCCCAGGAGGTCGAAGTAGGCCGACGACGGCCCGGCCTCCGCCCCTTCCCCGGTCAGCAGCCCGGCGGACCCCAGAAGGCCCGCGGCGCCCCGGAGCCGCGCCATGATCCCCGCGATCTGTCCGCCTTCGTCCGGGAAGGCCGCGCGCAGGTTCGCCTCGTAGGCGTCCAGCCCCTCGGGGAGATCAAAGATCCTGTCGTCGAAGATGTACCGGTCGATGACGCCGCCCCGGCCCATCCGCTCCAGGGGCAGGGCGTCGGCGATCCCCATATAATCGAAAAGCCGCCGGAGGATCTGGCCGTCGTCCAGGGCGCCCAGGTAGTGGACCCCCACATCGCAGGGGACCCCTTTCCGGTGGTATCCCCCCATGAGTCCGCCCGGCCGCGCGTTTTTCTCCACCACCGTCACCGGGTATCCGGCCAGGGCCAGAACGATGGCCGTGGAGAGACCCCCGACCCCCGACCCGATCACCACCACGGGAACAGGTTCCGGAAAGGTTCCCTTCATGGCGCTTCCCCCGCCATTAAGGTTCGGGCCGCGGTCATGAGTTCCGACACCGACCCGTATTCACCGGGATCGAGGGTCCCGACGCGTTCCATGCGAATGGTGTTCGCCACGCAGGTGTTGAACCGGAACCGGCCCGGCGGGAAAAGGTGATGCGTGTTCCGAATCCGAAGGACCGCCACGGGGGCGCCGGTCCGCCGGGCGATCTTGAAGGCCCCCGGATTGAAGGAACCGATTCCCTCCCCCTGTCGCCGACGGGTGCCTTCCGGAAAGACGAAAATGTTGCCCCCCCTCTCCAGAAACGGCTTTAGATTGGAAACGCCATCGATCATCGTCTCTTCCAGCCCCGCCTCGGGGGCGGCGGGCAGGTACCCGGCCCGGCGGAGGACCCGGCCGAAAATGGGAATCCGGAACAGGCTGCTCTTGACGATGGTCTTGTGCCGGGGAAACAGGGCGATGAACAGAATCGGGTCGAGATACGAAATGTGGTTGGAGACCGCCACAGAAGATCGGATTGCACCCGCCTCGGAATCGACCTGGATGCGAAGCCCCGGCGCGCCGGCCTCCAGCAGTTTGAAGAAGACCCGGAAAAACCGGTGAAGGAGCCGCTGGCAGGCTGTCTCTTTGTCCCCGGCGGTGAGAACAAGCCCCAGATAGACCGGGGCGAAAAAAAACACCCATCCCA
>CAZZBE010000070.1:0-6472 GCA_964652715.1 uncultured Desulfobacteraceae bacterium
ACCAGTCGATGTCGGCGTAAACATTGGGGAAGCAAAAGGCCATGAACGCCTCGAAATAGGCTTCCAGCGCGGCTTTCCAGGGGCTGTCGAAATCGGTTGACGTGGTTTTTTGCGGTTTTGTCATGGCCCTGTTATGTGCTGACAGGTCGATCAGTCCTTTCTTGGACAGACAACGTCAATGCGTCGCTTTTTAATTTTCCAGCGCCAACTTAATCACCTCCATCATGGAGTTGGCGAACAGGAATTGGATGTCCTTCTGGACCTTTTTGGGCACGTCTTCCAGATCCTTTTTGTTCCGCTTGGGCAGGATCACGGTCTCGATGCCGGCCCGGTGGGCCGCCAGGGTCTTTTCCTTGACGCCGCCGATGGGCAGCACCTGGCCCCGGAGGGTGATCTCCCCGGTCATGGCCAGCCGGTCCTTGACGGTCCTGCCGGTCAGAAACGAGGCCAGGGCCGTGAGCATGGTCACCCCGGCGGAGGGCCCGTCCTTGGGGATGGCGCCGGCGGGCACGTGGATGTGGATGTCGTGACCGGCGAAAAAGTCCTCGTCGATGCCCAGGTTCTTGGCGTTGGCGCGAACGAAGCTCAGGGCGGCGGCGGCCGATTCCTTCATCACATCCCCCAGCTGTCCCGTCAGGGTCATGTTCTTGTTCCCCTTCATGGCCGTTGCCTCCACAAAGAGGATCTCCCCGCCGGCCTGGGTCCAGGCCAGCCCCGTGGCCACCCCCGGCGTGGAGGTCCGTTCGGCCATCTCCGACGTGAACCGGACCGGCCCCAGGTAAGACGACAGATTGGTCGCCTTGATCCGGACCGTCTGGGCCTTCCCCTCGGCGATCTTGGTGGCGGCCCCCCGGCAGACGGTGGCGATCTCCCGCTCCAGGTTCCGGAGCCCCGCCTCCCGGGTGTAGTCGCCGATGATGTTCTTGATGGCGCCCCGGGTGAAGGTGATCCCGTCCGCCTTCAGCCCGTTTTCGGCCCGCTGCCGGGGGATCAGGAACCGGTTGGCGATCTTGACCTTCTCCTCGTCGGTGTAGCCCAGGAGCTTGAGCACCTCCATCCGGTCCCGGAGGGCCGGCGGAACGGTGTCGAGGATGTTGGCCGTGGTGATGAACATCACTTTGGACAGATCAAAAGCAATGTCCAGATAATGATCGGAAAAGGTATTGTTCTGTTCGGGATCAAGGACTTCCAAAAGGGCTGACGAGGGGTCTCCCCGGAAATCGGAACCCACCTTGTCGATCTCGTCCAGCATGAAAACGGGGTTGTTGGATTCGGCCCGGCGGATGCCCTGGATGATCCGGCCCGGCATGGCGCCCACGTAGGTGCGGCGGTGGCCCCGGATCTCGGCCTCGTCCCGGACCCCGCCCAGGGAGATGCGGACGAACTGGCGGCCCAGGGCCCGGGCGATGGACCGCCCCAGAGAGGTCTTGCCGGTGCCCGGCGGGCCCACGAAACAAAGGATCGGCCCCTTGGATTCCGGGTTGAGTTTCCGGACGGCCAGGTATTCGATGATCCGCCGTTTGGCCTTTTCCAGGCCGTAGTGGTCCTCGTCGAGGACCTTCCGGGCCTTTTTGATGTCGAGCGCGTCCGGGGTGGATTCGTTCCAGGGCAGGGTGGTGATCCAGTCGAGGTAGGTGGAGACCACCGTGTATTCCGACGCCGACGGATGCATCCGGGACATCCGCTTGAGTTCCCGCTCGGCCTCCTTCTTGGCCTCTTCGGGCAGGTCCTTTTCGTCGATCTTGGTCCGGTATTCCTCCACCTCGACGCTGGTTTCGTCCTGTTCCCCCAGTTCCTCCTGGATGGCCTTGAGCTGCTGGCGGAGATAATACTCCTTCTGCCGCTGATCCATGTCCCCCTTGACCTGGGTCTGGATCTTGTCGCCCAGTTCGAGGATCTCCACCTGGTGGTTGATCTGCCGGTTGACCTCCCGGAGCCGTTCCTTGACGTTGAGGGTTTCCAGAATTTTCTGTTTTTCTTCGGCCCCGGTGTTGATGGAGGAGCCGATCATGTCGGCCAGCACCCCCGCTTCGTCGATGGATTTGGCCATGGCGGCCATCTCGTCGGGCAGGCCGGGGGAGAGTTCGACGATGCGGCGGAACTGATCCAGGACGTTGTTTTTCAGGGCCTCCACCTCGTTGTCGCTCACCTCTTCGTCCTGGAGGTGCTCGACGCGGGCCCGGAAATAGGGCTTGACCTCGGTGAACTCGATGATCCGGAACCGGCTCAGCCCCTGGACCAGAAGCTGGGCCCGCTCGTCTTCGTTTTTGGCCATCTTCATGATCAGGGCGCTGGCGCCCACCGCGTGGAGATCGTCGGGGCCCACCTCCCGCTTCTCCCCGGGTTTGCGGCCCACCGTTAGCCCGATCATCCGGTCCTTGTTCATGGCCTCGTCCACCAGTTTCACCGAGTCCCCCTGCATCACCACCAGGGGAAGAACCATTTTGGGAAAGAGGGCTGAATCGAATATGGGCAGGATGGGCAGGGTGTCCGGCAGATTGTCTTTATCGACTTCCATATCCGGGTTCGGCGATTGCGCCATGGATACCTCCAAAATCGGTTAACGGTCACAGGGAATCATCGGAAAGCGCCACAGGATATCGATGGGAGATTATCCCTCGGAAATGGGGACTTTGCAGACCCGTTCCCGGTCCCGCGGCTTTTTGACGAGCCGCACGGTCAGGAAGCCGTTGTTGAAGGTGGCCGTCGCCTTTTCAGGGTCGATGGGGACGGGAAGAAAGAGCATCCGTTCGAATCGGCCGTACTGGATCTCCGCCAGCCGGTAGGTGGCGTTTTCGCCCTTGGGCCCGGGGGGGCGGTCGCCGGACACCTTCACCGCCCGGCTGCTGATCTCGACCTCCAGGTCGTCCTTGCCGACCCCGGCCACCTCCGCCAGGACGACGATCTCCCGGGGCGTCTCGTAGATGTCCATCTGGGGCCGCCATGAGCGCTGGGCCAGCCGGAAGACCGGGCTCATGGACCGGAACATGCCCTGGATGGTCTTCTCGAAATCACAATCGAACTGTTCCAATTCATCGCCAAAGCGTATCTTGATGTAATCCATTTTCGGCTCCTGGGATCGACGCGGAAGTCGTCCGTCAACCTCAATTAATGCCACTGCCTACCATCGAATCGCGGGTTTGTAAAGACGCCTTGATACGGAGATGCTCCCGGATGAATAGATTTTCCGCCGCATGGATCAGTCGTCGAAATCGCCCGCGGGACCTTTGTCGGACTGGATCGGCGCGTTCTTCCGGATCTTCTCCTCGGTCCAGTCGTCGGGGCTTTCGATGCGCTCGGCCTTGGGGCCCGGATCGGGGGAACCGGCCTCGAGGATGGCGTCGATGGCGATGTCGGCCGTATCCTTTGCGTTGAACACGTTGGCGATCATGTTGTAGGCGAAGTCCTCCACCGCCCTGGCCATCCGCTCGCGGACGGGTTCGGACTGCCCAAGGATCTTGTTTTCGAAGGGGAGGTTGAGCTTCTTGTAATCGCCTTTTTTCCATCCCTTGGATTCGGCGTAGGCGACCATCTCTTTCCAGAGGTCCTCCTCCACGCCTTGTCCCTCGACCTTTTTGAAGTTCCCCTCGGCGTCGAGGATGGCGTTGCCGTAGTCGTTGACCTCCACGCCCCAGGAAATCATCTGGAGGGCGGTGGCCACGTTGGCCTTGGTGGTGCGGGTGGTCTGGGCGATGGTCCGGAGCCGGTCGGAGCTGTTGCCGGACGTGCCGTGCTGGGCCCCGGAGACCTTATAGGGCGCTAGGGTTTCGTGGATGTCGGCGGTCAGGTCCACCTGGATGCCGGCGTCGCTCTCTTCGATGCCGTGGCTGGTGCCGTTGTTGAGGGCGATCCAGTTGGGGAAGATCCCGTGGGCGTTGAGCCCTTTGATCAAATAGGAGGCCTCCTCGACGGTGGAGAGGCCCGACTTGCCTTTGATCTCGCCCACCTCGGTTTCGTACCCGGACCAGTCGGGGACCAATTTCTTCAGCCGGAGACTCGTAAGGAGGTTCTCGTCGTCGGGCATGTGGGAGGCGTCCAGGGCGATGGAAGTGATCCCGAAATCGAAAAGCGATGGGATCTCTTTTTCGGCCGGGACGATGTCGGCCTCTTTTTTGATGCCGTAGTGGTCCGCATGGACGGCCACCGGCACGGTGATGCCCATCTCGTTGCACAGGGCGTCCACCTGCCGGGCGATGTTCCAGTAATTGACCGCGCAGTAGGCCCCGGCGCCGCCTTCAGACCGGGCGATTTCGACAATCAGCACGGAATTGGCCCGCTGGGCCGCCTTCAACGCGCCCCGGATGACGAGATGGTTTCGGCCGTTGGCGGCCAGGCAGATGGCTTTCCCTTTGGCGAGCATGGCCAGATCGATGTATTTCCCGCTCACCAGCAGGGCCTGGGAATTGGGAAAGAGCTTCTGAACATTGGGCGCGCGGCCCACCTGAAGGGCTTTTTTGAAATCCGTCATGCCGACCTCCTTAGTGCTGTTGAATGTCATGGTTCCAGCATCGTGCTTGGAAAGTTTATTCATTCGTGTCATAATCATCGGTTATATCATGATTGTCGGATCTGACCAAGTCCAGAATTTCCCGGACCCGGTCCGCATCCCCGGGCAGGGCGCGGATCTCGCCCCACCCCTTTTGCATCTGGAACAGGCCGTCGTAGGCGGTGTCGTGGTAGGAGCGGATCATGTGGGGGATCTCCTCGTCCTCCAGAATGGACCCCGCCACCTGGGCCTCGAAGGGACTTTCCAGAACCGCTATTTTTTCAAAAACCGGGGCCTCGTCCTTTTCCATGATGACCGCCTCCTTTTCCTGAATCGTTAGGGGCTTGCAAAAAGCCGGTGGATGATCTTATAGTGGGACAGTGTAACCACGAAAGCCCGCAAATGCAAAGGAGTGTTTCTAAGCCCTCCCCCAAGAAAGGAACCGCCCTATGGAACGAACGGTGATCGGAAACACCGGCCTCGAAGTCTTTCGCCTGGGATTCGGCGGCATCCCCATCCAGCGGGTCGGCGAGGCCCGGGCCGTGGAAACCGTCCGGCACGCCGTGGAGCGGGGCGTCGATTTTATCGACACCTCCCGGATGTACACCACCAGCGAGCACCGGATCGGCCTGGCCCTCCAGGGGCTCCGCAAACCGGTGATCATGGCGTCCAAAACCCCGTCCCGGACCCGCGACGGCGTCCTGAGCGACCTGGAGGAGAGCCTGCGGCGACTGCGGCGGGGGACGATCGAGATCTACCAGCTCCATCTGGTGCGGGACGACGCCGACTACGAGAATGCCATTGCGCCGGGCGGCGCGCTGGACGCCCTTCGCCAGGCGCGCGACGCCGGCAAAATCGGCCACATCGGCATCACCACCCACAGCCTCGATCTGGCGGAGCGGATCATCCACGAGGGATTGTTCGAGACGATCATGGTCTGCTTCAGCTTCCTGGAGCCCGACGCCGAAACCCGGATCTTCCCCAAAGCGCGGGAGAAAGGCATCGGCGTCATCGCCATGAAATCCTTCAGCGGCGGCGTCATCGAGCGTGCCGATCTGGCGTTGAAATACGCCCTGTCCCGACCCGATGTGGTCCTCATCCCCGGTGTCGAGGACACTGAAAAATTCGACGGAAACTGGGCGGTGTTCGAAAACGGCGATTACACGCTGACCGACGCGGATCAAAAGGACATCGAATCCATCCGGGCGTCCTTCGACAAGAATTTCTGCCGCCGGTGCGATTACTGCCAGCCCTGCACCGAAGGGATCTCCATCCAGACCGTCCTGGGCATCCCCTCGGCCGTCAACCGGTTCGGCGCCGCCATCCTGGAAAAAGACTTTTTCGCCCACGCCATCGAACTGGCCCGCAACTGCTCCGAATGCGAAGAGTGCATCGAACGATGCCCCTACGATCTGCCCATTCCGGAGTTGATTCGGGAAAATCTGGCGTGGCTGGATGAGAGAATGTCAACTGATGAATCTTAAAACAGAAAGGTATGAACCAATGAAGCTCACACGCGCACTTCTCCTCACCACGCTCCTGACAGTGCTCCTCGCCGCCGGATGCACGAATTCGATGGAGAAACTGATGACCGCGGCCCAGAAGGGCGATGTTCAGGCGGTGGAAGCGCAACTGGCCGACGGAACGCCGGTGGACACGACGGACCCCACCGGGTCGACCGCGCTCCTTTATGCCGCCGGCAAAGGCCACGCCGAACTGGTGGAACTGCTGATCGCCAAGGGCGCCGACGTCAATGTCAAGGACAACGAAGGGTTCATGCCGCTTCACGCGGCGGTGGGCGCCGGAAAACCGAAAATCGTGGAAATGCTGCTGAAAAGCGGGGCGGACGCGGAAGCCACTTTCCGGGGCATCACGCCGCTGGCGGTGGCGGAGCGGAAGGGCAACGAGGAGATCATGGCGATGCTCAAGGACGCTATGGGCATCGTCGAGCCGCCGCCCCTTCCCGAGCCGGAAGCGGACGCGGAA
>CAZZBE010000070.1:6572-18411 GCA_964652715.1 uncultured Desulfobacteraceae bacterium
CGCTATGGGCATCGTCGAGCCGCCGCCCCTTCCCGAGCCGGAAGCGGACGCGGAAGCCGACATGGACCAATCCCTTGATCCGGAAGAGGAGGCGCCTGCCGCGGAATAAGGTTTGAATCAAGATAGCCAGGATGGCGACAGGATAGCCAGGATGGCCGATCCCCATCCTGGCTATCTTTTTTTTTACATCCCGGATATCCTGATTCAGATCATGCGTCGATCACCGCCAGGGCCTCTTCCCGGTAGGCGTCCATGATGTAGGGGATGTTTGTAATCTTGGCGCATTCTTCGGTGAGGGAGGCCAGTTCCCGGCGGGTGATGAGGTGGGTCCGCCATTTCCGGGAGCCGGCCATGAGCTGTTGCAGGCCCACCCGGAGCTTTTCCGAGGTGCTGTAGACGCCCACGGCGCCCAGCGGAAAGTTTTCGACTTCGTCGCCGTACTGGGACCGCAGCTTTTCGTAGGTGACGAAGATCTCCTCCTTGGACGCGCCGTATTTGGAGACCGTGGAAGGAAGTCCGCCGTCCTCGCCCTTGAGCCAGCGGTCGATGTTCTTGCCCACCATGCCGGGGATCATCAGGGCCCGGCCCATGCAGACCGCCTTGCAAAAGGGCGCGCCCAGGGCCAGGGCCTTGAAGATGTGATCCTCGGAGGAGAAGCCGCCGGCGAATGCGATGTCCGGCACAAAGGCGCCTTTCCGGGCCAGCCGGAGACACAGTTCGTAGGCCATGGCGTGAAGATAGATGGCCGGCACGCCCCATTCCGACATCATCCGCCAGGGGCTCATGCCGGTGCCTCCCGGCGCGCCGTCGATGGTCAGCAGGTCGATGCGGGCGTCCGAGGACCAGCGGATGGCCATGGCCAGTTCCCGCATGGGGTAGGCCCCGGTTTTGAGGGTCACCCGCTTGGCGCCCAGCTGCCGCATCCGGTCCACCTCCCGCATGAACCCTTCCTGGTCCAGGAATCCCACCCGGGAATGGCGTTCGAACTCCTTGATGGAGCCGTCCCGATAAGCGATCTGGTTGGAAGGCCGGTCCGGGTCCGGCGTCACGATGTAGCCGCGCCGGGCCAGTTCCATGGCCCGGTCCAGGGAATCCACCTTGATCTCGCCGCCGATGGACTTGGCGCCCTGGCCCCATTTCAATTCGATGGTCTCCACCCCCAGCTTCTCGATGACGTACTCGCCCACGCCCAGCCGGGTATCCTCCACATTGATCTGGACCATGATGTCGCCGTAGCCCGAATGGTACCGGCGGTATTCCTCCACCCGGCGGCGCATGTCGGGCGACTCCACCACCTTGCCGTGCTTGTCGATCTCCAGTTGCGGATCAATGCCGCACACGTTCTCCCCGCAGACCAGGCTGATGCCGCTGATGGCGGCGCCCACCGCGAAATGGCCCCAGTTCTTCCGGGCGATCTCGGTGGACCCTAATGCGCCGGTGAACATGGGGATCTTCATCTTGATCTTCTCCGTGGCCCCGTACCAGGTCTCGGTGTTGACCCGGGGGAAGACGGCGTGGTCCGGATCGGCCTCGATGCCGGCCGCGCCGATGGCGTACCCCATGATGTTGAGGTGGGAATAATCCACCGGGTAGTCCTTGTCCGTGCCGGCGGTCACCGAACCGAAGGGGGATGGATAGAGCAGTTCCCGGCCGCGGAAGCTGGAAACGAAAAGATCGCAGTTTCCTTTGCATCCATCGACGCAGCGCGCGCAGATGCCCGACTGGGGCGCCACGCTCCGGGAACGGTTTTTGGTTTGAAGGGCTTCGTTGGAATTGGGTCTGTGAAGATTCATTGGGTGTTCTTCCTCCGATTAGTGAAAAGTAATGCCGGGCGGTCCCCGCCGTTTTCGTTTCCTTTTGCAAAAGTCCAATTCCTTTATCCTTTTAAAGCCGGTTGTGTCAAGTTAGAATTAGGAATGCTCAAATAGCTGAGTTAAACTCATTTATTTTTAGCTTTACTATCAAATATAAGTATAAATTAGTTAAAATTTCAAATTGACAATCAACATTCCTGATAATATATGATCCTTTTTTACTTTAATGAACGGAAGATGGAGCGATATGGACAGGATGCGGAAGGTCGAAGCGGTGATTCAGCCGGTCAAGCTCAACGAGGTGAAGGATGCCCTCAATCATCTTGGCGTAAAGGGAATGACGGCAACCCAGGTAAAGGGGTACGGTCGGCAGCGGGGACACCGGGAGGTCTACCGCGGGGCGGAATATACGGTCGATTTTATCGCCAAGATCAAGATCGAGGTGGTGGTCGAAGCGGCGCTCGCGGATCGGGTCGTCGGGACCATCATGGAGTCGGCCAGGACGGGCAAGGTCGGGGACGGCAAGATTTTCATCCATGGGGTGGAGGACGCCGTCCGCGTCAGAACCGGCGAGCGGGGGCGGGACGCCATTTCCTGATCGCCGGGATGCGCCCTTTTTGGGTTGCGTCGCGCATCAGGACAGGTTATAAAAGGGCATGATCCAATACGTTATAGACTTTGCCCTCGTCTCTGCAAAAAGCGGGGTCCTGTATGCCAATGGGTCGTCTTTCCCTTCGGAGGATTATGACGCCTGAACGCAACCGGATCGATTCCGGCGCCGGCGGCCTGGACAAGCTGCTGGGCGGAATTTTTATCGGCGACAACGTAGTGTGGTACGACGATGCCGGCAGTCTGGCGTCCGTTTTCTGCAGAAATTTCATCCGGGCGTCGCTGGCGGACGACCGGTATCTGGTCTACGTCGCCTTTGACCGTTCCCCCAAAAACCTGCTGGAGCGGATCGGGCCCCTGGCCCACAGCCCCCGGTTCATCCTGATGGATTGCTTCACCTACGGCAAGGGGGACGGATCGGAGGTCTTCCTCAAATTCTATGAAAACGGCAAGGAAAACAAGCCTTTTCGCATCGTGCCCGTCGAATCCCCCGGCGACGCCGACCGGTTCGGCGATGTCTTGTACAAGGTTCACCAGTCCCTGACCGGGGACGTCCGGTATGTGTTCGAAAGCCTGACCGGCATGCAGGATCTGTGGAACGGGGAGGAGAACCTCCTGAAGTTTTACGCCCGTTCCTGTCCTCGGCTGTACGAACTCAACACCGTGGCCTACTGGATCATCGAGAAGAACGCCCATTCCCAGCGGTTCAGGGCCCGCATCAACCAGATCGCCCAGGTGGCCATCGACCTCTCCATCCGGCGGGGAAAGACGCGCCTGAGCATCCTCAAAGCGGAAAACCGGGAGAATCAAACCCGAAACCGCCCCTTCGATTACTGGTCCAGACCCCTGCCCGACGGGTCCTTTCAGGTGGTTTTCGACGCCGGACGGGCCACGTCTTCCAAAATCGATCTGGGGACCCGACTCAAGGAACTTCGCTCCCGCCGGGGGATCTCTCAGACGGAACTGGCCAGGCAGGTGGGCGTGACCCCGAGCAACATCTCCCAGGTGGAAAACGACCTCATCTATCCCTCGCTGCCGGCCCTGATCAAGATCGCCGAAATCCTGTCGGTGGAGGTGAGCGCTTTTTTCCAGAATGCCGAAGACGCCGGAAACGACGTGGTCTTTTCTTCATCCGACGCAACGCCGATCCCGTTGCCGGGCCTGCCCAGGGGCGGCGTGACCGCCAGGCGGCTCACGCCCATCGATTTCGATTCCAAGACGGCGCCCTGCCTTATCGACATCCCGTCCGGGACCCGTCTGAACGCCCACTTTTTCGTCTTCAAAGGGGAGGAGATGGGCTACCTGCTGGAAGGCCGGCTCCAGGTGAAAATCGACCGGACGGTCCACACCGTCAACCCCGGCGACGTGATCTATCTCGCCTCTGCGCTTCCCTCCCAGTGGCGCAATCCGGGGGATGCGCCCGCCCGCTTGCTCTGGATCAGAATCCGGTAAACCGGGACGGGCGCTCTCTTTTCCCCGTCCTTCTCACCGCCGGGAGGCGGCGATGGAGAGTTCGGCGACCTCCGCCGGCGCCGTCGGCTCGCCGGGTTCGTCTTTCTTTTCTTCGGTCCGGGGCTTTTCGAACCCGATGAAAAAGGAAAGCAGCGGCGGGATCACGAACAGCGTAAACAGGGTCGAAAACGCCAGCCCGCCCAGGATCACGCTGCCCAGCCCCCGGTAGAGTTCGCTGCCCGCGCCGGTGGAGAGCACCAGGGGCAGCATGCCGAAGATGCTGGTGGTGGTGGACATGAAAATGGGGCGGATCCGGGTGCGCACCGACTCGTGAATGGCCTCCATCCCCTGAAAACCGCCGTATCGCACATTGTTCAGCGCCTGATGGACCACCAGGATGGCGTTGTTCACGACGGTCCCCACCAGGATGATGAATCCCAGCATGGTCACGATGTCGAAGGACTGCCGGGCCACGAACGTATCCACCAGGGTCAGCCCGATAAAGCCGCCGGCGCCGGCCAGGGGAACCGAGAACATGATGATGAACGGATAGAAAAAGTTCTCGAACAGGGCCGCCATGAGCAGGTAGACGATGATGGCCGCCAGGATCAGGTTTCCGCCGATGGCCTTCATGGCCTCGGTCAGCTTGTCCGCGTTGCCGCCCACGCTGACGGTGACGCCTTCCAGCTGGCCGGCCTTTTGAAGCCCGGGCACGATCTCGGTTTCGATGATCTCCGTGGCCCGCTGCAGCGGGAGATCGTTGGGCGGCGTCACCTCCAGGGTGATGTTGCGCTTCCGCTCCAGGTGGTCCACCTGCATCATCCCCTGATCGTATTCGAGATGGGCCACGTCGGCGATCCGGATGAGGTTCCCGTACCGGTTGGCCAGGACGCTGGCGGCGATGTCCTCGGGGGTCCGGATGTTCTCTTCCGAGCCGCGCAGCACCAGGTCCATTTTCTTGGTCCCTTCGGGCTTGTATTCCCCCACCGTCCGGCCGTCCATGATCACGTCGATGTACAGTCCCAGTTCCGTTTCCGTGATGCCGTTGGCCATGGCCCTGGACCGGTCCGGGATGAAGTTGGCCTCGGGATAGGTGTTTTCCAAAGAAGGCACCGGCCGCACCTGCCGGCTCACCTTCTGGCGGATGGCGCCGAACAGGGTCCGGGCCGATCCGATGATCTGGCCGATGTCGTCCCCGGAGACGTTGACCTGAACGGTCCGGCCCCGTCCGATGCCGCTTTGAAAAATCCCCGCCTGGGTGGACACGCCGTAGACCCCGGGAATGGAGTTGATGATCCGGTTGAACAGGGGCATCATCTCAGTGGCCCGGGTTTCGTATTTGCTGATGGCGCCGAAGAGGGTGATCCGGTCCGCGCCCACATAGAAGATGTTTTCGATCTGGGGGATGCCGTCTTTGTTGTCCTCCTCGAAGTAGGGCTTGGTGGTCTTGAAAATGTAGTGGCCCATCTCCTGGCGTTTTTCAACGGAATAGCCCGGCGGCGGCAGCAGGATGTTGAGGATCAGGTTCCGGTTGCCCTGGGGCAGGTATTCCGCCTTGGGCAACAGCAGCCACACGATGCCCGCCGCCATGACCGTGAGGAGAGCAATGGTGACCAGCCGGGTGGCGATGTTTTTCAGGGTCAGTCGGGACAGGGACATGATCCCGCCGGCCAGCTTGTCCCCCACCCAGGCGATGGACTTGCCCCTGGGCGCTTTGCCCTTTGACATCCGGTAGAAGATGTTGGTGATGGTGGGAATGGCCGACACCGATACGATGAAGCTGATGATGATGGCGAAGGTGATGGCGATGGCGATGTCTTTGAAAAGCTGGCCCGCCTCTTCCTGCATGAAAATGACCGGCAGAAACACCGCCACGGTGGTGGAGGTGGAGGCCAGCACCGCGCCCCAGACCTCCTTGGCGCCGTCGTAGGAGGCCTCGGTCGGCCCTTTGCCCATCTTCCGGTGGCGGTCGATGTTCTCCAGCACCACGATGGCGTTGTCCACCAGCATGCCCACGGCAAAGGAGATGCCCGCCAGGCTCACCACGTTGATGGACCGGTCGAAGACCCACATGAAGACAAAAGTGCCGATGACCGAAATGGGAATGGCGATGGCGGTGGCCAGGGTGGAACTGATGGACCGCAGGAAGATCAACAGCACCGCCAGGGCCAGGCAGCCGCCGATGATCACGTTTTTCTGGACCAGGTCGATGGAGGTGTTGATGTAGGGGGTTTGCTCGGAAACAATCTTGAAATGCAGTTGGTTGCGGTCGAGGATTCCCTCGTTGAGTTCCGAGACCACTTCCTTGACCCGGCCCGTGAGTTCGATGACGTTGGCGCCCTGCTGCTTGCGGACCCCCACCACGATGACCGGCGTGTCGTTGTGCATGACGGTCACGTCGTTGGTGGCGTACCCGAACCGGGTCTCGGCCACGTCCCGGAGATGGACCCGGCGGATGCCGTCGTCTCTGAGCAGCACGTCGAGGGGATCGTCCGGATTCCGAAATTCGCTCACGGTCCTGACCCGGTAGTTGTTTTTCTCGAGTCCCAGGAGGCCGGCCGACACGTTCCGGTTGGCGGACGCGATCCGGGCCGTCACGTCGCCGATGGTCAACTGGTACCGGGCGAGTTTCTCCGGCGATACCACCACTTCGAGCTGTTTGTCGGACCCGCCGAACACGAACAGGTCCCCCACCCCCTGGACCCGCTCCAGGTACTGGCGAACCTCGTTTTCAAAAAAGGTCCGATACGTCTTGATCTTGTTCGGATCGCCCTCCTGGGTCGTAAGGACCATCCAGATCACCGGCGAACTGTCGGCGCCCGAGGCGTCGATGACCGGCTTTTCCACGTTTTCGGGGTAGGCCCGGACCTCGTCCAGCTTGTTGGAGACCCGGAGCAGGGCCGCGTCGATGTCCGTGCCCACCTCGAAGGTCAGCGTGATTTCCGCCCGGCTGTTATAAGAGGAACTCTCCAGGAGCGTCAGGCGCTGAACCCCTTTGAGCACGTCTTCCTGCTCTTCCACGATGTCCTTTTCCACCTCGTAGGGGGTGGCGCCAGGCCAGATGGTGGTGACGGTGATCTGAGGGCTTTCAACGTCGGGGGTCAACTGGATGGGCAGGCGACTGATGCCGATGAGACCGAACAACATCACCAGGATGATGCCCACGGTCACCGTTACCGGTTTGGAAATGGAAAATCGGATAAAGTCCATGAATTTACTTTCCTCCCTCTACAACCGTCACTTCCTGGTCCGGCCGCAGCCGGTCGTTGCCGTCCACCACCACCGGCATGCCGGGCTGGATGTAGTCGTTGTCCACCCCCACGTATTTTCCCTCGTATCCCACGACGTTGATGGGCAGGATGGACGCCTTGCCGTCTTTGATGGTGTAAACGAAAGTCTTCCCCTCGTTCCGCACCAGGGCGTCCCGCCTGATCATCCGCAGCTTCTGCTCCCTGCCTGACGGGACGTTGACCGTGGCCGACATGTTCCGGATGGCCTCGTCGAAATAGGGGATGGCGATCTTGACGTTGAAGGTCTTGGTGGCCGGATCGGCGATGGGCACGAAATTGGCCACCCGGCCGGTGAACTCCCGCTTGAGGGCGTTGATCACCAGCACTACCTCCCGGCCCGGCCGGATGTATTCCACCAGATCTTCGGACACGGCCGCCTCGACAAACAGATCGCTCGTCGACCCCAGGGTGCACACCGGTATGCCCGGGGAGACCCATTCCCCCACCTCCTTCAGCTTTTCCAGCACCATGCCGTCGAAGGGCGCCGCCAGGGTGCTTTTATCGATCTCCAGCCTCAGCTTCTCGATGGTCTTCTTGACCCGCTCCTGCTCTTTGCGCAGCTCCCGGACGCTGTCGGCCAGATCGTCGTAGGCCTTTTCGCTGGCCGCCGCTTCCTTGAACAGCGTCTCGAACCGGTCGAGATTCTTTCGGGCGTTGGCGATCCGCACCCCGATCCCCTCCATCTCCTTCCGCCGGATTTCCACGTCCTTCCGGAGCAGGTCGGTGTTGAGGCGGACCAGAGTCTCTCCCTTTTTCACCACCTTCCCCTCTTCGATGTTGCTCTCCTCGATAAGGCCGCTCACCTCGGGGGAGAGCCCCGCCAGGATGTCGAAATCGACCACGCCCACGATGCGGGTAGTGGGGGAGATCATCCGCTCCGTCACCGTTTCCGTCACGACCCGGGCCGGGCCGCCCTGGGCAAAGGCAAAGGGGGCGTTGAAAAGCAACGCGACGATCAGGATAATCATTTCTGTCTTGTTTTTCATATGGCGCCTCACTTTCGATTCACACCATTATTTGGATAAAATGTTTCGATACCAATGATCAATGGAAGCAATCATCATCAAGGGATCAATGGCTCCGGTAGGGAGTCTCATGTCATTGTCATCTTCAAAATTGATATGAAGATGGTGGGCTGGATGAGAAGGAGCGTCTTGCGTTTTTTGATCCCAATCATCACAGTCTCTCGGCGCGTTCAAGTCTTTATCAAAACGCAATGAATGAACGCCGTTTTTCGATTTTCTCAGCCCAATGAAACGAAAACTGTATTTTTCTATCAGGGGGGATTGGGAAGCGTTCAATCTAATAAAAAATTTAAACTCTCCTCCTCTCTTGATATACAATGGATCACGCGCCAGTTTCTTATCATTGAATTTTAATTTTTTGACTTCTCTTTCATCCAACCCACGTCCAATATGAGCGAATTGTTCGCCTTTGTTTGTTGACCCTAGCTGAACAGCAAATTGGGTATGGCCCGGGGGATCAAATATGGCGCAACTATCCAAGCCATTCTTAAATATGGTAATGCAACTATTGATGGCAGGATTCATAATATATCATCTTCGATATCTAAAACAACAGGTTCCGCCATCTGTCCGGCCCTCGCAAAAAAGCTGCCGACCAACCCCATGAGATCGGGCGCGGCGATTTGAAAGGGCCTTAACAAGCTTTCACTAATTACGATGATCGTCGCCTTAAAAAGCGTCAACCGTTCCCTAAATCCATTCAGTATTGTTCCGCCAATGCCCATAGGTAGAAGCTGATCGGCATTGACAATAGCAATTATGAGATTGTCTTTGTCTGGCAAATTGGATTTTAATACAATTTTTTCGTGTAACTCTTCTACTGAACAAATGGAAGCGTCTATCTGAACAAATGTATATTGCTCACCATTTTCAATGATTGATTCAAAACGACTCAATAGCGATTTTCTTAAATCTATATCATTATAAGTAATTAAGCCTATATTTCCAGAATTTGAAACAATTCGATTCACATAATCTTCCAAATCGTAAAACATAATGTCGTCCTTCAAAGGATCATCGCGCCATATCTTCATCTGCCAGAAATTGAAGTGTTTTCTGGCGTGAAAGATAATTATTCACTAATTTCTCCACCAACGGATGAACCTGGTAAACCCGCTGCTTGCTCTCATCTCTTTTACACAACAACGCGCCGCTTCTGATAAGTTGAGCCCCCGCTTTGGCATTGCCTTGTTTGCTAACAATTTTTTCGATGGTGGCGTAATCATTGTCATCAAGTCGGCTTTGAAATTTTTCCGACAGCGCTCTTTCAACAGCTTCAATATGCCAATCCTTCACATGAGACTCCCCGGTGTCCAGAACATAGTTCACCGATAGGGCGCACAAATGGACAAAATCACGGACAATGCCGCCGCTGGCTCTTGCCAGTCGATTGATTTGTTTGGCTGAAAAATATTTCTCACCACCAATTTCCTTCATAAGGCTCAGATAAAATGACAGCGCCGGATCAGTCAATTCCGCCGCTTCACCAGGCGTATCCAAAGGGTCTAGAATGGACACTTCACCCCAAATGTTGTCAATCTCTCTTGCCCGGTCATGGAAATACATATCAACCGGCATTGTGGCAACTATAGCGCAGGGCAAACGAATCCACGCCATGGCCCGTTGAACAAACAAATCGAGCGATGCTTTTTCATCATTGATTTTGTCTAAATCGTCAATTACAATCAATAAAGGTTTATCGGCATACGCCATCATTTTATCTGCTAAATTTTCAAAAGCGAGCGCCAAATCGCTTATATCTATTGACTGATTTTCCTCAAAACGAAAATAACGTAGAGATATTTTTTGCAATATTTTTGTTAAAAAATTCTCCATTTGGGTCGATGTTGAAAAGACGGGAGAATCTTTTTCCATTTGTGATTCAGAAGGAATTTGAAGTCCGATAAGAGATAGAAGAAGAGGCAACCCACTTCCGCCATCCGCTCGCTGACCAAACATTTCTCCAATATTGCGCACCAATTCTTTCGGCATGGGCGCCAATTCAGCATTCCATCGCCTGACAGCTTCCTCTAAAAGGAAAATAAGCAATGTCGGAACGCTTGCATTGTGCGTGCCGAGAACGGAGCTGACCGAACGGAAGATAACAAAATAATCGTCCTTCAATGATTCCGCCAAATGCATCAGTTCGGTTGATTTTCCCACGCCGATGTGGCCCGCGACAATTGCTTTTGCGTACGGATCGGCTTTAAGGCGTGTCGAAAGCAGGCTGAGCGACCCACCAACTCTTTCAATTCTTGGAAGCGCATTGTCGGATAATGAAGCCGGTCGATTCGGATTTAGCCTGCGGAGCAACTCCCGAAGTTCTTCTTGAGATGTTGTTGCATTTTGCATGATTAATCGTCAATCTCGGAGTAATAAACTTCTTTTTCTGATATCTTGCAGTTAAATGAGCCATAATGTTCAAACATGATTCAGCATATCGGCCATCGCCAGCAGCGCCAGCTCGTATCCGTAGGCGCCGCAGCCCGAGATCTGCCCTTGGGCGATGTCGCGGATCAGGGAATGATGCCGGAAACTTTCCCGTTTGTAAATATTGGACAGATGAATCTCGATAATGGGGACCGACAAAACGAGAAGCGCGTCCCGGATGGCGACGCTGGTATGGGTGTAGGCGGCCGGATTGATAACCACGCCGTCGCAGCCGTCCATGGCCGACTGAATCCGGTCCACGATGGCGCCCTCATGATTCGACTGAAAGGTCTCCACCGCCAGGTTCAATTCCCGCCCCTTCCGGACCAGCTTTTCATCGATATCGGCCAGGGTGGCGGACCCGTAAATCTCCGGCTCCCGCTTTCCCAGCAGGTTGAGGTTGGGGCCGTGGAGGACCAGGACCCGCGTGCGTCGATTGTCGCCGGCCATGGGTTATGCCTCCCGCCCCTCGTCCATGAGCCCCCTGAACCGGCGGATGGTTTCGGCGTAATCCCCGGACCCGTAAATGGCCGACCCGGCCACCAGCACATCGGCCCCGGCGCCGGCCACCCGCTGGATGGTCTTCTCGTTCACCCCGCCGTCCACCTGGATCAGCGTCCCGCGTCCCTTCTCGTCCAGCAGGGCCCGGAGGGTCCGGATCTTGTCCAGGCTGTTCACGATAAACGCCTGCCCGCCGAACCCCGGATTGACGCTCATGATCAGCACGAAATCGACCATCTCCAGCACCCACTCGACCGCGGACAGCGGCGTGGCCGGATTGAGGGCCGCGCCGGCCTTCACATCCGCCTCGCGGATCATCTGGAGGGTCCGGTTGAGATGGGTGCAGGCCTCCGCCTGGACCGCGATATAGTCGGCCCCGGCCTTTGCGAAATCGGCGATGAACCGGTCCGGATGTTCGATCATCAGATGGACGTCCAGCGGCAGGTCCGTGACCCGTCGAACAGCCTCCACCACCAGGGGACCCATGGTGATGTTGGGCACGAAATGGCCGTCCATGACGTCGATGTGAATCCAGTCGGCGCCGGCGCGTTCAACGGCGCGGATCTCTTCTCCAAGCCGGGTGAAGTCGGCGGACAGAATCGAGGGGGCGATCAGTTTTTGTGGGGGGTGCATGGGAGACTCCGTTTAGGGAAAAAGAGGGAAAAAGGGACAGAGGGACAAAGGGACAAAGGGACAAAGGGACAAAGGGAGGAAGCCG
>CAZZBE010000071.1:0-6708 GCA_964652715.1 uncultured Desulfobacteraceae bacterium
CCATGCGGTCTATTTCGAGATCCTCAAATCGGTCCGGTCGTCGGTCTCCACCATCATCAACCACACCCTGTCCCTCATCGTCTTCATCGTCTTCCTGGTAGAGTTCCTCATGGTGCGCCACGCCGGCACGCCGTCGTTTCTCATCCTCACCATCATGTCCCTCCTGGTGGTCATCGCCGGGTTCACGGTGAGCATCTCCTCGGCCCGGCGGGATTTTATGGTGGAACGCTGACGGATCGACCGCCGATCCCTTGACTTTTCGGTCGCCGATCCTATCATTATGGAAAATGGTTATCAGAGAGTAATGGATATCCAAAAAAAGGAGACGCGACATGAACAACCATCTGGATACGGTATTGGCAAACATCGGCGAGACCTACAAGGACCGGATCGGCGAAGGTTCGCGGTTCTATGTGGAAGTGGACATCGGCAAGCGCGGAGAGGCGCTGGGGTTCGAGGATGTCAGGGAGCGGTACAGCGGCGTCCACGCCGTGGTACCCCTGAAAAAGCCGGAAGTGGGCATGACGGTCCGCATCGACGGGCGGACCTTTAAAAACTATGCCCGGTACGACTCCGGCATCGCGGCCCCGGGCTATGTGGCCAAGGATTCCGGGCTGCCCCATGCGGCGTTTGAACCCAATGACAGCATGATTCTCAATTTTGCGTGAACGGATGGCCGCCCCCCTCCCCCTCTTTGCCGCAAAGCGGGGGAGGGGCGAGTCTTCCCACAACCACCCGCCCCGCGAACCCCGCCAGCCGATTGGCGGTCTCCCGTCCGGCCGCTCGCCGGTCGTCTCCTTCCGCTTTGTTCAAAAAAACGATTTTCTCCGCGGTTTCAGGGACGCCTCTGAACAGTCCGTCCGGGTGAGACATCAGGGCGGCGATGGAGGCCGCCGTCACGGGCTCGCCCATGTTCAGCCCCGTCAGCCGGGCGTAGATTTCGGCCCGGAACACATGGTCGTCATGGAGCGGCTTGCCGACGGCGTCCAGTCCCCCAAAAGCCACGACAACATCGCTGCGCCGGGGGATCACGGGTTCATGGGAGGCCGGCGCTTTTAACGGCCGCCGCGCCGCGCCGTCGGCTTCCACGACGATCCACCGGAACAATCCGGCGTCCGCGATCCGGTCGATGACCTCCGGCGAAAACCCGATGAGTTTGTTCCGGCCGGGGTCAAGACGGGCGGCGGCGACTGTGAAGAGGGGAGGGGGGCCAACGGCGTTCCATTGCCGGATCAGGTCCGGCGCGTTTTTTGCCAGGAGGCGGACAGGGGCCGGGTCGCAAGTCGGGTTGAAAATTCTGGTGGTGGTGGTCGCCAGGACGGTTTGGCCGGCCCGGATCGCCTCCCGGGCCAGGCGGAACATGAAGGTGGTTTTGCCGCCGGCGCCCACAAGACTGATCACGCCGCCGTCAAGGGATAAGGCTTTCGCCAGCTCACCCATTGAACCGCTCCAGGATCGCTTCCAGGACCCCGCCGGCCACGGCCCTGGCCTTGTCGGAAATCGTATGGCAATGTTCCGCCCGTCCCCTGGGATCGACGTCCCCCACCTTGCGCCCTTTTCCCACCGTCGCGCCGGACCGGATCAGCCCCCTCAGGACCCCGGCAATGGCGGCGGAAACCGGGACGCCGGCCACGTCCCCGACGCGGTCTTCCGGTTGAACCATTTCCCCGATGCGGCGACAGGCGGTAAACGCGCCGTCGGCCGGGGCCTTCAGGACCCGTTCGGCGCCGTATCCGCCGATAACGCCGGGGATGCCGGTATTGGGTTCGGCGCGTCCGGACGCGATGACCCGCCCCAGATTGTGCCCCCGGTTGGTTTCCACCACCCGGTGGGCGTCCTTGCCGGCGGCGAATCCCGGACCGAGGCCGATGACCAGGGGCGCGTCGCCGATGCGCGTCCCCAGATTCCGCTTGGCGACGACGGCGTCCACCAGAACGTCCGGCTGAAGAAGGGCCATGAACCGCCATTCGGGGTCCGCGATAACCGCGATTCCGCCGGCCCGCCACGCCTGGCGGGCCTCTTCAGCGCCGTCCGCCCGGATTGCGGTGACGCCTTCCACGCGGATTTCTCCCAAAATCACGGCTTCGCAAAAGGAGACGGTCCGGCGCACGGCCATGGGTTGAGGGGTTTCCAGCATGACGATCCGCCGGAAATGAGACCGGTGGAGCCGCCAGGCCACGCCGCTGGCCATTTCTCCGGCGCCTTTGATGCAGATGACAAGTTCGGTGAGGCATTTTGAATTCATGGAAATGACGTGGTGAAGAAGGAAAAAGTTACACGGCCAGCACGCCGCCCGGGTCCAGGGAAAACCCTTCCCCCTGGAGCCACACGCAGCATCCGAGGATATGTCCGTTTTCATGGAGACGGCGGGCGGTTTCAGACGCCCGGTCCAAGGCTCGCTGCTTCCGCGCTTTTGTCAGGCGGCCCGCGGAAATGGTGACGGATTGGTCCCTTACATCGGACAAAGGATCAATGTCGCCGGCCCGGACCTTGCCCACGTCCGATCCGTCAAGACGGGTTGCGCCGGCAAGGAGGGTGGCCGCCGCGTCGGCCCGGGCCGCGCTGTCCGCCCACACCGTCGCCAGGTCGGCCGTCCCCGGGGAATGGCTTCGCCCCCTCCAGCCGCTGGAGGCCACGCCGCCGACGTTGGCGTCCCCCCGGACCGTCAGCTGTCCGGCATATCCCCGGCCGCCCGTGAGTCGGAGGCCCACCACGGCCGTTTCCGCCGGCCCCAGGCGCAACGCGACGTCCCCGCCATTGTTGACGATCACCCGGTCGGCCCCCATTTCGGCGGCCGCGGCCGCCACTTCGTCCGCCACCGCCCCGGCCACGGCTGCCAGGGGCGTCAAATTGCCGGAAACGGTTTGGGCGGCCCGGAAGGCGCGACGGACCACCGCCGCAGTTGCCGGAAAATTGGGATGCGCGGGAAGAAGATGCGCCGGTTTCCGCAAAAATTCCTGGAAATCCGACAGGATCGCGAGGCAGGACAAAGCGGTCCGGGCGGCTTGCGCCGCCATCACCGGCCGGGCCTTTCCCTCATCCCATACGGAGATGGTCAGGGTCATGGGACCCCAGTCCACCAGCACCAGGTCCTCGGACAGCACCCTTACGGGCGGATCATCGTCCGTTGGATTCGTCATCGCTTTTCACAACGGGAACCACCGCCGAGAAGGGACGCATGGCCTCGACGTGACCGCCCATGGCCTCGTAATCGGTCAGCCGCATGGTGTATTCCACCGGCGCGACGGTGGCCGGCGTGGGCACCCATGTAAACGCCCCGGGCGTCACCTGGCCGACATCCGCGTAGAAGGTGATGCCGCCGCCGGGCAGCACAAAGACCGGCGCCCCGCCACAGGTCAGGACGGCCCGGCCCTTATGGACCGCCCGGGTCAGACGCAGGGGGTATTTCGTCACACCCGCCCGGGCCGACCCGCCGGCGCCGCCCACATAGACGGCCGACGCCAGCGATTCCTGGCAAGTCTCCGCGATGGCGGCCACCGCGGCGTTGGCGGCGTCGGTCAGGGGGATTTCCTCGAAACGGCCATTTTCGCCCAGGCGAAACATGGCCGCCCGCTCGCCAGTGGTTTCGGTGATGAGCAGGGTCGCGCCGGCCCGCGTTTTTCCAACGTCCACCCCGTCCACCCCGTCCACCAAGTCCACCCCGTCCACAATGTCCAGCGGATGCTCGACATCCGTGCCGCCCCATCCCTTGCCGTGCCGCCCGAAATAACGGCCCGGCGTGGATTGGGGATACGCGAGCCGGATGCCCGACGGCGTCTTGCCCAGAAACCGGCCGGCGACGTGGTGGGTGAACAGGGAAGTGATGTGGGCGTCCAGCACGATCACCTCGTCGGCCGCATTTTCGAAAAACTTAGCAAACAACCCGGCGGCCGCCGATCCGCACCCCACGCGCATCTTCTTGACGACGTTTCCGTCGATCACCGGCGGTTCCCCCACCTGAACCCTGAGCTTGGCGCCGCCCTTGACCCGCAGGTCGACGGCCTCCCGGTTGGCGATGGCCGCCACGGCCCGGGCCGCGGCGAAACCGGCTTTTCCCGTCAGCCGGTTGACCCCGCCGATGGCCAGCATTTTAGAGCCATATTCCTCGGTCTCCACCATCCCCACGGCGCGGCCGTCGAATTTGACCGGGGCGCCTTCCGCGCCCACCGGCAGATCCGTGTCCAGCTTCAGTTTGAGCCCGGAATAGGAAAGCGGAACCTCCGTGACCACCGTCACCACGTCCACCCCGTCCCGGCGGTCGGTCACGATGTACGGCGCCGGAACGTAATCGGGATAGGTGCCGCCCGCGCCGATGGCGGTGATCAGGGGCCGGGTGACGGCGGCGTCCGGGGCCGGCGTCAGGGTAGGGGCGATGTCTTCGTAAGACAGCAGCGGGCGGGTCCGGAGCAGTTGACCGTTTCGATGGATGAACCGTTGGCACGCGCCGGGTTTTCCCTCCGGAATCCGGCAGGCCACCGGGCATTTGTCGCAGACCAGGGCGCCGGGAATCGCTTCCCGGATTTCCACCACCGCCTCCCGGGGGCAGACCCGGAGGCAGGTCCGGCATTCGACGCACCCGTCTTCGACGACCGCTTTTTTTCCTTCCAGCCGAATGACCGAAAGGGGACAGTCCCGAACGCACAAACCGCAGCCGTTGCATTTTTCCAGGTCGATGTTCATGGGCCGGTTTTGCTTTCCTGTCTGATTGCGCCTTCCACCCGTTCCAGGGCGATGAGCACGTGCTCGCGGGAGAGCCGGACGGCGGCATCCGGATCGCCGCCCCGAAGGGATTCGAAAATGCGCCGGTGGTAGTCGCAGGACACCCGCAGGTGGTCCGGGTCGGACAGGGAGGCGCGACTGAAATACCGGACCTGGTTGTGGAGGCGCTGGATCACCTCTTTCAACCGGCCGTGACGCGCCGCCTGGATGTGGACGTCGTGAAAGCCGGCGTTCAATTTCTGGTAGGCGGCGATGTTGGGCGGATCGGCGGCGGTGCAGTCGCTCATGGCGTCGGCCAGGCGGCCCATCCGTTCGATGTCCGACGGCCGCAGCCGGGGATAAGAGATCCGCAGGGAAAAGGCATAGAGTTCCGCCTTGAGGGTGTAGATCTCCCACGCCGCCTGGCCGTTGACTTCCGCCACAAAAATGCCGCAACGGGGCTTCCGGGCCACGAGGCCTTCGGCCTCCAGCAGTTTGAACGCCTCCCGCACCGGCGGGCGGCTGACCTGGAGGGTCGAGGCCACCTGTTCTTCCTTGATCCGGCCGCCGGGTTCGTATTCGCCGCTGAAAATGGCGTCTTCGATGAACCCTTTGACCCGGTCCGTGATGGACGGCATGTTCATATCGTTACGCCCAGCGCGCGGTGACGGTCTTTTCATCCAGAAACAGCCGCATGGAGGCCATCCGGCTTTTGGCGCCGCCGAGAAAGGATTTCCGTTTGGAGCCCAGGGGAAAGAAGGCGTAAGGCTGCGGCACGCCCACATTGATGCCCACGTTTCCGACATCGACCTCCCGGGCGAATTTCCTCGCGTGCCGGCCGCTTTCGGTCATGATGCAGGCGGAATGGCCCAGATCGGTCTTGGCGTTGATCCATTCGATGACCTCGTCCAGGCTGTCGGCCCGCATCAGGCCGGCCACCGCGCCGAAGGCCTCTTCTTTGGCCGCGGTCATGTCGGGATTCAGGTTTTCCAGGATCGTCGGGCCCATGAAAAACCCTTTGGATATGTCCGACGACAACGCACGCCCGTCGTGGACCATGGTCGCGCCCTCGGCCAGTGCCCCGTCCACCCAGGCGGCCACCTTGTCCCGGCCGGAGGCCGTGCAGTAGGGGCCCATGGCGACCCCTTCGTCCAGCCCGTATCCCAGCTTCATCCGTTGGGCCTCGGCCACGAATTCGGCTTTGAATTCTTCGTAGACGTCGCCCACCACCACCACGTTGTCGGAACCCAGGCACCGCTGACCGGTCATGCCGAAACACCCCTGCCGCAGGAAGGGCATGACGGTCTTCACATCCGCGTCCGGCATGACGACCACGGTGTTCTTGCCGTTGCCGTTGATGGAGGAATTTTTCCCCAGCCGGCCGCAGAGGCTGAACAGATCCAGTCCCGCCGCGGTGGAGCCGATGAACCCCAGCCCCTGGATTTCGGGTTGCTCCAGGATGTACTGGTTGACGGCCCGGCCGCCGTGGACCATGTTGACGGCCCCCTTGGGCCAGCCGGCCTCCAGGGCGACGCGGTTGATGTATTCGGCCGCCACCGGATCCTGGCGACTGGGGCTGATCACCACGGAGCAGCCAGCGGCCAGGGCGTAGGGCACGAAGGAGGACCAGGCGTGCATGGGGATGTTGCTGGGCGTGACGATGAGAAAGGCGCCCAGGGGTTCCCAGGTGAGCCACATGTCGATGCCCCTGGCCAGGTCGTCGATGTGCTCGTTCCGTGCCGCCATGCCGTAGGCGGCGGAGCAGGCGGATTCGATGTTCTCGATGACCCTCCGCACCGAACCCCGGGACTCGCCGATGGTCCGGCCGTGGTCCTGGGTCAGGACGCGCGTCAGTTCGTCGAAATGCTCCTCGAATTTCTGGCGCATGTCGAACAGCATCCGGGCCCGCTCCCGGAGCGCGATTTTATTAAGGGCCTCGAATCCCCGCCGGGCCGCTTCCACCGCGGCCCGGGCCTCGTCCCGGGTGGCGGTGGGGAAGGTGGCGATTTC
>CAZZBE010000071.1:6808-14348 GCA_964652715.1 uncultured Desulfobacteraceae bacterium
CGGCCCTGGGCGCGTCTTCGATGGCCACGGTCATGCCGTCGAAATGGGACCGGATGAAGGCGGCGTCCTTGTGATTGATGGGAATGTCGATGGTGCATCCGGCCGGCCCCCGCTTTTTGACCGAGGGGATCAGGGCCAGCCCCCGCCCCAGGGCGTCCCGGAACGGCTTGCCCAGCTTGGGATGGAGGATGGCGGCGGCGTGTTCGGTTTCACCGTCGAGCCCCACGATGCAGCCCTTGGCGTAGCTCTCGGACGCCTCCGGGCCGATGCCTAACGCTTTAAGACACCGCTCTCCCAGGAGGGTCCCCAGTTCCGCCCCCATGTCCATCAGGGGAGTCAGGTCTTCCACATATTTCCCCGCGAAGGGGTTTTCGATCACGGCGATGGCCGCGGCTTTCCGCGTGGGCGGGTCGACGACCTGATCCATCTCCCGGACGGTCTCTTCCACAATGCTGACGAATTTACGAATTTTCATCGGTCCTTCCTTTATGCTCAACATCACAGTCCATCACACAAATCATCAAAATCAAAGTTCAGACAACTTTCGCCTTCCGAACCGGCGGCGGCGTGTTCCGGCTTTTGGCCACCACCACCTCGCCGTCCACCACGATCATGGAAACGCCCGGGGTGTCGCCTTCTTTCAGGCAGGCCAGGAGGTCTTCTCCCGGCGATCCCATGGGCGCGTCGAGGAAGGTCAGGTCGGCTTCGAGACCTTCGGCGATCCGGCCCCGGTTGAGGTTGTGGAGCCGGGCCGTATTGCCGGTGGCGGCGCAGACGGCCAGGGCCGGGTCGATGCCGCCCAGGGCCGCCAGCCAGGAGATGTTCCGGAGAATGCCCAGGGTCACGACCCCGGTGCCGGAGGGGGCGTCGTTGCCGAGCACCAGCCGGTCGTATTCTTTCCGCCCGGCGATGATCCCGGCCACCTCGGCGGCCCGTTTGACGTTGCCGCACTGGACGATCTCGATGGCGGCGTCCGAGGCTTCGATGACCCGTTTGGCTTCGGCCAGGCTCATGGCCGTGGGGCCGCCGTTGATGTGGGAAACCACGCCGGGCTTCACCGTCAGGATCTGGTCGGCCCCCACCACGGATGATCCGGGGATCGATGTACCGCCGGAATGCATCATGACCGCCATGCCCCGTGCCTTGGCCCATCGGCACATTTCGGCGGCTTCTTCCGGGTCTTTTACCGACCCCAGCCCGATTTCGCCGACGATTTTCACCCCGGCTTCGGCCATCTCGTCGAAATCGGCCTCCGTCAGTCCTTTTTCCAGGATCACCGCCCCGCCCAGCACCTTCATGCCGCCGGGCCGGAAATTGGCCCAGGCCTTGGCCGCCAGAATCGCCAGGGCCTTGGCGCCCTGGGGGTCTTTGGGCCGGCCCGGCAGATGGACCTCTCCGGCCGAGATCGCGGTGGTCACCCCGCCGTGGAGGATGGAATCCAGAAACCCCTGCATCCCCTGGCGCGGCGTATAGTCGCCCAACACCACATGGCAGTGGGAATCGATCAGGCCGGGGCAAAGCGCCCCGCCGCCGGCGTCGATAACCCGGGCGCCGGCGGACCCCGTCAGCCCCTTGCCGACCTGGGCGATTTTCCCGTCTTCGATCAAAAGGGAATCGGCGTCGAGCACCGGCTGCCGGACGTCGCCGGACAGCATGAGCCCCACATTCCGAATCAGCCGAACCGTCATGAAACACCTCCTTTGCGATACCCTCGCTTCAAAAAAACTATTGACTATTGTAGACAATTTCTTTATGTCGTTTATCAAGTTAAAAATGGCGTGTCAAATAAAAAAAACGATGCGCCATATATGCAAAATTTAGATCTAAATTTAGCAGGTTATATGCCATTATGACCGATGAGCGAACCCATATCCGATTCACCCTCAACAAAGACCCCGTCCAGGTGGACATCCACGGCGACATCAACGCGCTGGCCCTCATTCGGGACATTCTCGGATTGAAAGGAACCAAGGAAGGATGCGGCATCGGCGAGTGCGGCGCCTGCACCATCCAGGTGGACGGCAAAGCGGTCAATGCCTGCCTGATGTTCGCGGCCCAGCTCGACGGACGGGATGTGAAGACCGTTGAGGGCCTGCAGGATGGGGAGGATCTCCATCCCCTTCAAGAAAGCTTTCTGAAACATCATGCGGTGCAGTGCGGCTTCTGCACGCCGGGCATGCTCATGAGCGCCGAAGCCCTGTTGGAGAAAGCCCCCAATCCCGACCGCGCGGCCGTCAAAGGGGCCATTGCCGGCAACCTCTGCCGGTGTACCGGTTACCATCACATCCTCCAGGCCATCGAAGACGCCGCCGGTCGCCGCAGGAAAACCGGGGGCGAGTGATGGCCGCCATCGATTATATCCGGCCGAATACCCTGGCGGAGGCCCTCGATTTTCTCCAGGAGCACGGCCCCCGGACCGAGATTCTGGCCGGGGGCACCGATGTGATGATCGACCTCCGGGCCGGCGCGCTTCGGTCCAAGCGATACCTGCTGGACGTCAGCCGCCTGGATGACCTGAAGGGAATCGCGGTCGGACCCGACGGGGTGTCCGTGGGCGCCGGCGTCGCCATCGCCGAGATCGGCGATTCAGAGCTGTTGCGGCAGCACGCGCCGACCCTGTGGACGTGCGCCCGGACCTTCGCCAGCCAGCAGGTTCGCAACGTGGCCACCATCGGGGGCAACGCGGCCCACTGCTCCCCCTGCGGCGACACGTTGCCGCCGCTGGTGATTCATGACTCCAGGGCGGTCCTGATCTCGAAGGACGGGCGGCGGGAGGTCCCGGTGGACGCCATCGCCTCCGGCCCCTACGCCTGCTCCCTGCCGTCCCATGAACTCATCGAGCGGTTCATCCTGAAGCCGGCGCCGGAGATCACCTTTTCCGATTTCCGGAAGATCGGACGGCGCAAGGCGCTTTCCATCGCCCGGATCAGCATGGCGGCCATGGCCCGGCAGGAGACCGACGGCACGGTTTCCTTTTTTCGGTTTTCCCTGGGGGCTTGCACCCCCGTGCCGCGGCGCATGGAAGCGGTGGAAGCCCTGATCGCCGGGCGTCGCCCCACGGAATCCCTTTTGTGGAAGGCGGCCGGCGCCCTGACCGAAGAGATGTTCCGGATCACCGGCCGACGCGCTTCGGCGACGTACAAGGAACCGGCCGTTCAGGGCCTTTTCGTGAAAATGCTGCATCCCATGGTGCGATCATGACCCGCGAACATCGATCCATCGGCAGAAACGTCCCGCGCGTCGGCGCGAAGGAGAAGCTCCGGGGCGCGCCGGTTTTCAGCGCCGACATCGGGCTGGAAGACCCCTTGACGCTCAGGGTCCTGCGCAGCGGCCGGCCCCATGCAAAGATCGTTTCCATTGATGGAACCAAAGCCCTCCGGATCCCCGGCGTGGTCCGCGTTTTCACCGCCGCGGACATTCCCGGCAAAAATCTGCTGGGCATCATCAACAAAGACCAGCCGCTGCTGGCCGTCGACAAGGTGCGGTCCATTTCCGACGCCGTGGCCCTGGTGGCGGCGGAAACCGGGGAAGCGGCCGAGGCGGCCCTAATGGCCATCGACGTCGTTTACGAGGATCTTGCCGCGGTCTTCGACCCGGAAGCCGCCATGACGGCCGGTGCGCCGGCCGTCCACGAGAAGGGGAACATCCTGGCCGTCCGGACCATCCGCCGGGGCGACGCCGAAGGGGCCATGGCCGGTTGCGCGAGCATCGTGGAACGGACCTACCGGACGTCCATGATCGAGCACGCCTACCTGGAGCCCGACGCCGGCGCGGGGTTCATCGACGCGGACGGGACCCTGGTCATCCATGCATCCACCCAGAACCCCCATTACGATCACAAAGAGGTCGTCTCCCTGCTGGACCTGCCCGACGACCGGGTCCGGGTCATCCAGGCCGCCACCGGCGGCGGGTTCGGGTCCAAACTCGACCTCAACGTCCAGGGGTTCATCGGCCTGGCCCTGTACCACCTGAAACGGCCGGCGCGGTGCGTCTATACACGGGAGGAAGCCTTCCTGGCCACGGCCAAGCGCCATCCCCTGATCATCCGGATGACCTCGGGCGCCGACGCCGAAGGCCGCATCCGGGCGTTGAAGGCCCGCATCATCTGCGACACCGGCGCCTACGGGTCCTACGGCATCGCCGTGGCCGGCCGGTCGGCGGTTCACGCCACCGGCCCTTACGAAATCGAGCACGTGGACATCCAGAGTCATTGCGTCTATACCAACACCCCCTTCTGCGGCGCCATGCGGGGGTTCGGGGCCCCCCAGATCGCATTTGCCCATGAAAGCCAGATAGACCTTCACGCCGAAGACCTGGGCATGGACCCGCTGGAGATCCGACTCCGGAACGCTTTGGACGTCGGTTCCACCACCGCCACCGGCCAGAAACTGACGGCCAGCGTGGGCATCCGGGACTGCCTGGAGGCCATCCGGCCCCATTACCGGGCGGCGCGGGCGGACTGGCTCAAAGCGGATCCCGGCCCCTTCAAAAAACGGGGCGCGGGCATCGGCGCCATGTGGTACGGCATCGGCAACACCGGGGTCCAGAATCCATCCACGGCCCGCATCGAAATGGACCTTGACGGATCGGTCATGCTCTTCACGGGGTGCGCGGACATCGGCCAGGGCTCCACCACGGTCCTGTCCCAGATCGCGGCCGAAACCCTGGGCATCGACAACGACCGGGTCCGGATCGTGGTGGGCGACACCAAACTCACCACCAACGCCGGCGCCACGTCGGCCAGCCGCCAGACCTACATTTCCGGAAACGCCGTCAAGGAAGCGGTGGAGAAACTGGCCGACGTGCTCAAGACCGAAGCGGTCAACCGGTTGAAAATTCCCAAATCGGGATTGATCTTTGACGACGGTCACGTGGCGGCGGAAGCCGATCCCGGCAAACGAGTTCATTTTGCAACTCTGGCCCGCCGCATCCGCGACAAGGGCATCGCGCTCTCCTGGCAGGGCTATTTCGATCCGGAGACCGTCCCGCTGACCCCGGAGGACGGCCAGGGGGTTCCCTACGCCACCTACGCCTTTGCCGCCCAGATGGCCCTGACGACGGCGGACGTCCTCACCGGCGAAACCACGGTGGAAAAGATCGTGGCGGCCCACGACGTGGGAAAGGCCATCCACCCGGAAAACGTGATCGGACAGATCTGCGGCGGGATCGGCATGGGGGTGGGCTTCGCCCTCATGGAGGCGTTCGAGCCGGGCAAGACCGCTTCGCTGAAGGATTACCATATCCCCACCTGCGCCGACATGCCGGAGATCGTCCCCATCATCGTCGAATCCCCGGAGCCGTCGGGTCCCTTCGGCGCCAAGGGGGTGGGGGAGCCCGCCCTGATCCCCACGGCCCCGGCCATCGTCAATGCCCTGGCTCAGGCGCTGGGGGCCCGCATCCACGAATTGCCGGCCGGCCTCGAACGGGTCCTGGATGCCAGCGCGGCGGCGGGTCATTTCGGACCGGGAAGACGCCGCCGCTGAAACATCGCCGACTTGACGGGGGGTCATCCACCGGGGTAGAGTCTCGCATATCGGGGGGCTGGTCTCCCGCGTTACCAACCATTTTCCCAACAGGAGGTTCAAATGGTCATGCGTAAAGGTTTCATCGGCTTTCTCATTGCGTTGACGGTTTTCGCCGTCGCCCCATTGGCGGCGACCGCCGCCGACGCCATGCACATCAAATTCAGCACCTGGCACCCGCCCGCCAGCCGGGAGGTGCAAAATGTCTGGAAGCCTATGCTGGAAGAACTGAAGAAACGGAGCGACGGCCGGATCACCTACACGCTGTACGCCGGCGGCGCCCTGGGCAAGGGCCCGGAGCATTTCGACATCGTCAAGAACGGCTTGTCGGACATGGGGTATTTCACGGCCACGTGGACGCCGGGCCGTTTTCCTCTGAGCGACGTCCTGTCCCTGGCCGCCAGCGTGGACGGTAAAGACGTCGGCACCGACATCGGAAACGCGACCTACCAAAAGGTGTTGAAGGAGGAATTCGAGGGCGTCAAGGTCATCGAACTCAACGGCTGCATCTCCGCCTATCTCTGGACCACAAAGCCGGTCCGGACCCTGGAAGACTGCAAGGGGTTGCGGATCCGGTCCCCCGGCGGCCATCAGACCCACTATATCGAGTCCCTGGGCGCCGAACCGGTCTTCATGCCCCTGGGCGATGTGTACATGGCCATGGAAACCGGGACCATCGACGGCCTGGTGACCTGTCCGCCCCTGGTGCTGGCCTTCAAGCTCTACGAGGTCGCCAGGCACGGCGCCCTGGCCACCTTCGGGTGCGTCACCGAAGGCGTGGTCATGAACCAGAAAAGCTGGGACCGCGCCCCGGACGATCTCAAGCCGATCATTATGGAAGTGGCGGGCAACCCCTTCGCCACCACGGGCGGGTTGAACACCGAAGTTTACAAGGCGATGATGGAGGATCTGGAAAAGCACGGCGTGGATCTGTACCGGCTTCCGCCGGAGGAAGCGCAGCGCTGGTATGCGCTCTTCCAGGAAGACACCCGGGAATGGATAAAGCGGCTGGAGGAAAAGGGACTGCCCGCCGCGGAGGCCGTCGCGGTGTATCAAGACGAGTGCAAAGCCCACGGCGTCGAATGCGTGGCCTGCCCCGTGCCGCCGCCTCGGAAAAAGCAGTAGAAAACGCGGGAAGGGGATTGACATGACCGGAATATTCGCGGCCGCCCGACGCATCGTTCAGAAAATCACCCGGGGTCTTTGCGCCGGATGCATGTTCATCCTCTTCCCCATGATGTTTTTGACCACCGCCGACGTCGTCGGCAGGGCCTTCTGGTCGCATCCGCTCAAAGGGACACTGGAAATCTCCAGCTACATGCTCTCCGTCTTCGTCCTGGCGGGCATGGCCTACACCCAGCAGGTCAAGGGGAACGTCCAGGTCGATTTTTTCGTCCTGAGATGCCCGGAGCGGCTCCGGCGCCTGCTCAACGCCCTGACCACCCTGCTCTGCCTGGCGGTGGTCGGCGTCATCGTCTGGCAGGGGGCCCGGGACGCCTGGGACGAGACCACGGTGTCGGACATGCTCCGCATCCCCCAGTGGCCGTTTAAAATGCTGGTCCCGGTGGGCGGCGTTCTGCTGGCCCTGGAATTCATCTTCGATCTTGTCGATTCCCTTAAAAACGCCTTCAGCCCATCTCCAAAGACATCTCCCAAGAGATCCATATGACCGATCCCGTCACTGTCGGCATCGTCGGCACAATCCTGCTGTTCGTTCTCCTTTTTCTCGGCATGCCCATCGCCTTCGCCCTGTTCCTGGTGGGGGGCGGGGGCATCGCCTACCTGGCGTCCTTCGGGGCGGCCATGCCCGTCATGGCCAGCACCCTGTACGAGGTCGCCGCCTTTTACCCCTACATCGTCATTCCGCTGTTCATCGTCATGGGCGGGTTCGCGGGCAGTTCCGGCATGACCCGGGACCTGTACGCAATGTTCGAGAAATGGCTGCGGCGGCTGCCCGGCGGCCTGGGCATCGCCACCATCGCGGCCTGCGGCGGGTTCGCGGCCGTTTCCGGGTCGTC
>CAZZBE010000071.1:14448-18303 GCA_964652715.1 uncultured Desulfobacteraceae bacterium
ACCATTCCCATGCAGGCGGCGTCCTGGGCCGCGAACCTGGAGACGTCGCCCTACGTCATCCTGGTTCTTTTCATCCTCATGTACCTGTTTCTGGGGTGCTTTCTCGACGCCATCTCCATGATGGTCCTCACCATGCCCGTGATCTACCCCGTCGTTCTCGAACTCCGGTTCGACCCCATCTGGTTCGGCGTCATGGCCGTGCTGATGATGGAAGCGGGCCTCATCACCCCGCCCATGGGCCTCAACATCTTCACCGTGGCCGGCGTGGCGCCGGACGTGCCCATCGTGACCATTTTCCGGGGGGTCCTGCCGTTTCTGATTTCAATTTTTCTGATCGTGCTGCTGATCGTCCTGTTTCCCGGCATCGTGCTTTATTTGCCCGGGGCCATGTAAGCCCGGGACGGCGGTTTACAGCCGGTCCCACCCCTCGTCGGGCCGGAACCGGTCGCCGTGTCGGTCGGCCAGCCGGGACAGCGTCTCCCGGATGTCGGCGATTCCCCGCTTTTGGGCGTAACGGATCGGCCCGCCCCGGAACGGCGCGAATCCGGTCCCGAAGACCATTGCCCCGTCGACGATCTCTTCGTCGTCGGTCACCCCCTCCCGGAGGAGCCGG
Organism: uncultured Desulfobacteraceae bacterium; assembly: GCA_964652715.1. Lineage (GTDB taxonomy): Bacteria > Desulfobacterota > Desulfobacteria > Desulfobacterales > JAABSP01 > JAABTD01. Next base: position 15,062 of record CAZZBE010000071.1, read on the forward strand.
ACGCAGGCGTTGACCATCGGCAGGAGAAGCCGGTCGGCCGTTTCCGGGTCCGGATCGGGCGCTTCGGGGTTCTTTTTGGGCTTGCCGTCCTCGTAATCGTAGAGTCCTTTTTCCGATTTTTCGCCCAGATGACCGTCTTCGACCTTCCGGGCCACCCAGTCCGGGATGCCGGGGACGGGTTCGTCGAGGCTGTTCCGGAGCACGCCGGCCACATCCACGCAGATGTCCAGCCCCACCTTGTCGGCCAGGGTGATGGGGCCCATGGGCATGCCGAAGTCCTCGGCGGCCCGGTCGATGGTCTCGGGGGCGATCCCCTCGTCCATCATCAGCAGGGCCTCCAGGAGGTAGGGCATCAGGGCCCGGTTGACCAGAAAGCCGGGTGCTGACCGCACCGGCGCCGGAAGCCGGTCGATGGCGACCACGAAGGACCGGGCGACCGCCAGCGTGCCGTCCGACGCGCGGTCGTGGTCCACAACCTCCACCAGGTGCATTTTGGCCACCGGATTGAAGAAATGGAGCCCCACGAACCGCTCGGGCCGCCGGAGGTGTTCCCGGAGGGTTTCCAGCCGGATGCCGGAGGTGTTGGTGGCCAGGATCGCCCCGTCCTTCATCCGGGGTTCGGTCTCGCCGTAGATCTTGATCTTCAGATCGTGGTTTTCGGGGACCGCCTCAATGACCAGATCGGCCCGGGGAACCCCGTCGCCGGCCGGATCGGGGATCAGCCGGTCCAGGGCGTCCCGGGCCTCGGCGCCGGTGTCGCATTTCTTGTCGAACAGGGACGCGGCCCGGGCCACGGCGCGGCCCAGGGCGTCGAGGTCCACGTCGAAGAGGGTGGTTTGGAAGCCTTTGTAGGCGCACCAGGCCGCGATGTCGCCGCCCATGGCGCCGGCGCCGATGATGTGGACGTGGTGGACGTGGTGGACGGAGTGGACGGGGTGGACGGGGTGGACGGCGTCGCCCATCCCTTTCATTTTGTCGCGGAGGAAAAAGAGTCGCACGAGGTTCTGGGCCGTATCGCCGATGAGGAGTCTGGAAAACGAGGCGATCTCGGCCTTCTGCATGGCCTTTGGGTTCCCGCCGTGGGCTTCCCACAGGTCGATGAGGGCGCGGGGGGCCGGATAATGGTCGGGATTCGCCTTTTCCCGGGTTTTGGTCCGCATCTTCTTGGCGGCCATCCGGCGCATGGGGCCGGTGTTCATGGCCGCCCCCTTCAGCCCCCGACGCTTGTTCTTGAGTTTTTCGGAGAGCGCGGCCCGGACGGCGGCGGCCACGTGGCGCTCCTCCACCACCGCGTCCACCAGGCCGGATTTGAGGGCCTGCCGGGCCGTCTTGTTTTTGCCGGTGAGCATCATGGTCATGGCGTCGGCGGGGTCGATGAGCCGGACCGACCGAAAGGTGCCGCCCAGGCCGGGGTGGAGCCCCAGCTTCACTTCGGGAAATCCGAGCCGCGCGTCGGGCAGGGCGATCCGATGGTCGCAGCACAGCGACAGCTCCAGGCCGCCGCCGAGGCACAGGCCGTGGATCACCACCGCGGTGACGGCCGGGAATTTGTCGAGCATGTCGGCCACGGCGTGAGCCCGGCGGACCTTGTTTTCCACCTCGGCCAGGGACGTCATGTCCTTGAACTCGGAGACGTCGGCCCCCACGGTGAATCCCTTGGGCTTGCCCGAGCGGAGAACCAGGCCCCGGGGCCGGGCGTCGGCTGCCTCTTCCAGAAGATTGAGCATTTCCGTGAGCACTTCGGCGGAAAGGACGTTGACCCGGCTGCCGGCCTTGTCGAGGATGATCCATTCCACATCGTTGTCGTCCCGGCGGCGCTTCCAGTGCCGGTAATTCGTTTCGCTCTCCACCGGCGCGCCTCCGCCGAATGCCATCTTCCGGTCGTCCATGGCGGTCCATACGTCGTGTGTCATGCCGCACCTCCTTCCACCGATTCCAGCAGCATGGCGCCGCCCTGGCCGCCGCCGATGCATTCGGTGGCGATGCCGGTTTTCGCGTTGAGTCGTTTCATGGCTTTGGCCAGATGGAGCACGATCCGGTTCCCGCTGGTCCCCACGGGATGGCCGAGGCTGATGGCGCCGCCGTCCACGTTGAGGCGGTCGCGGTCGACGGCGCCCAGGGGACCGTCCAGGCCCAGGGCGTCCCGGCAGTAGGCGTCGTCCTCCCAGGCCGCCAGGCAGGCCAGCACCTGGGCCGCGAAGGCTTCGTTGAGTTCCCAGAGGTCGATGGCGTCAAAGGACAGTTTTTGGCGGGCGAGGATCGGCGTGGCGGAAAGGGTGGGGCCGAGGCCCATGATGCGGGGATCCAGGGCGGCCCATTCGCTGTCCACGAGCCGGGCCAGGGGGGTCAGGCTGTGTTTTTCAACGGCCGGTTCCGAGGCCAGGAGGACCCACGAGGCGCCGTCGGTGATCTGGGAGCTGTTGCCGGGCGTCACCTTGCCGTAGGGTTTCTCGAAGGCGGGCTCGAGGCCGGCCAGTCCATCCAGGGACGTGTCGGGCCGGACCCCGTCGTCGTGGTCGTAGACATTGCCCTCCGTGTCGAACAGGGGCGTGATTTCGTCCATCCAACCGTTTTTCTGAGCCCTGGCCAGCCTTCGGTGGCTTTCGACGGCGTACCGGTCGGCCGCCTCCCGGGAGATGCCGAACAGGTGAGCCAGCACCTCGGCGGTCTGACCCATGTCGAGGCCGGCGATGGGGTCGGTGAGGCCCTTTTCCAGGCCGATCTCCGGCTTGAAAAAATCGGGGCGGATGCCGGCCATTTTTTTGATGGTCTTGAACGGGTTTTTGGACCGGGACATCTCGCCGAACCATTCCACGGCCTCCCGGCGGAAGACCAGGGGAGCATGGCTGAGGGACTCGGTTCCGCCGGCCAGGATGAGGTCGGCCAGGCCCTGCTGGATGTACCGGAACCCGGTGTCGATGGACTGCATGCCCGACCCGCAGTTGCGCTGGACGGACCAGCCGGGCATGGCCGATCCCAGCCCGAGCCGCAGGGCCGCCACCCGGCCCGGGTTCATTTCGTCGGGGACCGGGTTTGCGCATCCGAGAATGACCTCGTCGATGGCGTCTTTGGGAAAGGGCTGGCGCAGGAGCAGGGGCCGCCCGCAGCCCACGGCCAGGTCCACGGGCGTGAACGGTCCCGGTTTGCCCCGGGCCTTCAGAAACGGGGTGCGGGCGCCGTCCACGATGTAGACGGGCCGCGATGGGTTGGATGAGGGGTGCGTGTCGATGGCGGGCCTCCTT
>CAZZBE010000072.1:0-15774 GCA_964652715.1 uncultured Desulfobacteraceae bacterium
ATGTCCGAATGACAACCCTTTTCCTGGTCAACCCCGCCGCCGGAAGCGGAGGCCCTGTGGAACGGCTGCCGGCCATCGAAGCCGGGTGCCGGCGGCGGGGCATTGCGTATGAGGTCCGCCGGACAGGATCGGCCGGATCAGCCGCGCGGCTCGTGTCCGAGTGCATGGCGACGGTCTCCCACCTGGACCGGGTCGCGGTCGTGGGCGGGGACGGCGCCGTGACGGAGGCCGCCGCCGCGCTGATCGGAACCGGTCTACCCCTGGGCGTCGTCCCCCTGGGAACCGGAAACGATTTCGCCGGCGGGATCGGATTGCCCCGGGGCCGGGACATCGATGCCTGCCTGGACGTTGTTTTCAACGGCGTCCCCCGTCCCATCGACATCGCCCGCTACCGGACGGACTCGGAAAACGGCGTTTACCTGAACGTCGCCAGCACCGGTTTCGACGCCGCCGTGACCCAAAACGCCCTCCGGCTCAAACAGCGGATCAACAGCCGGTTTATCTATCTCATGGCGATCCCGACGGCCCTGCCGCGCCTCGGATTCCACCGGATCGTTATGGCCGTGGACGGCATCCGCATCCGCCGCCGGGCGCTCATGGTCGCCGTCGCCAACGGCCGGCAATATGGCGGGGGCATCCGGATCAATCCGGGCGCCGCGCTGGACGACGGCCGGCTGGATCTGATCGTTTACCGGGCCGCATCGCCGGTGAAAATCGTCGCTACCCTGCCCCGATTTATCCTCGGCCGCCACGGGCGGTTGGATTACCTGGAGACCCGGCAATGCCGATCGGTGCGCATCGACGCCGAAACGCCCCTTCCCGTCAATGTGGACGGCGAAATGAAAGGCGCGACCCCGCTGGAGATCGAGATCGTCCCCAAAGGGTTGACGATCCTGACGCCGCCGGTGCGGCGATAGGTTGGGAGCATCCCCTCCCATGATCGACGCCGCCATCCACCTGATGCTCCACTTCGCCGTCCCCGGCCTCGTCGCCTGGCGGGGGTTCCGGGATCGATGGCGCAGGGCATGGCTCATCATGGTCGCGACCATGATCGTCGACCTGGACCACCTCCTGGCCGATCCGGTTTTCGATCCGTCCCGGTGCAGCATCGGTTTCCATCCGCTTCATTCAGGGTTGGCGATCCTCGTTTATCTGGGCATGGCGGGCGTCCCCGCGACCCGGTTGATCGGCGTCGGGCTGTTGATCCACATGGGGCTGGATGGGTTGGACTGCGTCGGAATCCCATAACGGTTCGGAACAAGGAAAGGGAACAAAATGACCCCACCCAATGATCGAAACCGCCCCCTGATCGGCGTCGGCGTCATCGTCATGCGAAAAAACAGGGTGTTGCTGGGCAGACGCCGAAACGCCCACGGGGCCGGGACCTGGCAGTTTCCGGGCGGCCACCTGGAATTCAACGAATCCATCGAGGACTGCGCCCGGCGAGAAGTGCTGGAGGAGACGGGCCTGGGCATTCAAAACCTCCGGCGCGGCCCCTATACCAACGACGTCTTCCCCGGGGACGGCAAACACTACGTGACCCTCTATGTGCTGGCCGACTGCGACAGCGGCGAGCCGACGCTCAGGGAGCCGGACAAATGCGACCGGTGGGGCTGGTTTTCGTGGGACGACCCGCCGAGGCCGCGATTCATCCCCCTGGCGAATCTGCTGGCGCAAGGGTTCGATCCTTTCGCGGGGCGAGACCGGCGACCGGCAACGCCGCTGAAGGTCGCCAATATTTTCTCGGAAATCCCGGAAGCGCTTCCCGAAGAGACGTTTGAAGACATCCTGAAATCAGGCCGTTTCCGGCTCGAACGAATCGTCTCCAAGGGGCATGCATCCCCAGAAGGGTTCTGGTACGATCAGGAGCACCACGAATGGGTGATGGTGCTGAAGGGCAAGGCGGGCTTATTGATGGAAGGGGTGGAGGGGGTCGTCCGGCTGGAGGCGGGGGATTATCTAACCATCCCCGCCGGCGCCAAACACCGGGTGGAATGGACGGATCCGGAGGGAACGACGGTTTGGTTGGCGATTCATTATTGACTAATCCACGATTTTCCGGGCCGCCGGGCCGGTTTTTCGAGGCGGCCCACGCGCTTGAACAAAAACCCGCTTAAATCCCGTCGAACGGTACGCCGTCGAGGTGATATTCTCCGAAGCGCCGCTCCAGGAAATCGTGGATTTCCTGCGGGCGAACCGCATCCCCTTCGGGCGGGCGGCCCGACTTTACGCCATCCATAAAGCCCAAAAAGGGGCTAGGACATCGGATAAACATGACTGGCTTTTTGGATCATTTCCAGGATCAGATTGAAGCGCTGAAATCCGCTCGGTTCCACGCGCTCTCCAGCATTCCCGCGGAAGCCTGGACATTCGGCGGCGGGACGGCCCTGGCGATGTTTTACTTCGCTCACCGCCGAAGCTGGGATGTGGATATCTTCATCGCACGGCATCAAAGTCGATTTTCTGATGACGCCGAACCTGACAGGCGATCCGCCCGCTTTGGAGACAATCGCGGGACTTGAAGTCCCCGTCGACACCATACCTGAAATCATTGCGAAGAAACTCCGGTATCGATTGCGGGAACTCCGCCCGAGGGATATTTTCGACGCGGCCGTCGCCTTGGAGAGGGACGCCGGTCTTTTGGAACGGCTTTTGGACAAACGGGCCGTAACGATCGACGAGCTTTACGAATGGAAGGTGATGCTGTCGGGGCATAGATGACAGTTTGCAATCTGAGAATGTGATTTCAGCATTCATTGAAAGCGGCGGAAGCAAAAAATCCGCCGCGTCCTCTTTGCCGCTTGACAAGCCCCCGCCGCTTGGCTTAAAAGACCCTTTGATTTTTTGATTTGCCGGCTTTTCAGCCAGTTATTTTGATTTATCTCACATCGAAAGGAGCGAGCATGGCCGACTACACCATCAACCTGTTTCTGGATGACGACAAACTCAAGAAAATCGAAGGCGCGGGGCTGGCCGACAGCGTCACGACCGTGGACGGCAAAAAGGCGGTTCAGGCGCCCATGTCCGCCAAGGAGAAGAAAAAGCTGGCCAAGGGGTTTCCGGAGATGACCTTCGACGACAACACCTGCGAATTGCCCCCCGAGGCGGCGGACAAACTCTGCGACATCATCGCGGAGGCGAAGACCCTCGACGTGATGAAAATGGCCATCATGAAGCTGTACAATCCGCTGGCGGGCAAAGCCCCCCGTTCGGCGCAGCGGTAGACGCCGCCCCCATTCCCCCCCCACCGATAAAAAAGTGATTCAACCCCCCTCCGCTTTTTTATCGGGGCGGGGCCTCCGGTCTATCGACGACGCCGGAGGCCCCGCATCCAAGTTTGGAGTTCCGCCTTTAGGCGGTCAAGTGTCCAACCCGCCAAGCGCCGCCTGAAGGCGGAACTCCAAACCAAAAAGATCCTCGAAGGATGGGGCTTTATTTTCTGAAAATCGCCTAAACCCGCCGCGGCCGCGACAGCGGCGCCTGGGCCAGGGTCAGCAGGTCGACCCGGCCCGCCCCGGCGGATAGCAGAACCCGGGCGCATTCGTCGGCGGTGGACCCGGTGGTCATGACGTCGTCCACGAGGAGCACCCGCCGGCCGGCGATCCGGTCGGGCCGGGGGACCGAAAACGCCCCCCGGATGTTGGCGTCCCGTTCCTCCCGGGTCTTGCCCACCTGGTGATCCGTCCGCCGGCTTCGGATAAGGATTTCGCGCGCAACGACGATCTCCCGGCGGCCCCCGCCCGGTTCCCCGGCCCATCGCCGCCAGTTTCGGATGAGCAGATGGGCCTGGTTGTACCCCCTTTTTCTGAACCGGCGGATGTGAAGGGGAACCGGGGCGACGACGTCGATCCCGCCGGGTTGCCAGTGGCGGCGGAATTCGTCGAACAGCAGCCGCCCCAGCGGGTCGGCCAGCCCGATCTTGCCGTTGTATTTGAACTTATGGACGAGGGTCAGCAGCACGCCGTCGTAAACCCCGAAGGATCGGGCCATGGCGAAACGGGGCGGGGCCGCGAGGCAGTGGCCGCACGCGTGGTCCGGTCCCTCCCGGCCGCGGAACATCAGGCCGCACCGGGTGCAGAGGGGCGGTTCGACCGGCCTGAAATCCGCGGCGCAGCCGGCGCAGACATGGCGGGAGAGGGCCTGGCTGAACACCAGGGGTTTGATCGCGGATCCCGGGCCGGGGCCGGGGTCGTCCCCATCGCTTCCGGCGTCGGCGTCGCCGGTTGGGTGAAAAAAGTCCCCGCAGGCGAGGCACCGGGCGGGAAAGAGGGCGTCCATGAACGCCCGAACACCCGCGACCCATAAAATCCCCCGAGGCTTTCTCCCCCCTCCTTCACCATACATATCCGCCCAAATCACCCGAGCCCCCTTCAGGGGGCTTCCCCTTTTTGCCGGGGGGTTCAGCCCCCGGCATCGATGCACCGCCCCAAAAAACACTGATACTCGCACATCTTCGACAGCGCCTTCACCGCCCGCTCCGGCGTGGGGTAGAAGACGCCCTTGAGCGGGCTGCCCTCGACGCGGCAGAGGGTCTGATCCTCGTCGGTGGTGAGGATGGAGACGCCGATGACCGGTTTGCGGTACTGTTCCATGAGCGCCACGGTTTTTTCGATATACCGTTTTTCGAAATCGAGGATGTGGTTCCGGGCCGCCTCCAGGAATTCCGGGGTGTAGTCGGGGTCGGCCTTCCGGATCGATTCCACGTACCGGCCCAGGAGGTTGCGGCGGCCCATGATCCCCAGGCTGATGACGGCGTCGCAGCCGTCCCATTTGAGGAGTTCCTCCATGACGATGAGGGGGAGCTGGTCGTCGTTTTCCCCCACGATGTCCACCGGATTGGCCCGGCTCCAGTAGGGGGGCAGCAGCGGGTCGATGCGGGCCACCACCTCGTCGGGCAGGGCCGGCACGTCCAGGCCGAATTCGGCGCAGAGGTCGGACGTGACCACGCCCCATCCGCCGCCCAGGGTCATCAGCGCCACCCGCCTGCCGTGGGGCAGGGGCAGGGCGGAGAAGGCGGCCGACAGGTCCAGGAGGTCGGTGGGGTAGGCCACCTTGACGATGCCCGACTGTCGGCACATGGCGTCGAAGACCCGGACGTCCGAGGCCAGGGCGCCGGTGTGGCTGGCCGCGGCCCGGTTGCCGGCCCCGCTCCGGCCGCCCTTGAGCAGGACGATGGGTTTTTTCCGGCCGATCCGCCTGGCGGCCTCGAAAAACCGGCGGCCGTTTTTGACGCTCTCGATGTAGAGCATGACGATGCGGGTGGTTTCGTCCTCTTCAAAGGCTTCCAGGAAATCCTCGATGGTGACCATGGCCTCGTTGCCCGATCCGGCGAATCCCCGGATGCCGATGCCCTGCTGCTCGGCGAACCCCATGAGCTGGGTGCCCATGTTCCCCGACTGGGCCACGATGGCCGTGGAGCCGGGCCGGGGCAGGACGTGGGCCCCGGTGCAGTAGAGGTCGATGTGGGGGTTGCAGATGCCCATGGTGTTGGGCCCCACCATGAGGATGCCCGCCCGTTCGGCCTCGGCCACCAGCGCTTTTTCCCGTTGCCGCCCTTCTTCGCCGGTTTCGGAGAACCCCGACGAGATGAGAAGCATGTGGCGGATGCCCTTTTCGGCGAACTGGGGGATCAGGTCGGGGACCCCGGCGGCCGGGATGGTCACCACGGCCAGGTCCACGGGGCCGGGAATCTCCGACACGCTTCGGTAGACCTTTCGTCCGGCGATGGTCCCGCCTTTGGGATTGACGGGGTGGATGTCGCCCTTGAACCCGCCGCCCACGGTGGAGGTGACGAGGATGTGGCCCCATTTTCCGATCCCCGACGACGCGCCCACAAAGGCGATGGACCGGGGATGGAACAGTTTGCCCAGTCTGTTGAGGTCGGCCGGAGGCGGAAACGCGGCCGTATCCGGTTCGCCGGGCGCGATGAGGGCGTCCACGGCCCGGATGGCGCCGTCCGGTCCCGCCTTGAGGGGGTTGATGTCCACTTCCGCCACCCATGGGTGGTCCAGGGCCAGCCGGGAGAGGCCGGCGAGGGTCCGGACCAGCGCGGACCGGTCCACGGCCGCCTCGCCCCGGAATGCCGAGAGGAGGGCCCGGCCCCGGATCTCGTCGAGCATCTCTTCGGCGTCCGCGTCGGACAGGGGCGCGAGCCGAAAGACCACATCCGACAGGGCCTCGGCGAAGACGCCGCCGGCGCCGAACATGATCACCGGGCCGAACTGGGGGTCCCGGAACAGACCGGCGGCGAACTCCCGGCGGCCCGCCATCAGGGGCTGGATCAGGAAGCCGGTGAGGGCGTCGCCGGCGGATTCGGCCATTTCCCGGGCCGCGGACCGGACCGCGTCTTCGCTGTCGAGATCCAGTCGGACCAGGCCGCCTTCGGTTTTGTGGGTCAGGTCGGGCCCCATGGCCTTGAGGACCAGGGGAAAGCCGGTCTTGCGGGCCGCGTCGGCGGCCGCGTCCGGGTCGGCGACCGCGGTCTCGTCGATGGCGGGCACGCCGTAGGATTTCAGAATGGTTTTGGATCGGTGTTCGGTGAGGGCCTTATAGCCGGCCGCCAGGGCGGCGCTCAGTTCGGTGTCGATATCCACGCGGGACTCCTTTGGGAAGGCGGGTTTGCGGGTTGCGGGTTTCGGTTTAGAGAAAGGCCGCCGCGTTGTTTTGCATGCGGCGGAAGTCGGCTTCGGAAAGTCCGGCGCCCCGGACCACCGACAGGGCGAAGGCGGCGTCGATGAGATCGCCCGGGGCGTGGGCGTCGGTGTTGACCACCATTTCGGCCCCGGCGTCCCGGGCCAGCCGGGCCACGTGACCGTTGGACAGGCTGTGGCCCTTTCGGGCCGTGATCTCCAGCAATATCCCCCGTCGGGCCGCGGTCGCCGCCAGGTCGGGGGTGATGAGGCCGGGGTGGGCCAGCACGTCCACGTCCGCGTCCAGGGCCGCGGCGTTGGTGTCCGGCGCCACCGGCTCGGCGATGGTCTCGCCGTGGACGACGACGATCCGGGCCCCCAGGGACCGCGATGTTTTCGCCGCCTCGGGGATCAGGGGCGGCGGCACGTGGGTCAGTTCGATGCCGGGGACCACCCGGATGCCGGTCAGGACCCGGTTGAGGTCCCCGGCCACGGCCACGATCCGGGGAATGATGAAGTCGATGTTGGACGTATCCCCGTGGTCGGTGAGGGCGATGCCGGTCAGGCCCCGGGCCTGGGCCCGGCGGACGAGTTCCGAGGGGACCAGGGCCCCGTCGCTGAAAAAGGTGTGGGTGTGGAGATCAATCATGGTCGGGGCCGCTGTCAGACTTTGTACTTGCCGAAATCCTCGGGATCGAGGTTCTGGAGGTACTCGGCCCATTTCTTGCCTTCTTCGCTGTTGTCCACCGGTTCGGCGGGCCCCTCGTCGCCGGCCCTGGATTTTTCGATGACCTTGTCGTCCACGAAAATCGGGGCCGCGAACCGCAGGGCGATGGCGATGGCGTCGCTGGGGCGGGCGTCCATGTCGAAATTCCGCTCGCCGGCCGAGAAATGGATCCGGGCGAAATAGGTGTTGTCCCGCAGGTCGCAGACCTCCACCTTGGAGACGTTGATCCGCATCATCCCCAGAAAGTTCTTGAACAGGTCGTGGGTCATGGGCCGTTCGAACTGGAGGTTCTGGAGGGCCGAGGCGATGGATGTGGCCTCCAGGAGGCCGATCCAGATGGGGATGGCTTGCTCGTCCTCGTCGGATTTCAGGATGATGATCGGGGTGTTGGACGATGGATCCATCGTCATGCCCGCGATGTTGACTTTATGCAGCATGGCTTTCTTCTCCTTTGTCGCCGGACCGTGGCGGGCCGCCGTCGATGGGCCGTCCCCGCAGGGAATGGGGGAAGGCCGCTTCGATCCGGACCGGGATCAGCCGGCCGGGGCGGACCGCTTCGGATTTCCAGTGCGGCGTGAGGGTGAAATTGACGATCTTGTTGCCGGAGGTCCGGCCGGCCCATTGGGTCGGGTTTGAAACCGGTCCGTCGGCGGGTTGTTTTTTGGCCGGGCCGTCCACCAGCACCGTCTCCACCCGTCCCACCAGGTTCCGGTGCTTTTCCAGGGTGATGCGGCCCTGGAGGTCCAGAAGCCGCCGGAGCCGCTCCGCCTTGACCCGATCCGGGACCTTGTCGGAGAACCGGGCCGCCGGGGCCGCGGGCCGGTCGGAGTACCGGAAGGCGAAAAGGCTGTCGTACCCCACGGCTTCGATGATGGAAAGCGTCTGCCCGAAATCGGCGTCGGTCTCTCCGGGGAAGCCCGCGATGAAGTCGGAGGTGACGGCGATCTCCGGGCACGCGGCCCGGAGCGCATCGATCCGGTCGAGGTAGACGGCCCGGGTGTACTTCCGGTTCATCCGCTTCAGGATCCGGTCCGACCCCGACTGGATGGGGAGGTGGATGTGCTTGCAGAGCCCGGGCAAATCCCGGAAGGCGGCGATGAGGCCGTCGGACAGGTCCTTGGGATGGGAGGTGGTGAACCGGATCCGCTCCAGCCCCTCGATATCGTTGAGCCTGCCCAGCAGCTCGGGGAAGTCGCAAAGCCCTTCCTTCCGTCCGTAGCTGTTGACGTTCTGGCCCAGGAGGGTGACCTCCCGGACCCCGGCGGCCGTCAATCCCCGGACCTCGGCCAGGACGGCCTCGGGCGGCTTGCTGGTTTCGGGCCCCCGGACCGAGGGGACCACGCAGTAGGTGCAGTGGTTGTCGCACCCCTGCATGATGGTGACGAAGCCGGAGACCTGTTCCCCTTTTTCCGGGGGACGGGGGGTGAGAAAGGCGTCGGGCCCCATTTCCACGGCCACCCGGGGGCGGCCGGAGGCGGCCGCGTCCGCCAGGAGTTCGGGGAGCCGGTCGATGGACCGGGTGCCGAAGACGATGTCCACGCAGGGGGCCCGGGAGAGGATCCGTTCCCCCTCCTGCTGGGCCACGCAGCCGCCCACGGCGATGACGAGGCCGGGCCGTTTTTCCTTGAGGAGGGCCAGCCGGCCCAGAAAGCTGAAGACCTTCTGCTCGGCTTTCTCCCGGATGGCGCAGGTGTTGACCACGATGAGGTCGGCCGCTTCGGGACGGCTTGCGGATCGATAGCCCAGGGGAATCAGCCCCCGGGCGATCTGTTCGCCGTCGTAGACGTTCATCTGGCAGCCGATGGTGTGGACGTATAAGGTTTTAGAGGAATGCATCATCCTGTATTGTATCGCTGTTCACCGCTTCGATGCGGAATGAGTGTCCCAGGTCCGCCGCAAGATCCGTGAAATCCGCCTCGCATCCCGGGGCGATATGGACGGCGATGAGCCCTTTCCGGGAATCGAGGGTGCGGAGGGCGGCCAGGCCGTCGCAGGCTTCCAGGATAAATCGAAAAAAACCGATCTCTCTTCGATCGACCCGGAAATAGCGGATCGTGGAATTCAAGGGCGGGCGTCCTTCGTTAAAGAATTCCATATGGTTCCAATGAAACCAGATTTCCCCGGCCTTTTCAATAAAAAAATGGGGCGGTGCGTCGGCGGAGGCCCGGAGGGCGGAGGATTCGGTCGCCGAAATGGGGACCGGGGGGATTGCCGGCCGCGTCGATTTGCGGTATAACCCGCCCCCATGAAACGAGTGGAAGAACCCCGATGGCAGGTGCTGACCCCCGATCCCGCGGCGGTGGCGCGGCTGGCCAAGTCCTTGAAATGTCACCCGGTCACCGCCAAGGTGCTGGTCAACCGGCGCATCGTCGACCGGCACGACGCCTGCCGGTTCATGGAGGCCCCCCTGGCCGGGATCCGCGCCCCCTTCGCCATCCGGGACATGGACGCGGCCGTGGAACGGATCGACGCCGCCATAAAAAAAAAGGAAAAGATCCTGGTTTTCGGAGACTACGACGTGGACGGCGTTACATCCACCACCCTCCTGGCGGAATTTCTCGAAAGCGTGGGGGGCGATGTCCGCCGGTACATTCCCCATCGGATCCGGGAAGGCTACGGACTCCAGGTCGAACACATCGGGAACCCGGCCGTGGCCCGGGGCATCGGTCTGATCGTCACCGTGGACTGCGGCGCCAGCAGCCACGACGCCGTGGCCGAAGCCCGGAAGGCGGGGATCGATGTGATCGTCACCGATCATCACACCCTGTCCGGCGATCCGCCCGACGCCCTGGCCGTGGTCAATCCGAGGCGGTCCGACTGTTGCGCGGGGCTGGGGGACCTGGCCGGCGTCGGCGTGGCCTTCTACCTGGTCATCGCGCTCCGGAAGCATCTGCGGGACCGGGGATTCTGGTCGAACGGCGCCGAGCCGAACCTCAAGGCGTTCTGCGACCTGGTGGCCCTGGGGACGGTGGCCGACGTGGTGCCGTTGACCGCGGAGAACCGCATTTTCTCCCGGGCCGGTTTGGAACGGATGGTTTGCAGCGACCGGCCCGGCATTTGCGCGCTCATGTCGGTGGCCGGCCTTGGGGACCGGCCCATCGCCGCCGAGGACATCGCCTTCCGCCTGGGCCCCCGGATCAACGCCGCCGGCCGCATGGACCACGCCGGGCTGGCCCTGGAACTGTTGACCACGGACGACCCGGACCGGGCCATGGAGATCGCCCGGGAGCTGAACCGGCTCAACGGGGAGCGGCAGGCCGTGGAACGGCGCATGCTCGACGAGATCCTCAACCATCTGCGTCTCCATCCCCATCTGCTGGAGGGCCGGAGCATCGTCCTTTCCAGCGAAAAATGGCACGAGGGGGTGCTGGGGATCGTGGCCGCCAAGGTGGCGCGCCTTCATTACCGGCCGGTGCTGCTCATCGGCGTCCGGGACGGCGTGGGCAAGGGGTCGGGCCGGTCGATTCCCGGGGTGGATCTCCACGCGGGGCTGGCGGCCTGCGCCGGCGATCTGGAACGGTTCGGCGGCCACGCCATGGCCGCGGGGCTGACGATCCGGCCCGATAAGATCCCCGGGTTCCGGGACCGGTTCGACGCCGCCGTCCGGGAGATGAGCACGGACGACGACTTCACGCCGGTGCTGACCCTCGACGCGGAACTGCCGTTGTCCGACATTTCGGACGTCCTTCTGGATGAGCTGGCGTCGCTCAACCCCTACGGCGAAGGCAATCCGGAACCGCTTTTCATGGCCCGGCGGGTCCGGGTCCGGTTTTCCAAAATCGTGGGCGGACGTCACCGGAAGATGACCCTCTGCGCGGAATCGGACCCTTCCGGAAAACCGGTCCAGGCCATTCAGTTCAACGTCGATCCCGACGGCCCGTTGCCGGACCGGTTCGGCAAAATGGCCTTCCGGGCCGGCTGGAACGTCTACAACGGTCGAAAAACCCCCCAGGTGACGGTCGAAGTCGCGAATTCGGAGGATGATTTGTGAAAAACGGCACAATTCGCTTGCATCCGGACTACAGGGTCATTATGATAGATTGGATTTGGGGGGCGCGGAGACCGGGCGACGGCCGGCGCCGATCTTGAAGCCTGTTGATATGCTCTTAACAGCCGAATTGATCCATAATTGATCCATAGAGATTGATCCATAGCGAAGGGGGGGACATGGCAAAGGTATTTCGACCCAGCAGCCGGGAGGCGAGCATCCTGTCGAAGATCGAATCTTCGAAGGAGCATGAGCGCCGAAAGGCCATCCGGGGGGTGAACGACTGCATTGAACCGCTGAGCAACGCGGTGGCGTCGAAGCTCGTGGAGAACAAGCTCGTGGAGACCACCAGCAAGAATCGCCTGGAGGAGGGAATCAAAAAATGCCTCGAAGGGCTCGCCCACGCCGAAGATTTCGACATCGATTACCAGATCGCGGAGTTTCGGAATTTGGCGCCCCATCCCCACATCGTCAGCCTCTACCTGACGGCCTTTGTCATCGAGAAGGTGATCGATTTCAAGGATGTCGTCGATATCTACGGATCGGACGAAGAGATCTACGGCTGCATCCACCGGCAGGTCGTCAAGTACCTGCCCTAGGGACGCATGCGTCCGGCGTTCCACCCCAGAGTCATCAACGGACCGTTCGCGGATCCCGGCCTGTTCATTCCCTTTATGTTCCGGAACCGGGCCCTGATCTTCGATCTGGGGGATGCGGCGCCCCTTTCCAACCGGGATGTCCTCAAAATCACCCACGCCTTTGTCACCCACGCCCATATGGACCATTTCATTGGCTTCGACCGGTTGCTGCGGCTCTTCCTGGGCCGGGAGAAGACCCTCTCGGTCTACGGCCCGGAAGGGTTTCTCCGGAACCTGGAGGGCAAACTGGGGGGATATGCCTGGAACCTGGCGGCCCATTACCGGAACGCGTTCGTCATCCATGCCGTGGAAGTGCGGGGGGAGGAGACGATCCGGCGGACCTACGACTGCCGGGACCGGTTCCGGCGGTCGGGGGAAGACCTGCGGCGGCCCTTTTCCGGGGACCTGCTGACGGAACCCGCCTTCACCGTATCCGCGGCGGTCCTGGACCACGGGATCCCCTGCCTTGGGTTCGTTCTCCGGGAGCGGTTCCACATCAACATCCTCAAGGACCGGGTCGGGGAGCTGGGCCTTTCCATCGGTCCCTGGCTCAACCGCTTCAAAGCGGCCCTTTACAGCGAGGTCCCCATGGACGCGCCCGTTAACGCCCCCGGCGCCGACGGCGGGGAACGGACCTTCTCCCTGGGCGACCTCTCCCGCCAAATCGCCCGGATCACCCCCGGCCAGACGGCGGCCTATTTCACCGATGCGGCCTACAGCCCGGAAAATGTGGAAAAGATGACCGATCTGGCCCGGGGGGCCGACCATCTCTTTATCGAGGCCGCCTTTCTGGAGGCGGACGCCGATCTGGCCCGGGAAAAACGCCATCTCACCGCCCGCCAGGCGGGTCGGATCGCCGGCCGGGCCGGCGTCAAAGGGCTGACGGTGTTCCACTTTTCCCCCCGATACACCGACCGCCCCCATCTCCTCCGGGAAGAAGCGGAAGCGGCCTGGCGGGGTGCGGCGGACGGGGTGCGGGTCCGACCATGAAGCCGGATCTTTCGCCCGCCCCGGCGGATCAGGCGGCGGATTTCGACGCCCATGTCGGCCGCATCCTGATTAAACGACGGATTATCACGGAGGAGGCCCTTTCCCACGCCCTGCGGGCCCAAAAGGAGATGTTCGAAACGGGCCGTCCGCTTCATCTGGGATTGATAGTGGTGAAACTAGGATATGCAAAGGAGCCGGAGGTCGTCGAGGCCATCAACGCGCATTTCGACCTCTCGGTGGATTCCTTAACCGAAAACATCGCGCATCAGATCCGGGGCAAGCGGCGCCGCAAGGACGGCGCCCTGCCCAGGCCCCGGATTCCCATCTGGATGCAACTCTCCATGGCCATGGCCATGGTCATCCTCCTGACGGTGACGGCCCTGTCCTGGGTCGCCCTGAACCAGCAGAAAGAGCAGCTCTACACCCAGACGGTTCGTCTGGGAACGGTCAGTCTCAATTATTTCGCCAACAACGCCCGCATCCCCCTGCTGGAGGACAACGAGCTGTCCCTCAACTCCCTCATCCGGGAGGCCACCGGCGTGCAGGGGATCCGGTACGCCGTCATCGTCAACACCGACGGCCGGATCATGGCCCATTCGGACCGCGACCGGCTGGGGGAGACGTTTCAAGGGTTCAACACCGGCCAGGTCCGGTTCCAGGAAAAGACGGCCACTTACTTCCGGTACACCGCCGCATCCGGGGAAAAAATGCTCAATTTGAGCCGGGAGGTCACCTTTAAAGACCAGGTGCTGGGGGAGGTCCACGTGGGGGTTTCCCTGGATTTCATCCAGGGACTCATAACGGAAAGACAGTATTCCATCGCGGCGGTGGGCGGGGCGGTGCTCTTTTTCGCCCTCCTCATCGCCATCGGGCTCGGCTTCCATTTTTCCCGTCCGGTCAAGGCCCTGGCCGCGGCGACCGAGGAGATCAGCCAGGGAAACTACCGCCACCGGGTGGATCTGAACCGGAACGACGAGCTGGGCAGCCTGGCCGTGGCCTTCAACCGGATGAGCCGGGAGCTGTGGAAGACCTCCCTCATGCAGAAAAGCTTCGGCAAATACGTGGGGTCGGACGTCCTGGAGATGATCATGGCCAATCCCGAGATCGAGTGGCTCAAGGGCCATCGCCGGGAGATGACCGTTCTGCTGACGGATATCCGGGGGTTCACCGCCTTTTCCGAGGGGAGCGAGCCCGAAGACATCGTGGAGCGCCTCAACCAGTATCTGGAGATCACCACCGCTACGATTCTTCAATTCGGCGGCTATGTGGACAAGTTCATCGGCGACGCCGTCCTGGGGGTCTTCGGCGTGCCGGTCTATCACAAGGACCATGTGGAACGGGGGATCCGGGCCGCCTTGGAGATCCAGCGGGCCTTGAACGAAGCCGCCCGGAACGGCAATCCGCTGCTCGCCTCCGTGGGCATCGGCATCAACACCGGCGTGGCGGTGGCCGGGAACATCGGCTCCCAGGTAAAGATGGAATACACCGTCATCGGCGACACCGTCAACCTGGCCTCCCGGATCAACGGCCTGGCCCGGGCCGGGGAGATCATCATTTCCCAACCCGTCCTGGACGGGCTGCCCGACCGGCTGGAAACGACGCCCATGGCCGCCCAAAAAATCAAAGGCAAAACCGAAACCGTTTCCCTGTACCGGCTGAAGGGGATACGGGACTGACGCGGCGACGCCAAAAAACGCCTTGACCCCGAGATCGGCGGATGGTATGCTGATTTTATTCTGAATTAAGGACTTTGTGAAACATCCAACTGCAAAGGCTTGAGGATGCCGCCTGAAAAAGAGAAGGACGCCATCGCCGAAGAGGCCGTATTCGAGGAGACGGCGGACGACGCCATCGGGCCATCGGGCAACATCAAGGTCAAATTCGAGATTTACGGCGAGGAGATGATCGAAAAGAAGGTCAAGTCCAGCGGAAACAGCGGCCGGGTTTACCTGCCGCCCAACTGGGTCGGCCACCAGGTGAAGATCATCCGGATCGACTGATCCGACCCATCTACCCCGGAAGGGCGCCACTGTGGAGAATCTGAACATCAGGAGATTACGGGCGGAGGATGCGCCGGCGGTCGCCGAAATCTACGCCGCCATCGACCCGCCGTCCGCCAGAGAGAATTTCAGCCGGGTCATCACCGACGAGATCCTCCGGTACGAAGACGCCGTCTGCTTCGTGGCCGAGCTGGAGGGCCGCGTGGTGGGATACATCATCACCTACAGCCCCTCCGTCGGGTTCGGCCTCGACCGCTCCGCGTGGATCGCGCTTTTGGGCGTGATGCCCGACCGCATGGGAGAGGGAATCGGCAAGAAAATGGCCGAAACGGTCTTCAAATTCTACGGCGACCGGGGCATCCACACCGTCTACACCACGGTCCGGTGGCACCAGACCGACCTGCTGTCGTTCTTCCGAACCCTGGGCTTCGATCAGAGCGATTTCATCAATTTGCGGCGGGTTTCCGGATAGTGCGGAATGAGCGATGATTTCCTCTTGTCCATCTTGTGGAAGCGACAGAATAAAAAAGGTGCATAAGACTTGGACAGGGAATTTTCGAGGAACAACCTACAGCGTTCCGTCGCTCGAATTCCATGAATGCCCTGAATGCGGCGAAAGAATATACGACCGTTCGGCCATGCGAAAAATTGAATCTTATTCTCCGGCTTTTGAAAACCGATATCGCAATGAATTCGAGGAGGCGTTATGACGGAGGGTTTCCGAATAACGCGGAACCGGTATCGCATGACGCAATGCGGATCATTTCCCGCAAAACCCTGAGACAATTCTGGGAACGTCACC
>CAZZBE010000072.1:15874-18284 GCA_964652715.1 uncultured Desulfobacteraceae bacterium
ACTGGGGATCTCTGCGGACATTTTGATACAAGCGTATTCGCTGGAAAGAAATGCCGCCTGATCGAGGCCTCTTTTCCCATCCCGGGCGGCGGCATCAACCGTTTAGGCCCTTATAATCCCAAGGAGGCGCTATGACAGATGAAACCCAAAAACCGAGCATCGATATCTTCTCCATCGCCGGCGTCCTGATGGCCATCGCCGGAATCGCCCTGTTCGTGGTCATGTTCCAGTCCTCCAAAGCCGGCGTGCTGGGGCTGACTCACCGGTTTTACATCATCGTCGCCCATGCGCTGCTGATCTTTCAACTGGCCTTCGCCGTCCTCTTTTTCGGCATCGGGAAGATCCTCCGCACCCCGCGGAAGGAGGTGGCGGTCGCGCCCCGGAAAACGCAAAAAGTTCCCCCGCCCGGCGCGGTGGAACTGCTCCTGGATCTGGCCAGCGCCGCCCTGATCTCAGGCGCCATCATCACGCTCTTCTATCTCCTGCCCGAAAGCCTCTCGAAATTGGACGTCACCGCCAAATGGCTCCTGATGATCGGCGTGGGCAACCTCCTTTACAGCCTTATCATCGCCCTGGCGGGGGCCGGCATCAAGAAGATGATCACGGAAAGCGCGCCGGCCGTTGTGGAAGGGGCGTAAGCCCGCTTACATTCCGCTCCGATGAAACTGCCTCATTTCAAGCTGGAACGCTATTTCGCCCAATTCGAATTCAACGTCCGCTACAACCTGTGCGCGTCGGATTGCGAATCTATGCCGATAAGAAAAAGGCTGAGACTGAGTTTGAAGTTCACATGGGATAAAGATAAGGCGGAATTCAATATCAGGAAACACGGTATTACTTTTGAAGAAGCGTCCACTGTGTTCACCGATCCTTTGTCAGTGACAATAGACGACCCGTTGCATTCTTACGGCGAGGAGCGGTTTGTCATCATCGGAGAATCATTCAAAGAGCGTCTTCTTGTTGTGGTTCATACCGACATAGGGGATACGATAAAAATAATCAGCGCACGCCCCGCAATAAAGAAGGAGAGGAAGAATTATGAATCGGAAAATTTCTGATGACCCTGATATGATGGAAGAATACGATTTCAGCAGAGGTGTCAGAGGCAAATACGTCAGAAGAGTTGAAAAAGGCTGCAATGTCGTAGTCCTGGAACCTGATGTCGCCGAAATTTTTACTGACACCGAATCTGTCAATAATGCGCTCCGCAACATAGCTCACATAATCCGTAATCAGATACAAAGGCATAACGTCTGATCGGGCCGGATACCCGGGCCATCGTCGCCAACACGCCTCACAATATCACCGGA
Source organism: uncultured Desulfobacteraceae bacterium (assembly GCA_964652715.1). Lineage (GTDB taxonomy): Bacteria > Desulfobacterota > Desulfobacteria > Desulfobacterales > JAABSP01 > JAABTD01. Next base: position 17,185 of record CAZZBE010000072.1, read on the forward strand.
TACCTGATGGACCGATCGACGCTGGACAGAACGGTCCGGATCGCCGCGGACACGGGGAATACGCGGCCGAGTTCTGCCGCCGGACCGTGACGGAAAAGGGCGTCCTGCTGCTGCCGGGAACCCTCTACGACCATCCGGGCAACCATTTCCGGATCGGATTCGGGCGCAAGGATTTCGGGGAGGGGCTGGCGCGGCTGGCGTAATTTCACCCGGACATTGAAAGCTCAACAACATTCTGGAACCGGCTGACCAGGTAGTAGCAGTCGACCTTGACCCGGACGAGGGCGCAGGTGGGGGCGGTCACGAAATCCACCAGATGCGGGTGTTTTTCGAGATAACGGGCCTGGATCGGATCCCGCTCGGCTGGGGGCGCTTCTTCGGCAACCCCGGTAACCGTGGCCGCCACCGCCTCGTGAAAATCCTTGGCCCGGTTCGTCCGGCTGTCGATGAGCATCGCCACGGGCGGATGGGCGGTCATGTTGGCGAATTTCCGCGTGGAGCGGGCCGTGGCGAAATAGAGCGCCTTCAGGTCCTCCGACGCCGTGAAGGCCACGAGACTGGCGTAGGGCTGTCCGTCGCCGTGGGTGGATAGGACGGCGAGGTATTGAGCGGCGAAGAGGTCGCGGAGTTGTTGTCGGGTTTTTTCGGTTTTTCCCATTGAGTCTCCAAAGGGCAGCAGAAAGTCGCGGTTTGTAGAACCGTTGGCGACAGTATAGCAATTACCGCGGGGTTGGACAAACAGTAATGGCGCTGAAGGGATGGAACATCGTCGGAACTTTTATTGACGCCTGACAGATAAGGCTTTAAAATGGGTTGAAACTATGCATTTGGAGGCAGATATGAAAACAGAAGTGATTCGGGCCATGGTTCCCGAAGCGTTAAAGCGGGATTTTGAAGCCGCCGCGGCGGCCCGCGGCTGGGATTTTAACGGTGCAATACGGGAACTGATGGAACAATACGTGGCGGACGAAAAAGAGGCGGCGAAGAGACGAACAGAGACGATGGCGGCGCTTGAGGATATCGACGCCGGGCGCACCGTGGACGGCGACCGGGTGATGGACTGGCTGGCCGGTTGGGGGACAATGGACGAGGCGCCGCCG
>CAZZBE010000073.1:0-18265 GCA_964652715.1 uncultured Desulfobacteraceae bacterium
CCCCCGATGGCCCAGGTGCCCAGGGAGATGCGGGAGACCTCCAGTCCGGTATCCGCGATGGGTGTATATTCCATGAAACGCCTCCTTTTCGTATTGGGGTTTGGATTTGGATTCTTAATGATATTGGTTTTATTTCGGCAGCATATCGAGTGATGCCCGGATGAATGCCGGCAGGTCGTCGGGGTTCCGGCTGGTGACCAGGTTGCCGTCCACGACCACCTCCTCGTCCACGAACTCGGCCCCGGCGTTTTTGATGTCCTGGATGATCGATTTGTAGCCGGTCATCCGGCGGCCGTCGAGCACCCGGGCGGTGATGAGGAGCTGGGGAGCGTGGCAGATGGAGAAGACCGGTTTGCCGCTCCCGACGAAATCCCGGGCGAAGGCGACGGCGTCCTCGTCCACCCGGAGCTTGTCCGGCGAATAGCCGCCAGGGATGAGCAGGGCGTCGAAATCGTCCACCGACGCGCCGGAGACGTTTTTGTCGATGGTGACCAGGGTCCCTTCTTTCTTGCCCTTGACGACCTCCCCCGCCTTCAATCCCACGTGGATCACGGCGTGGCCTTCCTTTATAAACGCGTCCACCGGTTGGGTGTATTCCGAATCCTCGAACATATCGGTGATGATGACTGCGATGTTGGCCATGGTGTACCTTCCTTTCCATTTTCAGGTTTTATAACCACTTATTATGGCGGGAAAAGGGGGGCGCGTAAATGGGGTCAACACCTTATTTCGAGAGGATTGAAAAGGAAGGACGGTCCTCAAATCCCCGATTTGAAAAATTCCTCGGGGGTGGTGATGACGCTGGGACGGGGCCGCCGGCGGGCCGGCGGCGGATCCGGTTCGGCCGGCAGGGATTTGGAGACCAGGCGGGCCGGGGCCTCGGGGACCGTCCCCGGCGTGAAGCACTCGGTGACGGTGTGGGGGCCGTCGGCGGCGGCCCGCAGGCCGGTGCGGCGGTCGATTTCGGCGAACACCACGCTGGCCGGGGGGGAAAAGGGGGTTTTCGGTTGGTCGGCCACGGCCTTTTCCATGAAGTCCAGCCAGATGGGGATGGCGGCCCGTGAGCCGGTTTCGGACCGGCCCAGGGGCCGTTCCTGGTCGAAGCCCACCCAGGCGCCGGTCACCAGATGGGGCGTGTATCCCATAAACCAGGCGTCCCGGAAATCGTTGGTGGTGCCGGTCTTGCCGGCCGCGGGACGGTCCAGGACCCGCACCCGGCGGCCCGTCCCTTCCCGGACCACGCTCTCCAGCAGGCTGGTCATGACGTAGGCGGCGGCGTCGTCGATGACCTGTCGGGGTTCGACGGCCATGATGTCCATTTCCTCGCCGTCGCGGTCGATGATCCGGGTGATGAACCGGGGGGGGATCAATTCGCCGCTGTTGGCGAAGACCGAAAAGGCGGCGACCATGTCCATGAGGGAGACGCCGGAGGCCCCCAGGGCCAGGGAGAGGGTGGGCTCCAGGGGGGATTCGATGCCCAGCCGGTGGGCGTAGTCCACGGCGTAATCGACGCCGATGTCCTTCAATACCCGGATGACGGGGATGTTCCGGGATTTGGCGATGGCCTTCCGAAGCCGGATAGGCCCCAGGAACCGATTGTCGTAATTGGAGGGGGCCCAGACGGTGAAGCCGTCGTTGTAGACAAAGGGGGTGTCCGACAGCAGGGTCATGGGTGTGAATCCCCGGTCCAGGGCCGCCGCGTAGATGATGGGCTTGAAGGCGGAGCCGGGCTGCCGGCGGGACTGGACGGCCCGGTTGAACTGGCTCCGGGCGAAATCGCGCCCCCCGATCATGGCCTTCACCGCGCCGGTCTCCGTCTCCACGCAGACCAGGGCGCCTTCCACCGCGGGCGTCTGTTCCAGGGCCAGTTCCCATACGTCGGCGTCGCCTGATTTTTCGAGCAGCTTCACCTGGATCACGTCGCCGGCGGAAAGCCGGGACCGGGCCCATCGCATTCCCGCCCGGGGCAGGATGCCGGAAGCGGGCCCCAGGGCCACCCGGAGGCCGCCGTGGCCCGTCGCCGGTTCGAGGACCAATCCCTTCGCGATCATCCCCGGGGCCGGAAATCCCCCGGGCCGTCCCCCGGCCAGCCGGGCCAGGAAATCCCGCCGCTCCGCCTCTGGAATGCGGGCCGCCGGCCCGCGGAACCCCTGGCGTTTGTCCAGGGCCCGGAGCCCTTTGTCCACGGCGGCCCGGGCCGCGGCCTGGAGGTCCAGGTTCACGGCCGTGTGGATCCGGAGCCCTTCCCGGTAGAGGACGTCGGGACCGTACCGCTCCTCGATGTACCGCCGGATGTGTTCCGCATAGTAGGGGGCCTTTTCCGGGTAGGGGTTTTTCCGGGGCACGATGGTCACCGGCGCCACGTCGGCCCGGTTGGCCTCGTATTCGGTGATGTAGCCTTCGGCCAGCATCCGGCGCAGCACGTACCACCGTCGCTTTCTGGCCCGATCCGGATGGTGGGCCGGGGAATAGGTGGACGGCGCCGGCGGCAGCCCGGCCAGGGTGGCGGTTTCGGCCAGGGTGAGGTCGGCCGGGGATTTTCCGAAATAGCTGTCGGCGGCGGCGGCAACGCCGTAGGCCCCGTATCCCAGGTAGATCTGGTTGAGATACAGAAAAAGAATTTCCTCCTTGGAAAGGTTCCGGTCGATCCGGTAGGCCAGGAGGGCTTCTTTCAGTTTCCGGCGATAGCTTCGTTCGGTGCTCAGGAAAAAGGACCGGGCCACCTGCTGGGTGATGGTGGAGGCGCCCTGGACCACTTCCCCGGCTTCGAGGTTCTTGAAGGCCGCCCGGAGAATGCTGGACAGATCGACCCCCTTATGGTCGAAGAACCGGGCGTCCTCGGCCGCCACAAATGCGTGGATCATTCGTTCCGGGATTCGGGAAAGGGGAACCACGAACCGGCGTTCCTCGTAGAATTCGGCGATTTTTTGGCCGTCGTCGGCGTAGACCGCGGTCACCACCGGCGGCCGGTAGTTTTTAAGGGCGGAGATGTCGGGGAGATCCGATGTCAGGCTGACGTATCCGCCGCCGACGACCAGAACCAGGGGCAGAAAGATCAGGAACCAGGCCCAGAAAAAGAGCTTCAACAGCCGGGCTTCGAACCGCCGCCGTTTCCGTCGCCGTCGGCTTGAAACCGGCGAGGGGGGCGGTCTGTACCGGTTTTTTCGGGGGCGTCTGGCCATGGTCTCAGGGAATGTTCCGGCTAACGCAAAGTTATGCTTTCTTTGAATTTCTATTTAATCCACTGAAAAAACAGATGTTCAACATCATTTCTCGTTTTATTGCCTGATGCGATATCCATAAACAATTCAACTATCTGTTCATTTGAAGCATTAAGTTTCAGCCCGTTGATTTCGACAAATATTTCCGATACCGCCGCCGCTATGCGCTTATTGCCGTCAAAAAAAGCGTGAGCCCGAGCAAGATGATAGGCATAGGTCGCCGCACAGGCGATAATATTTGCATTTTCATAATATGCCCGGTTTTCAGCGGATGCCAATGCCGACTCCAATGATCCTTCATCTCGCAGACCTTGAATACCGCCGAATTCCTCAATCAGTTTTTTCTGAATATCAACTACTTCAGATTTACATGGAAAAAGCATGTTCACGCACCTTCGGCAAGTTTCTCATAAGCAGATTTCCTTCGCCTGAAGGTGTTTTGGACGGCGTCATTAATTTTCTGCTTCCGTTCTTTTCCATTTAGGGGCGATATTATCAGGATGCGGTTTTCAACGGTTATATCAACTTCATCATCCGCGCCGATGTCCATTAACTTTAATATTTCATCCGTTAATAATAATCCGAAGGAGTCGCCTATTTTTTTAATTTGTGTTCTTGGCATATGGGTTTCCTTTTATTATGCTGATTTTTTAACCTGAAAATCGCCAAAGGCTGCAAGGATCCTGTTTTATATTATTTTTGAAAGCATAACGGTGGTTTTCGGGAGAAAGCGGCCTGTAATGCTTTTTCATCATAGCAGAACCGACGGGAAAGGTTAAGGGGAAATTCAGCCGGTCCGAATCCTTTTCAGAAATCCGTTGACGGCGGCCCATCGCGCGTTTCCGGTCGGGCGGCTTGCCTGCCTCTGGAAAGGGATGGTAACATGGATGGTATCGGGAGAACAGAGAGGCGAGCGCAATTGACGAGAAAAATTCACCCAAAGGAGGATCGGCGCCATGGCGCAAAAAATCGGTTTCATCGGAATGGGCATCATGGGCCAGCCCATGGCCCTGAATCTGTTGAAGGGGGGATATGAGGTGACCGTTTTCAACCGGACCCTGTCCAAAACCGGGCCCCTGGCGTCCGCCGGCGCCCGGGTGGCGGAAACCCCCGCCGGGGCGGCGGACGGCGCCGACGCGCTTATTCTCATGGTGACGGGGCCGGAGGCCGTCGATTCGCTGCTCCATGAACCGGGCGGGATCGTGGCCGAGAGAGCCCGGCCCGGCGTCCTGATCAACATGTCCACCGTGCCGCCCGCTTACTCCCGGGAGCTGAAGGGCGTCCTCGACGCCGCCGGCATCCCTTTGGTGGCGGCGCCGGTGGCCGGTACGAAGAAACCGGCGGAGACCGGCGACCTGGTGATCCTCGCCGGCGGCGACGAGAAACGGGTCGGCGATCTGGAGCCGGTCTTCATGAAGATGGGGAAAAAGGTCTCCCCCGCGGGGAGATCGGCCAGGCCGCGGCCATGAAGCTGACCCTCAACCTGCTGCTGGGGATCATGATGGAGGGGATCGGCGAAGCCCTCCAGTTCGGGAAGAAAGCCGGCCTTTCCGGGGAGATGATCCTCGGCGCCGTCCTGGCCGGGCCCCTGGGCTGCCCCCTGTTCGAGATCAAGTCCGGGGCCCTCGAATCCGACGACTTTCCGGCCCAGTTCCCCTTCAGGCACATGCTCAAGGACCTCCGGTTCGCCTTGGACACGGCCCGGGAGACCGATACGGCCATCCCCGCCCGCGGGGCCGTCGCCGGCGTTTATGAGCGCGGCATGGAGATGGACCTGGGCGATCTGGACATGGCCGCCGTGATCCGCGTGCTGGCGGCAATGCCGCGGTAGAAAGGAAGAAAAATCAAATATGGGACTTTATCATCTGGATCGGATCTTCAAGCCCGAAACCATCGCCGTCATCGGCGCCAGCGAGGCCAAAAACAGCATCGGCCGCGCCCTCATGGAAAACCTCGGCAAGGCGGGGTTCTCGGGGGACGTCTTCCCCGTCAATCCCAACCACGACACGATCATGGGACGGAAGGCCTGTTCGGACGTGACGAGGATCGACGGAGAGGTCGATCTGGCGGTGATCGCCACCCCCATCGGGACCGTCCCGGACATCGTCCGGCGGTGCGCCGGCAAGGGCGTGGGCGGGGCCATCGTGGTTTCGGCCGGGGGTCGGGAGGCCGGGGAAAAAGGAGAACGGATCGAGGCCGAAATCGCCTCGGCGGCCCGGGACGGCGGGGTGCGGATCATCGGGCCCAACTGCCTGGGCGTCATCTGCCCCGGCGACGATCTCAACGCCAGCTTCGCCCCCTATCTGCCGGAGGCGGGGAACATCGCCTTTGTGTCCCAGAGCGGCGCCATCTGCACTTCCATCCTCGACCTGGCCATGGAGGAGCATTTCGGATTCAGCCATTTCGTGAGCATCGGCGCCATGCTCGACGTCGATTTCGGGGACCTCATCGACTATCTGGGCAACGATTCCCGGGTGAAGTCGATTCTGCTCTACGTGGAGAGCCTGACGAACATCCGGAAATTCATGAGCGCGGCCCGGGCCGTTTCCCGGCTCAAGCCCATCGTGGCCCTCAAGGCCGGCGGCAGTTCGGCCGGCGCCGAGGCGGCGGCCTCCCACACCGGGGCCATGGCCGGGTCGGATGCGGTCTACGACGCCGCCTTCAGGCGGGCCGGCATCGTGCGGGTCAAGACCATCGGGGATCTTTTCGACTGCGCCGAACTGCTGGCCAAGCAGCCGAGACCAAAGGGCCCCCGGCTGGGGATCGTCACCAACGGCGGCGGTCCCGGCGTCATGGCCGCCGACGCGCTGGAAGGGTGCGGGCTTTCCCCGACCCCGCTGTCCGAAGACGCCCGGCAGGCCCTGGACGCGGTCCTGCCCGACTACTGGAGCCGGGGAAACCCCGTGGACGTCCTGGGAGATGCGTCCCCCGAACGGTACGCCGAATCCGTCGGAATCTGCCTGGAGGCGTCGGAGTTCGACGCCATCCTGGCCCTTTTCAGCCCCCAGGCCCTGACCAGGCCCACCCGGACCGCCCGGGCGGTGGTGGATCGGGTCCAGGGGACCAGTGTCCCGGTCTTTACGGCATGGGTGGGAGGAAAAGAGGTGGCCGAGGCCCGGCGGATCCTCAACGACGCCGACATTCCCACCTACGGCACGCCGGAAAACGCCATCCGGGCCTTCAAATACCTCTACGATTACGCCCGGAACCTGGAAACCCTGACGGAGATTCCGCCCAAGTTCTCCAAAGACCTCCACTTCGATCGGGAGACCGCCCGGGACATCATCGACGGAGCGATGTCGAAAGGGCGCAACGCCTTGTCGGAGGCCGAGTCCAAGGCGCTGCTGTCGGCCTACGGCATCCCCGTCAACCGGACCGAACCGGCCGGATCGGCGGATGCGGCCGTCGGGGCGGCGGAACGCATGGGGTATCCCGTGGCCATGAAAATCGATTCCCCGGAGATCGGCCACAAGAGCGAGGAAAACGGCGTCCGTCTCGATATCTGGAGCGCCGACGAGGTGCGCCGGGTTTTCTCTTCTCTGGTTGGGGACGAGGACCGGGAGGAGAGGGTTCGGGGCGTTACGGTTCAGTCCATGATTTCCCGGCCCGATTTCGAACTCCTGGTGGGAGCGAAGCAGGACCCCAGCTTCGGCCCGGCCATTCTCTTTGGATTGGGGGGCGTTTACACCGAAATCATCGGCGATCGGGCGATTGGCCTGCCGCCCCTCAACCGCCTCCTGGCCCGTCGGATCATGGAGGAAACCAAAGTCTATAAATTGTTGAAGGGGTATCGGGGCCGGGAAGCGGACCTGGAACGGCTGGAAGCGGTGCTGATCCGCCTCTCCCAGTTGGTCATCGACTTCCCGGAGATCGACGAACTGGATATGAACCCGGTGGTGGTCAAGGAGCGGAAGCCCGTGGCCGTGGACGCCCGGATCGTCCTTCGGCGGACCGATGCGTCCTCGCCCCGCCATCTGGCGATCAGCCCCTATCCGGAACAGTATGTGTCCCGGGCGACCAGCGACGAGGGGCGAAAGATCCGGGTCCGGCCGATCCAGCCCGAGGACGCCCCCCTTTTTGAAGCCTTGTTCGACCATCTATCCAACGAGTCCATCTACAAACGGTTTTTCCGTCACATCAAATTCCCGTCCAGGGAAATGATCGCCCGTTTCACCCAGATCGACTATGACCGGGAGATGGCCCTGGCGGCCATCGACGAAGAAGGAGACAAGGGCATGCTCGGCGCGGCCCGGATTATGGGCGATCCGGACGGCCGGACCGGCGAGTTCTCCGTCATGGTGGGCGACCCCTGGCAGGGACGGGGGATTGGCGCCATCCTGCTCCGGCGGTGTTTGGAGATCATGAAAGAGCGGTCCATGGAGACGGTTTGGGGCGCGGTGATGCCCGAAAACAAGGGGATGCTCCGTCTGGGGAAAAAGCTGGGCTTCGAGACCCAATGGGACGGGGATGCGAAGGAATACCTCATGACCATCGTTCTGACGGACCTCGGCGACAAGGAGACCTTTTTCCGAATCGGAGACGACCATGCCTGACATCCTGCTGTGCGGCGACCTGGACCGGACGATACTTCCCAACGGCCGCCAGCCCGAATCCCCATGGGCCCGGCCGCTCCTGCGGCGGCTGGCGGCGCGGTCCGGTTTGACCCTTGCCTACGTGAGCGGCCGGAGCGAAGGCCTGCTCAAAGCGGCCATCGACGAATACGACATCCCGGTTCCCGATTACGCCATCGGCGACGTGGGGACCACCATTTACGAGCCCCGCCGGGACTGGGCCCCCTGGGAGGACTGGGCGGAAGAGATCGGCCGGGACTGGAAGGGCAAAACCCGGCAGGATCTGGCGGACCTGTTTTCCGACATGCCGGCCCTCCGTCTTCAGGAACCGGAAAAACAGAACACCTTCAAGCTTAGCTACTACACGGACGCCGAGGCGGACGCCAAACGCCTGAAACGGGAGATGTCGGAGCGGCTGTCGGCGGAGGGGGTCCGGGCCAGCCTCATCTGGAGCGTGGACGAGCAGGAAGACGTGGGGCTGCTGGATGTGCTGCCCGAGCGGGCCACCAAAGTCCACGCCATCCGGTTTCTGATGAGGAAAAAGGGGTTTTCAGAGGACCGGACGGTCTTCGCGGGGGATTCCGGCAACGACCTGCCGGCCCTGACCAGCGGGCTCCGGGCGGTGCTGGTCCGGAACGCCCGGGACGATGTGCGCCGGGAGGCCCGGAAGACCATGGCCGACAAGGGACTGGAAGATCGGCTCTACCTGGCCCGGGGCGGGTTTCTGGGCATGAACGGCCATTATGCCGCCGGGGTGCTGGAAGGGCTGGCCCATTTTCTGCCGGAAACCCGGGACTGGATGGCCGCCGAAGACGGATGATACTGTTGGCGAATTCAACGCGCCGCTCGCCTTTTGCCGCGAGGGGATGAATCCCCACGCTATTTTATGATGTCCCTACAGGACATTTTTTGCAAATTCAGTCCCGTAGGGACGACACATAGTAGCGTGGGAGTTCACTCCCGCGCGGCAATTTTGGCCTTGGCCTTGGCCCCTTTGAGCCGCTGAACCGCCTGGGCCAGCTGGGTCTCCAGCCGCTTTTTTTCCGCCGCCATGGCGTCGAGCTTCCGGCGGATCGTTTTGGCGCTGCTCCGCACCCCTTCCATGATCCGGTCGTCTTCGAGGGTGAGACGCCACAGATCGACGCGTTTGTCCTTCTGAAGCCAGCGGGCCAGCTTCTCCAGGGAGGGGTCGCCGACGGGCAGCGGCAGGGCCGGCGCATCGTCTCCGGCCGTCAATCGGCCCGCGTCGGGGGAATCGATGTGGAGACGTCCCTCGGACGCGGTCAACCGGAACCCCGCCGCCGTGTCGCGGTCCAGGGAAAAGGCGGCCGTCCGCGACAGGCTGTGGACGTTTTCCTTTCCGGCGGTCCGGGGAACGAAGACCTCCGATTCCGTCAGCTCGCCGTCGGGGGCCCAGTAGGCCCCGATCCCGTAGTCGCCCCCGGGCAGCACGATCTTCGCCTCCATCAGCAGGTTTCGCTCCCCGGCCCACAGGGGCAGCAGCCAGACCTCCTTCCGCTCGCCTTCCTCCAGGCGGTGAATCCGCGCGCCCAGCACGCCGCTCCGGCCCCGGTCCAGAAACGACACCCGACCGCTGGCGTCCCGGTGGCGGTTGACGTAAAGCGCGATGACGATAACGATCACCAGCAGCACGATGAGGGTGGTGGTGGATTTGGGATGGAGAAAGAGAAATTCGACCGGTTTTCCGATGGCGATGTCGATCAACGTTTCCATGGCGGGCCCCTTTCAGGCTCGGTTATAGCGGATGTTCGGGCGGCGTGTCCATGGCCTCGGGTCGGTTTTTTCGTTTGAGGCCCCATTTGAGGGAGAAGAAGATGATCAGCGCGCTGGCCAGAATCCAGAGCCCGCCCCAGAAGAGGGTCGTGCCGCCGAACTCCTCGGCCAGCATCCGGGCGTCGGACCGGAGATGGGATCGGGAGATGGTGTCGCTGTAAATGTCGAGGGGCACGTAGACCATGCTGGTCAGCCCGATGAGCTGGAGGATGAAGTCGTTGACTTTCTCTCCGGCCCAGGTTCCCATCAGGATCATGGCGACCCCCACGGCGGCGCTGAAGACGAATCCGAAGAGGTTGCGGACGAAAAAAAGGGCGATGGCGATGATGAGACATCCCAGGAGGCTCATGGCCAGGGCGTCTTTCCGGGTCCGGGCGGCCACGAGGTAGATCAGGACCCCCCAGGCGAGGGAGCCCAGGTAGCCGGCCGTCAGCACCAGAAACCGGTTGCCGCCCCGGGAGAGGACGTGGCCGCCCTGGTTCCGGTTGACCACCAGTTCGGCCACCTCGCCGCCGGTGAGGACCGTGACCAGGGCGTGGGAGGACTCGTGGAAGAAGACCACGAGCACCTTGAGCGGATAGATCGCCGGATGATGCCAGAAGAAGAAAATGGCGGCGACGGCGGCGATGAGCGTGACGAGCTGCTTCATGGGATCAACGTCCGGTCCGCCGGGCGTGGGGCCGGAATCGGTTCGGCCCCGGTTTTAGTTGTCCCGCTCTTCCGCGGACGACGACCCGTCACGGTTGATCTTCTCCCTGAGCTTTCCCGAACATTTGAAGGTCACCACCCGCCGGGGGGCCAGCATCAGATCGTCGCCGGTGGCCGGGTTCCGGCCCCGGCGCGCCTTTTTCTCGTTGATGCAGAATTTCCCGAACCCGCTGATGAGCACGTCTTCGTTGTTCTCCATGGTCCGCTTGAGGATCTCCAGCAGGGTTTCGACGACGTCCACGCTTTTTCGCTTGGGAAACCCCAGCTCATTGTGAATCTGCTCGACAATTTGTATCTTCGTCAAAGCCATACTAATATATCCCTTTTTATCAACCGGTTATTAAACAGAGCCAGTTTAGTTTCACCGGTTCCATTTGTCAAGGATTTATCCGGGGTAAAAAGAAGATATGTTAAACTTTTCCGATGCGTTGGTCCGGCGGCGGCCCCAGGCCGCGGCGGGCGACGGTTCGCCGGCGTCATCCGGCCTCGTCGACGGCCCCGATCATGTAGACCGATCGTTCCGGACGGTCGGAAAATTCGTCGTCGAGGATCCGCTCGCACCCCTCCAGGGCGTCCGCCAGGGCCACGATCCGCCCCTCGTGTCCGGTGAACTGCTCGGTGACCATGAAGGGCTGGGTCAGAAACCGTTCCAGCCGCCGGGCCCGGTGGACGGTCCGCTGGTCGTCCCGGGAGAGTTCCTCCATCCCCAGCATGGCGATGATGTCTTTGAGGTTCTCGTAGTCCGAAAGGGTCTTCCGGATCTCCTGGGCGATGCGGTAATGGCGTTCTCCCACGATATGGGGGACCAGCATGCTGGAGCCCGATTTCAGCGGGTCCACCGCCGGGTAGAGCCCTTCGCTGGCCTTTTTCCGGGAAAGAACGATGGAGGCGGACAGATGGCCGAAGGTGTGGACCGCGGCCGGGTCGGTGAAGTCGTCGGCCGGCACGTAGACCGCCTGGACCGACGTGATGGCGCCGCTGGCGGTGTTGGCGATCCGTTCTTCCAGTTCGGCCAGTTCCGTGCCCAGCGTGGGCTGGTAGCCGAGCCGGGAGGGGAGCTGTCCCATGAGCCCGGAGACCTCCATGCCCGCCTGGATGAACCGGAAGATGTTGTCGATGAGCAGCAGGACGTCCATCCGGGCGTCGTCCCGGAAATATTCGGCCATGGTCAGGGCCGCATGCCCCACCCGGAACCGGGCCCCGGGCGGTTCGTTCATCTGGCCGAACATCATGACGGTGTGATCGAGAACCCCGGCCTCCTTCATCTCCCGGTAGAGTTCCTCCCCCTCCCGGCACCGTTCGCCGATGCCGCAAAAGAGGCTGGCGCCCTCGTGCCGTCCCACCATGTTGTTGATCATTTCCATGATGAGCACCGTCTTGCCCACGCCGGCCCCGCCGAAGAGCCCCGCCTTGCCCCCCCGTTCCAGGGGGGACAGGACGTCGATGACCTTGATGCCGGTCCCGAAGACCTCGGAAGAAACGCTCTGCCCCGCCAGATCCGCCGGCTCGGCGTGGATGGACCGTCGGGGCGCGTCCGTCAGGGGCGGTTTCTTGTCGATGGGATCCCCGAAGACATTGAAGGCCCGGCCCAGCAAGTCGTCGCCCACCGGCACGGTCAGCGGGCCGCCCGAATCCCGCACCGCCTCGCCCTGGGCCAGCCCCTGGGTGGAGGTGAGGCTGATGCACCGGGCGGTCCGGTCGTCGAGGTGGGAGATCACTTCCATGACGACCCCGTCGTCTTCTCCGGAGGTCAGCCGGTTGTAGAGGCCGGGCAACCGGCGGGGAAAGCGGACGTCCACGACGCCGCCCCGGATCGAGACCACGGCCCCCCGACGGGGTCGGCCGCGGGATGGATTGGATGGGATGGGACTTTCCATGAAAGGCTCCTTGTCCTTTGTGTGTTCCTAAAGGCGGTTTCAGATGAACTTGAATTTCTTCAATCCTTCGATCACCCCGCGGGCGTTGGAATCTTCCGCGAAAAAGATTTTCCTTTTTCCCTTGAGGTCGTCAAGTTCTTTTGTATGGTTGGCCACCACCACCCCCTGGACGGTGCCCTTGAGCATTTCGGCGTCGCTGCCCCCGTCGCCGCAGACCATGATGTTCTTCATGGGGATTTCCCATTTGTAGCTCAGGTAGCGGATGGCCTTGGCCTTGGAGGCCCGCAGGGGGAGGACGTCCAGGTATTTGTCGTGGGAGAACAAGATGTTGTAATGACACCGCTTTCGGGTCAGAAGATCGTGGATCCGGGCCAGACGGTCCTTTTTGTTCTCCATGATGTAGGCGACCTTGAACGGGTTCTGGGCCGCCTCTTCCCGGTAGGTGAGAAAGTCGAACCCGTCCAGAAGCCGTTTGATCTTCTTCCGGTCCCAGTTCTTGGCGATGTGGCTCTGCCATCCCCGGTCCGGGAAGGATTTGAACCGGTAATAGATCTCCGACCCCACCGAAGGGACGACCACGTCGGGGGTCATCAGCCCCCGGTGTTCAAAGACTTCGACGACCTCTTCGATGCACCGGCCCGTCACCACGCCGAACCCCAGTTCTTCGCGATGGGTCCGGAGGACCTCCATTAGTTCCGCCAGTCCGTCGTCGTCGCCGGTGAGGGTGTTGTCGATGTCGGTCATCAACAGCTTTTTCAGGACGGTCAGCCGGCTGCCCACCGGGGTTTCGGCGGGTTTTTCGGAGACGGCGGCGCTTTTTTGCGCCACCAGCCGCGCGACCTTGTCGATGTATTTGCCCACGTGGGCTTCCCAGCTGTAGTGGTCGTTGACCCCCTTGATGCCGCTGGCGGAAAACGCTTTCCATTTGTCCCCGTCGGAGACGATCTCCTTGAGGCGGCGGCTGATGGTCTCATGGTCGTTGGGGTCCACCAGATAGCCGTTTTCGCAGTTGGCGATGATGTCCCGGGGGCCGCCGTCGTCGGTGGCCACCAGGGGCAGGCCGCAGGCCGACGCCTCGATGAGGGTCAGGCCGAAGGGTTCGGTGAAGGCGATGTTGGCGAACACCCCTTTTTTTTCCGCCGCCAGCCGGTAGAGTTCCGGCACCTCGTAGGTGAAATCGTGCTTTTTGGGGATGGCCATTTTGCCGTAGAGGTCGTACTTGTCCATGAGCAGGAGCATCTCCGTGAGCACGTCCTTCTCGTTGTTCCCCATGTCGGTGATGTCTTTCCGGATGCCGGCGAAGATGGCCAGATTGGCCATGGCCTGCAATTCCTTGTCTTTGCCGAAGGCGTCGATGAGGCCGGAGATGTTCTTCCGCTTGTCCGCCCGGCAAAGGGCCAGGATCAGGGGCTTGTCCGGGTTGAGGAGAAACCGGCTCAGTTCTTCCATGATGGAGGCCCGGGCCTGGAGAATCTCCTCTTCCTTGGGCTTTTCCGGCATCATGTCGTGGTAGAAGGGATAGAATTTGTCCAGGTTGACGCCCGGGGGGATGACGGAATAGGTGGGCAGGTTTTTCTTGTCGTACATGCCGTACTGCTTTTCGATCTCCTGGCGGGTGCTGGTGACGATCAGATCGGCGTTCCGGATGATCTCTTCTTCGGTCTGGATCCGGTGGTCGATCTTGTAGTACCGATCGACCTCCTTCTCCTTCATCCCGTCGTCGAGGAGTTTCTGCTTTTTGGGACGGCCCAGGGAGTGGCCCGTGAAGATGAAGGGGGTGAGAAAATAATCGGAGAGCTGGAGGCAGATGTAGCCGGCGTCCGGGTAATGACCGTGGATCAGGTCGGGCTGTTCCCCCTCTTTTTTAATGAACCGGATGGTTTTGTCGATGAATTCGTCCAGGTGGGGCCAGAGGAGTTCCTTCCGCATGTACTGCTTGCCGCCGCACTGAATCCGGACGATGCGGGCCGCGTCGGAGATGGGTTCGATGGCCTGGCTGTAATCCTCGGAAACGCGTTTGTCGGAGATCAGCCGGGTGAAGAGGTCCACCCGGCGCACCGATTCGTGGCGGCCGAGGGCCTCGGCCAGTTCGACGACGTATTTCACCTGGCCGCCCGTATCCGCGTCCCGTCCCAGTTCCATGTTTTCGTGCCGCACCAGGCCGTGAACGCTGAACATCTGAACGTAGAGCTTGTCTGTCATGCCGTTTTCCCTTTCTCGAATCCAACGGGGTCGGATGGCGTTTTTGGGTTCATAATACTTCGGGTTCCGGCCGCCTCCGGGTTCAGGGCCATGTCGCGTCGCCTCTTTCCGGCGGCGGCGCGAGTCCCTCGGCCGAAATCAGATCCGCCAGGAAGCTGCCCACCGCCACCTTGCTTTTGACCCGCAGGGGAATGCGGCGATGGTCCGCCGAGATCCAGACCCGGATCGACGCACCCTCGCTTTTTTCAAACACGCCCCGGATGTGCTTCAGCTCCGGTTCGATGAGAAAGGCGTCATATTCCGAGCCGTTGACCTTTATCCGTTCCTTTTTGACGAAAGTGGCCCGGCCCATGACGTTTCGCTTGCCGTCCGTCACCGGCCGTTCGATGAATGCGTCCGGTCGGGGCGGGATGGTCCGGACGTAATAAAGAGCGGACAGGGGATCGAAGGCGCCGGGCATCAGTTCGATGGGGTCCCTGGGCTTGCCCGATTTGATGTACCGGGCTTCGTTTTTTTTCCAGTCGAAAAGGACGACGATGTCCCGGCGGGTCTTTCCCTCCCGCTGCTTTTTTTTGTAAAAGACCGAGTGATCCAGGCCGAGGTTCGCGTAGGCGTCGATGCGGTCCCGGACCTTGTAAAAGACGTCGATAAAGGGGACGCTTCTGGCGGTCATGACAAAGTGGAAGGCGGCGGTCCCGTCCACCGTCTCAATGGGCATCACCGAAAGGGAAGCCTCGCCGGCCTTGATGAACTCCCATTTCAGTTCGTAGACCAGGCGCTCTCCGGGTTGAAAGGGCGGGGGCGGGCCGGTCGGTTCGGCGCGGCCGGTCCCCGGCGTCAGCGTGAACAGGGTCGTCAGAAGGACGAGAAATCCCAGGACGGCTGCCGCGGTGCGACGATTTATGAAGGCGAAACGATTGTGTATCATCTCCCCATTCTAACCCATGGCGTCCGGTTTATCAAGCGGTCCATCCGATTCAAGGCGATCCGATTCCCCGGGGGGCCATTTTACGGTTTTCGACGATCGCCCTTTGTGATACAAAGACCCGATGATTCAAACCGAGACCGTCATACGGGCCAACGACCCGGTGGGGGGCGGCTGCTGGCGAATGATGCTCGACGCGCCCCCGGAATACGGGAACGCCCGCCCCGGGCAATTCGTCACCCTCCGGTTTCCCGATGGGTCGGGGCCGCTGCTGCGCCGCCCTTTTTCCATCCACGGGGCGGTGAAAGCGGCGGGCTCGGCCGTCGGCGTTGAACTGCTCTACAAGGTGGTGGGCGGATTCACCCAACGGCTCTCGGCGATGCGGCCCGGCGGCGCCGTCGATCTGCTGGGCCCGCTGGGCAACGACTTCGGCGTGGGCGCGGCGGCCCGGCGGGTCTGGATGGTCGCCGGCGGCATCGGCGTGGCGCCGCTGGCGTTTTTGGCGCAGCGGCTGGCGGAGAGGGGCGTCGATATGGCCTCCTGCGCCCTGTTCATGGGCGGCCGGAGCGCGGACGACCTCATCTCCGCGGAGCGGTTCGCCGGCCGGGGAATGGCGGTCCACGCGACCACCGAGGACGGCAGCGCCGGCGAGATGGGACTGGTGACGGCGCCCCTGGCCCGGGAGGCGGCGATCTCCCCGCCCGATGTCGTCTGCGCCTGCGGTCCCATGCCCATGCTCCGGGCGGTGGCCGGGATCGCCGGGGCCCGCGGGATTCCGTCCCGGGTCTCCATGGAGACGGTCATGGCCTGCGGGCTGGGGGCGTGTCTGGGATGCGCGGTGGAGACCGCCGGCGACGAGAACGGGTACCGTCATGTCTGCCGCGACGGGCCGGTGTTCGACGGCGGATGGCTGAAACGATGACGGCCGCGGGCTGCAATTTTACATTGACTTGGCCCGCGCCGCATGGTAAAGGCATCGACTTTAAAGGGCTCCGATTCCGGCCCTCCGGCCGGACGAGTCGTCCGACGGAAGGCGGGGCGTTTCCATGAAAAGGGAAACCACGCGATTCGTCAGAGAGATGGCCTATTTCGCCAGCGTCGGCCTGTCGGTGTCCCTTTCTATTTTCATCGGCCTGGGCATCGGGATCTACCTGGACCGAATGGTGTTCGGCACCACGCCCTGGCTGACGCTCATCTTCATGGTTCTGGGCATCGCGGCCGGCTTCCGGAACATCGGGCTGGCCATTCGAAAAAGCAGAGACCTTTAAGGCGCCTGTTTAAGGCTTCGGGGAAAGCGGGGAAGGAAAAAGCGTGAAAATACAACAGCGACTGCTCAAATTCGTGACCCTGGCCAACTGGGTGCTCCTGGTCGCGGCGGGCATGGCCGCGCTGTTTCTGGCGCCCCTGGATTTCGCCTGGGGGATCATCGCCGGCGGCCTCATCGTCACCATCAATTTCCATCTGCTCTACCGGACCCTGAAAAACGCGCTGACCCCGCCGTACCTGGCGTCCCACCACGTGGTGCTGGCCAAATACTATCTCCGCTTCATGGCGAGCGGTCTGATCATCTTCATCCTGATTTCAAGGCACTGGGTCAATCCCATCGGCCTGTTCATCGGTCTCTCGGTGGTGGTTGTCAGTATCATGCTCGCAACCCTGTTGGAGTTTAAAAACCTTTTTCTGAAGGAGGCGATTTAAGGTGGAACATCCCTACATGTTTTTCGTCAAGCTGTTCGAGGGCATCGGACTGGGCCATTTCGCCCACACTTACCCCCATGTGATTTACTCCTGGGTGGTCATGGCGTTTTTAATCGTCGTCGGATTTCTGGCCGGCAAAAGCGTCAGCATGATTCCCACCAAACTGCAGAACTTCTTCGAGGTGCTGATTTCCGGCATCGAAGAGTTCATGGTCGATGTGACCGGCGAAGAAGGGCGATGGCTTTTCCCGCTGGCCTCGACGGTTTTTATCTACATTTTCATATCCAACCTGGTCGGTCTGATTCCCGGTTTCTATCCGCCCACCGCCAGCCTCAACACCACCCTTTCCTGCGCCCTGGTGGTGGTGGTCTTCACCCACATCATCGGGGTCATGTACCACGGACCCGCCTACGTCAAACACTTCATGGGACCGGTCTGGTGGATGGTGCCCATCATCATGCCCATCGAGATCATCGGCCATCTGGCCCGGGTGCTCTCCCTTTCCTTCCGTCTTTTCGGAAACATGATGGGACATGAGCTGGTGCTGGGGATTTTGTTTCTGCTGGCCGGGGCTTTTTTCGCGCCGCTGCCGATCATGGGGCTGGGCATTTTCGTGTCCCTGGTGCAGGCGTTCGTCTTTTTCCTGCTCTCCATCATGTATTTCACCGGCGCCATGGAGCATGCCCACTGATTGAACCCGGCGGAACAGTTTCTCCAAACCGTTTCTATCGATATTTTAGTTTTTTTTACGGCTTCGCTGTTTAATGGGATAAATGGAAGAGGCCAAACGACAATCTCAATTTATTTAAAGGAGGAGAAGTAGAGATGGAAGCACAAGCACTGCAGTTTTTTATCGCGAGCGTAACAGCGGCGGGTTTCGGAATCGCCATCGCGGCCTTCGGCTGCGGCATCGCCCAGGGTATCGGTCTTCGTTCCGCCGTCGAGGGGATCGCCCGGAACCCGGAATCCTCCGGCAAGGTCACCGTGACCATGCTGATCGGTCTGGCCATGATCGAGTCGCTGTGTATTTACGCGCTCGTTGTATCGCTGATCCTGATCTACGCGCATCCGCAGGCGGCCGCCATCGCGGGCCTTTTCACCGGCGCTCATTAATCGGCCGGTCCCCTTAGTTTGAAATAAAAGCAGGGCGGCGCCTCTATGCAGGTTGTCCGCCCTGCTTTTTTTATGCCGGGGGCTGAACCCCCCGGCCGGCACGTCACTCGATTTTCAGGTTTTTGAGAACGGCGAACCGGTCGTCCGCGACCTCGG
>CAZZBE010000074.1:0-18121 GCA_964652715.1 uncultured Desulfobacteraceae bacterium
ACCTTCAAAGTACTCATGCCTGATTTCCGAGTTTCTTTCAAACTCAAGATACTCATGAGGCGTCATTCGGTTCTTTTCTTTTGATTTGGCGGTCATAATCGACCCTTTATTTCAGATATCAGTTTCAAATGCGTGTATCTTTACAACGTCAGGCTCGCCGGGGCAGGAAAAGAAGCGGCAAAGATTCTATGAGACCACCCTGAGCGTTGGTTATAACTGAATCTGCCCGGAATCCATCCTTTCCATCCGTTCGAGGATTTTCTCCGCAAGCTGTTGAAAATCTTTGTACGCTTCTTGAACCGCCTGAGCATGGCTGCCGATAGCGCCGTCCAAATTGGGTTTTCGATAATCCGCGATGCCGGGCTGGCCGAAATTTTGCCGGTTCATAATACCGAAGGGACCACCGGGATTGCTGATCTCGATCCGGTTATAAAACCAGGTGACCCGAACCGGCACATAGGTATTTTCATACGTTATGTGCCGTAGATGCGGTTTGTGCGTTTCAGGATGTCCATATCATCCATCGCGGGATGTTCAACTGAACGGATTTGGATATGGCAACAGGCCCAGTTCTTCGATGAACCTGAAATGACGCCAATTCTTTGACACAAGAGCACATTCCAGAAACAACGCCGTAGCGGCTATGAGGGCGTCAGGTATGAGAAGACCATGGCTCAGGCGATAGCTGTGCATTAAATCAGATGCAATATCCGACATCCGACTGTTCAGCCTCATGATCCGAAACCGGGCCATAAAATGGTCAAGTTGGCTCAGCTCTCTCTTGTCGCGGCATCCGACTATAAGTTCCATGTAAGTGACGACGCTTACCGCGGATGTGGTTCTCCGCCTGACTTCTTCAAGACAGTCTGTCGCGTCGCTTATGCCCCGACCGGCATCGATCAGGATGTCCGTATCAATGATCACTGGATTGGCCATTTTTGAATTCCCACTCACTTTTCCGAAGGTTTCTAACCCATGAAGCGCTGTCCCGCATATCATCACGGTCGCGCCACATTCCAATGAAGGGCGCATCGGAAAAGTCTGATTTATCCTTGCTTTCCATTTCGGCGTAACGCGTCTTCAAAAAGTCTACGAAATCAGCAACCTGTTGCTGAGCTTCTGGGGGCAGGGAAGCCAGTTCATTTGAAATATTTTTTTGTATCATTTTGAA
Organism: uncultured Desulfobacteraceae bacterium; assembly: GCA_964652715.1. Classification (GTDB taxonomy): domain Bacteria; phylum Desulfobacterota; class Desulfobacteria; order Desulfobacterales; family JAABSP01; genus JAABTD01. The sequence continues at coordinate 1,172 of CAZZBE010000074.1, forward strand.
ATGCTTTCGATTTAAAAAAGGGTGATGCCAGCGTTCAGTCGCCCGGTTGTTTCGCGGTGCCCGCAACCGACGTTTGTGCGCCGCTTCGATTCGAAGCCTAAGCCTCCTGAAGCACTTTAATGGAAACACCCTGCACCATGTCCTTCACATCCTCCCTGTAGGCGGCCATGTGGGGAGCTTTGAAGTGCTCGTGCAGGGCCTCCACTGATTCCCAATTCTCAATCACGGTGACGACATTCTCATCGAGTTTCTGCGGGGGCAGATCCGCCGGAACATCAATTGTTGGGTAATACTCGATACATCCGGCCTCCGCTCGAACTTGCGGCACATTCGCCTTGAAGACTCGCAGGAAGTCTTGCATACACCCGGGCTTCACCGATATTGATGCGATTACAGTAACCATATCCGCTACTCCTGAAGGTCATTTTTCGTTTGGTCACCGTGCCGAACGTGCTGCACACGGGGCGCGGCTTTTTGCGTTTCCGTGCAGCAAATTGTTGGTATTTATACTATCTCAAACCCATGCTGATCGAATAAACGCCAGAACTTTCCTACTTTCTTTGGTTTTCCAAGAATCCTGACCTTTCGGCCATTTTTATGCGCATCACAAGCCAATCGATACTGATCCAATGGTAACTCAATATGAACCCTTAAGGGCTGCCGTTTCTCGATTTTCCATAAGACTACAATGGTTCGATTCGCTTTTTCGAACTCTTCTGAGTCCAATGGAGGCATATCTGAACGCAAATTGGTAATCCGTCCAAAGATAATTTTATCTTCGTCAGCTTCTTCCACCGTCTGTAGAGCGTCTGAGGCAGCTTTAAGCACACGGTATGCGTGTTCGTCCAAGCAGATCGGTTGCTCAGTTACGAATAGGTGCTTTGGCGGGCTGAGTTCCGGGGCCCATATAATCCGGTGCGATACCGATCTCCCCTCCGAAAGTTCATAGATATCTGATAGTAATTCACACATGTTCCCGGAAAAACCAACATTGTGATTGCGAACGATTATGTCTGGGTCATCATTCTCAACCGCTACAACTGTGTTAGAGTATCCTGTAGCAATTCTCTCTGTTACTGCACGGCGAAAAGGCCGCGGTGGCGGCATGCCCGGCAAGGGCAATTGAGGATCAAGATCCAATGGACATTCTATGGTTATGCCGAAACTTCCAACAAACGTGTGACCGAACATGCATTTTTCAACGAAATCTCGACCAGAACCAGTCAACTTAGCAAAAAACTTGCGTGGCTCTGTCTCGGTGGCCGCAGCGTAAGCCACAAAATCACGATATTTCGATATCATCTGGGCCGCATAGTCTAAAGGTAACAACTGTTCTCCGCCCGGAGAATCGAGACGAATTTTGAATACATCACGATCCCAATGGGCGATATTGTGAACAATGGCATTAAAATCCTGATCTTGCAAAGCTGAAAGCAAGCGAATACTGTCACGGAGTTTTGCAGGATAATCTGAGAATTCTCGCCGTGACGGCAACACAAGTGAAAGATCGTCATCATTTGGCGCTCCGAATACCAGGAGGTTTGAATTTGGATAGTCTAATGCACGCCAGCCCTTACGTCGCAAATAGATTGCCACCTGATCAGGTGTTAATGTGTCTAACAAGGGAGTGACTTCGCTGGTTGTCATGACAATGCCTCCCCCTTTTTAACCTTATCCAATAATTCTCCAACTGATGCCTGATCAAGCCTATGACTGCGAGGGATTCGGATTCTTTGAGTAGCGGTGTTATTCGTCTTCGCTCCACCAACGCGACACCAGAAACAGCAGTGACGAAGAATGAGTTGTTCGGTCGTAATGCTAAGCCATTCGACTTCGTCCTTTGGTAAACACATCAAAATGAGTACCATCGGAGTCCCGCGGGGTTCATTGAAGCGATCAACAAGGTCGTTATATGTTTTGGCCTCTACGTCATAGATGACATCGTCAGTTTCAAAAACCCAATTTGTTGTAGCTTTCAATTGGACATCAAGGCTGTGTCCACAAACGAATCTGCGACCTTCTCGCTTTTGGATAAAACGTATACTCCCGTCAACACCGTAGTCCGTGGTAGCTGGTTCAAATATCAAGCCAGCATGAGCGGCCACCGCATGAACGTATGCCCGACTGAGTTGCTCTTGTCTATGTTGTTTTGTGATCATCCTATCGTAACCCGCCAACCGATAATTATGCGGTTTTCCGGCCAATATCAACGCTAAAACATTTCCACCATTATTCCAAGAAACTATTCATCAACAGATCATTTGACGCAAGAATTCAGTAGTATTCGAAAAATCTTTAATTTACCACTTGAATATCATATCAGCCGACACGCAAACCGAACACCATTTACAAATATTTGTTTTTACATATAATATATGTCATATAGCAAGAACCAATGCTATCCGACAAAAAATCCGTTTGATCAGATTCGGCGCAGCTACAACCCCGATGGATTTGCATTAGCAGGCTTTCGAACCCACTGCAACCCCACCACAACCCCAAACAACACCACCCCAACCGCATCCGCCCAATACTCCGGCCAGAGCAACCCCGCCGCCGCCAGCCAGAACAAAATCGTCTCCGGCCACGTCGCCTTCCGTAGAAAATACCGATCCATCCCCGACGCAAAGGCGATCAGCCCCAGCATGGTCACCACGATCGCCAGCCAGACCTCCCAGTGGAGCAGCTCGTATTCCCCGCCCATCCCCAACAAAGGCCGGTAGGCCATGATCAGCGGGATGATGTACAGCCCCTTGGCCAGCTTCCACGAGGTGAACGCCGTCCGCATGGGGTTGGCCCCGGCCACGCCGGCGCCGGCGAAGCTGGCCAGGGAGACCGGGGGCGTCACGTTGGCGTCCTGGGAGTACCAGAAGACGATCATGTGGGTGACCACCAGGGGCACCCCCATGTCCAGCAACGCCGGTCCGGCCAGCGTCGCCAGAACAATGTAGCTGGCGGTCACCGGCAGGCCCATGCCCAAAACGAGGGACGCCGCCCCGATGAGCAAAATCGCCAGGGCCTTGATCCCCATGCTGAGGTCCAGCACCAGGCTCGAAAATTTCAACCCCATGCCGGTGAGGGTCACCATGCCGACGATGATCCCCGCCGCGGCGCAGGCCACCGAAACCATGATGGCGTTGCGGGCGCCGCTTTCCAGGGCTTTGAGGATCATTTTGCCCTCCCGGAACGCGAACAGGCCCGCCGACTCTCTTTTCTTGTGCCCCACCGTATCGTGCGGGGGGGGATGTCCCATCCCCCACCGTATGCCGTTGGCGGCCAGACTGGCGGCCAACGTGGAGAGCACCGCCACGAATCCGGCCATCATGGGCGAATAATTTTTCACCAGGACGTAGATCAGAATCAGCACCGGGATAATGAAATGGAGCCCGTCCTTGACCACCTGCAAGACCCGGGGCAGGTTCTCCCTGGGCTGCCCCATGAGCCCGAACCGCTGGGCCTCGTAGTGGACGAAAACCAGCAGGGTCACATAGTACATGACGGCCGGGATCAGGGCGATCTTGATGATGGTGAGATAGCTGGTGCTGGTGAACTCCGCCATAAGGAACGCCCCGGCGCCCATGATGGGGGGCATGAGCTGGCCGCCGGTGGAGGCCGCCGCCTCGATGGCCCCGGCCACATGGGCCCGGTACCCCACCTTTTTCATCATCGGGATCGTGAACGACCCCGTGGCCACCACGTTGCCCACCGCCGACCCCGAGATCGACCCCATGAACCCGGAGGCCACCACCGACGTCTTGGCCGGACCACCGGAAAACCGGCCCGTCAACGCATAGGCCAGATCGATGAAAAAATTGCCCCCGCCGGTGGTCTCCAGAAACGCCCCGAACAGGACGAACACATACACGAAGGTCGCCGCCACGCCGATGGGCAGCCCGAAGATGCCCTCCGTGGTGAGCCACAGGGTGGTGGCGATCCGCTCGATGCTGTACCCCTTGTGGATGATCAGCATGGGCATGTGCGGCCCGAACATGGCGTAGAGGATGGCCGCCAGGCAGATGCCGGTCATGATCAGCCCGATGACCCGCCGGCAGGCTTCCATCACCAGCAGCGTCCCGATGATGCTCACCACCCGGTCCGCCGTCAGCCACGCGCCCTGCCGTTCGAAGATGGCCGTCAGGTTCCAGCAGATGTACCAGGTGCAATAGACCGACAATCCCACCAGAATCCAGTCCAGGATGAACCAGAGGTTCACCCGGTTTTTGCGCACCCCCGCGAACGGCGGCTTGAGGAGAAACGTAAGAGTGAGGATGGCCCCCAGGTGGATGGATCGCTGCACCAGGGCCGTCAGCGCCGCGATGCCCGCCGTGTACAACTGGTAGAGGCTCAAACAGATCGCCACCACCACGACCACGCGGGCGGTGAAGACGATTGCGGGGGAGAGGGATTCTTTGGGTTGGGTATGTGTGTCGGTCATCGATTTTTCCTGGTTTGCGTCCGGCAGAGGTCACGCCCCGTAAAGATTCAAATGCCCCGAGCCCCCTTCAGGGGGCTTCCCCTTTTTGCCGGGGGGTTCAGCCCCCGGCGCGGGATGGATGCCCTATCCAATAAAATGAACCGGATTGAAGGCTTCACCCCCCGGCCGGGGAATAAATCCCCCGGCAAGAAGGGGAACCGCCCTGAAGGGCGCTCGGAAAGTCTTGGCTATCGTTGCTGTTGATGGGTGTTGTTCACTTCCGGCGTCGCGCCATCCGGAACCCACCGCCGCCACAACCATTGCAGCCAGCTCACCGGACGCGCCGAAAACCGCACCGCCTCGTGGGGGACCCGTTCCGACAGATTCGTCCGCGTTCCCCGCCAGATCACGGTGTGGTCCACGCCGGGGCTGCCCACCCGGAGGACGAAATCGCCGGTGGGCATGTGCATGTCCTCGATCACTTCGTAGGGGCCCCGCATGACCATGCGGCCCACGCCGGGCATCTTGCCCATGCCGGCGCCGAATTTAAGATAGCGCTCTTCCTCGATGTAGATGCGGCCCTCGGCGTCGAGCCCGTGGGTTTCCCAGATGGGGGCGTTTTCCACCGAATGGTAATAATGGATGGTGAACCGCTCCCCGGGCCGCATGGGCAGGACCAGCAGGGGATCGCCGCCCCGGGCCGGCGTCACGGTCAGTTCCAGTCCGCCGGATGAGCGGACCGCGGCCAGTCCCGCCAAAAAAACGAGGCCGGCCGCGAAGAAAGCGATCCACCGGGCCGGCCTCCTGGCGTTCAATCTTTTACGGGACAAGCCGCTCGGGCACATCCACGCCCACTTCCTTCAGGTACTTGATGGTCCCCGGATGGAGGGGGATGGGCGAATACTTCACCGCGTTTTCCGGCGTGGTGTAGGCCGCCGACGGATGGATCTGCTTCAGGTAATCCTGGTGCTCGTACAGGGCCTTGACCAGCTTGTAGACCAGGTCTTCATCCATGGACTTCTGGCAGATCATCACGTTCCATACGCCGATGGTGGGGACCGCCTCGTCCACGTCCGGGTAGACGCCGCCGGCAAGGTCCACCGCCGAATAGGTGTCGTTGGCCGCCAGAATCTGTTTCCGCTGTTCCTCTGAGAAGCTGAGAATCCGGATGTCGTGGGTGGTGGACAGGTCCAGAATGGAGCTGGTCCCCGGACCCACGGACCAGGAACCGACGACGATGGTGCCGTCCCGCAGGGCGTTGGCGCTTTCAGTGAAGGACAGGCGGCTGTCGCTGTAGGAATCGGGCGGAATGTCCAGGGCTTTGAGGACGGCCTCGGTCATGAAGTTGGTGCCGCTGCCCGGGCTGCCGGTGCTGATGTTCTTTCCCTTCACCTGGGTCGCGTCGGTGATGCCGCTGTCTTTCAGGGTGACGATCTGCAACAGGTTGGGATACATGATGGCCATGCCCAGGATGTCGTACTGTTTGTCGAATTTGCCCGTCCCCTTGTATCCGGCCTCGGCCACATCGCCCATGACCTCGCCGATGACGGTTTCTCCGCTGTGGGCCAGCCGCACGTTCTCCACGCTGGCGCCGGTGACCTCGGCCACGGCCTTCACCCCGTCGACGTGCTTGGACCAGATCTCGGCCACGCCGCCGCCGTAGGGATAATAGATGCCGCCGGTGCCGCCGGTGCCGATGCCGATGAAGGTGATCTTCGCCATGGCCGGGCCGGACAGGACCAGACATGCGCCAAAAACGAGGGCGGTGATCAGATTGAACCGATTCAGCCGTTTCATCATGGAAACCTCCTTTGTGATGGATGATGGGGTTATTCCCCGCGGATTCATGAACCCGACCCCAATACGGGAATCGAATTCATGCAATAAACCGCATTTAGAAAAATATACCAGCAGCGGGAATCGGGAGTCAAGGACGTTTCGCAAGCCTCGGAATCCCTCATCCCCGAAGGGGCAAAACATGCCAGCCCTGGGCATCATCCTGGGAAAGCTTGATTTCACCCATCGCCTAACGTACATTCCGCCCCATGAAGATCGCCTGCCCCGCATGCCGCGCCCGCTTCCGCCTTGACGCCCACCGGGCGACCCGCCCCGGCGTCAAAGGCCGTTGCGGCGAATGCAACCACGTCTTCCATGTCGATCCGCCCGGAATGGACGTCCGCGAGATCGCCAATTCGTCCATGGAGGATTGCCTCCTCCTGGACCTGGAAGCCGCCCCCGACGGCCGGATTTTCGCCATGGGCGCGATCCTGGGGGATGAGACCTTCGAACGAACGGACCGATTCAACCTCCAAACGGCGCTGGCGGACCTGGAGCGGTTTGGACAGGATGCGACCTTCGTCCTGGGCCACAGAATCCTACAAGAAGATCGTGGACAGCCTGAAACATCCCGTCCAGGAGGCCGTCGTGGCTGGCGACCCCGACGAAAACGGGCTGATTCTGGCCGACCCGGGATCGGGAAAAACCCGGACCGTGGTCCACCGGCCTACCTGCTGCGGGTCCGGCGGCTCCCGTCGAAGTCGGTGCTGGTGCTCCTCTTCAACCACGGCGCGGCCCTGTCGGTGCGGCGGCAGCTCCGGGACATGGTGGGCCGCGATGCCGCCGGCGTGACGGTGCTCACCTACCACGGGCTGGGGGGCGATGCGCTACCGGAACTGGAAACAGGGGCTTTTCGGCGATATGAGATTTTGGGGTTGGGACAGCTTTACCTCGATTTCGCCGGCTGCCGCCATGAAAAGGCGCCGGTTCACCATGCGCTGTCGAAACTGAACCTGGGCGACAATATAGCGATGCGGGACGGCGATAGAGGGCTTGAACTGGCTGATGAAAACGGCCTGGCTGTGGCCCGCCTTTCCCGCTCCGCCGAAGCGCAATGGCGGGATCGGATCGGCGACATCGAAACGGTCACGGTGATCGCCATGGTACGGCGTCAAGCCAAAGATGCGAAGCCCGATTTTCGGGGATGGCCGCGGTGCGGGGTGTGGGAGGTTCCGGTGGTGGAGGTGATATCAAGATGCTGATCTATAAGCCAGACATGCCTGGATATCTTCTTTGCTGATGTGAGGATAATCCTCGAGGATTTCGTCTTCCGGCGCGCCGGAAACGAGAAGATTTAAAATCAGTTCGACGCTGATTCGCGTCCCTTTGATAATGGGCTTGCCGCCAAGGATTTTTGGGTCAACGGTAATTCTGTTCATCATTGTAACCCTTTTTTAACATCTTCGTATTCGACTTTGCCATCCTTCCGAATACAATAACACCGATAGCTATTTAAGACAAATTGTCGATGTAAAACGCAGCTCCCCAATAGGGTTGAAACCCCAGGCTATATGCCGTCGCCGCTCCGCTGCATTCATTGGCCAAAACGATGATCAAGGCCGACCATGGCCGCGCTTTGCCCGTAAAAATATCACCTTGACCGGGGGCGGGGTTTCCGGCAGAATCGACCTTGAAGACAAACGCGCCCTATTACATGAGGGATTATGACTGGCAACGACGATACAACCGGACCATCGATCAACAATCCCCATGACGCCGCGTTCAAATCGGCGTTCCGGAAAAAGGAACTGGCGGTCAGCTTCTTCCGTAATTACCTTCCGGAAAAGATAGCCGGGCTCATCGATTTCGATCATCTGGTGATCGACAGCGGCAGTTATGTGGACGAAAAGCTCCGGGATCGGCATTCGGACATCGTTTACCGAACCCGGATTAAAAGCAATGGACTGGAAGCGATTCTCTATCTCCTGTTCGAACACCAGAGTGCTCCGGATCCCCGGATGGTATTCCGGCTGCTCTGCTACATGATCAACATCTGGAAGGCGTATGAAGATCAGCATCCAAACGAAAAGAAGCTTCCCATAATCCTTCCCGTCGTTCTTTACCATGGAAAGCGCCGGTGGGACGCGCCCATGCGGATGACCGAGATGATCAACGGGCCTGAAGACTTTTCGATGTTCATGCCGGATTTCACCTATCAGCTCCACGATCTTGGTCTGTATGAGGATGATGCGTTGGTTTCCCCAGCCGGTCGGCCTGAATTGCGGGTGGTGCTCTATCAGTTCAAGCACATCACCGATAAGGACCTGTCCATCCTCATGAGGAAGTTGATGGATTTGGTGAGAGAAACCAGAGAATCTCCAATGTTCCTCGAAATTCTGGAGTGGGCGCTTCGGTATGCCTATCATGCCCGGAACGACGCGGAAGAGGATTTCAAACGAATTATCGACAGGGAAACCGATCGAATCGGGGACCCAAACGTCAGGAGGGCCGCGATGACGCTTGCTGAAAAAATCGAACAACGGGGGATGGAAAAGGGTAGAACCGCGTTAATCCTGAAGCTGCTCAGAAAACGTTTTGGGAATATTCCGCCGGGCATAGAACATCGATTGGAACACTCCGGGACGGATCTCCTGGACCGTTTCGGGGAATCCATCTTCGATTTCAAAGACCCGCAAGACGCCCAAAGATGGTGGGAAGAGCATGGCGAAGGGGGGCATGCCTGACCTTCCCGACAGTCCGCCCCATCCAACCCGCTGGATCGGCCCGGCCTACCCCGCCGCCCCCGCCAGCACCGCCTCTGCCCGCGTCAACTGCTCCCGCAACAGAAAATAGAGCCGCAGCAGGTTGAACCGCGCCTCGGCGTAGTTCAGGTTGAAATCCCCCAGCCGGGTCAGCGTGATGGTCCCGGCCCGGTACTGGCCCCGGGCGTCCTCGTAGTTTTCCCGGGACAGGGCCACCGCCTCTTTCTGAAGCCCAATGCGCCCGGCCAGGGACCGGATGTCCACGATGATCCCGTCGATCTCGGCGACCAGCTCTTTTTGCGTTTGGCGCAGCTCGGCCTCGGCCCGGCGGAGATCGGCCGATGCCTCGGCCTGTCGGGCCCGGGTCAGGTCCCCGTCCCACACGTTCCACTGGGCCCGCACCCCCACGGTCCAGGATTCGTCGGTCTCGCCCCATTCCTCGCCGCTGGTCTCCAGGGACGTGACGGCCCGCAGCTCGGGCCACCGCTCCCCCCTGGCCATCTCCCATGCGGAGTCGGCTGACGCGGCCCGGGCCTTCCGCTCCCGGAGATCCAGCAGAGCCCCGTCCCCCCGGGCCGCCCGGAGCCGCCCGATGACCGCGTCCGGATCGGCCACGTCCGCCAGCTCGCCCTCCGGCAACCACCGATCCGCCCCAGGCGGCCGGCCGATGGCCAAATTGAACCCGATCAGGGCGTCCTCCAGGTCCGCCTGCCCCGAAGTCAGGGCGTCCGAAGCGAAATTGAGGTTCAGCTTGGCCTGCCGGACGTCCAGGGACGTGACCACCCCCACCTCCCACAGGTCGTTGGCGTCCGCCAGTTCGGCCCGCCGCTGCTCTTGCCGGTCTTTGAGGATGGCCGCCGACGCCCGGTGGAAGAGCACCGCGTCGAAGGCCATGCGGACCGCCTCCCGGATGTCCCGCTCGCTTGCCGCCACGATCAGGTTCGCCTCCCGGCCCAGGGCTTTTTCCAGTCGCCGCCCTTCCCGGATCCGCCCCCCGGCCCACAGGAGCTGGCTGGCCGACGCCCCGGCCGAGATCTCCCGCTCCGGGCTTTCGAAAAACGGGTTCTCCGGCGCATTGTTTCCCAATTCCAGCCACCCCGCGTCGGCATCCACCTGGGGCCGCGTGAAGGCCGTCCGCTGCCGCCCCCGGGCCCGCAGCGCCGTCGCCGACTCCCGGGAGATTTGAATGGTTTCGGCGTGTTCCAGGGCGTATTCGACCGCCTCTTCCAGGGTGACGGCCGCCGTCGGCGCCGCCTGCCCCAATATGATGAAAATCGTCAGAAGAATCGGCATTTTGACCCATCGCTTCATGGAGCGCCTCCGATTTAGGGTGTCCGAAAAGGTGGACGGAGTGGACCGGGTGGACGGAGTGGACGAAGTGGACGGCGTGCTGAACCCCCATCCATCAATGCGTCATCATAGCGGGCATTCATTTAGGGTGCAAGCCCCGCGTGGGAATCCATGTCGCCCTGCTAATCCGATGGGGATTTCAGCGCCCTGCCCATGGCCATGCAGGAAGCCGCCAGGGCCCGGAACGGCCGCGGCCGTCAGCGGCGTCAGCAGCGTCGGCGTGAAAAAACCTGTCTTTCGCATCGCTCTCCCCGATTTCGTTTTGCGGGTTTTTGTGGTAAATTTCGATAGGTCCGATAACCCAGCGCTTGCCAACCATTGACACGGAAAGGATTCGGATGTCAAGCAACCGCCTTCCTTCGCTTTTCCTCCTTCTGTTCAGCCTGCTTCAACCCCTGACCGCGACCCATTGCGCGGCCCTGTCCCCAGGTCCGGAAACGGCGGGGTGTCCGACCGGCGCCCCCATCTACACCTACGAAGTGGTCCGGACCTATCCCCACGACCCCCGGGCCTTCACCCAGGGGCTGGTCTATCGCGACGGGATGCTCTACGAGAGCACCGGCAAATACGGCCGGTCCACCCTTCGGGAAGTCCGGCTTGAAACCGGCGACGCGGTGCGGCAACGTCCCCTTAGACCCCGGTTTTTCGGCGAGGGGATCGCCCTGTACCACGGCCGGATCATCCAGTTGACCTGGAAATCCCAGATGGGGTTCGTCTACGAGCGGGAGGGCTTCAATCGGCTTCAGTCTTTCCGGTACCGGGGCGAGGGATGGGGGATCACCCACGACGGCGGACGGCTCATCGTCAGCAACGGGACCTCCACCCTCCGCTTCTGGGACCCCCAGACTTTCCGGGAGATCGGACGCGTCCAGGTCCGGGACGGCGGCCGGCCCGTGACCTTCCTGAACGAACTGGAATACGTCAAAGGCGAGATCTACGCCAACGTCTGGCAGTCGGACCGGATCGCCCGCATCGACCCCGAAACCGGGTGCGTGACCGGCTGGATCGACCTGACGGGCATCCTGGGCCCCCGGATGATGCCGGAAGAAGCGGTCCTCAACGGCATCGCCTGGGACGAAGCGGGGGATCGGCTGTTTGTGACCGGGAAATACTGGCCGGTGGTTTTCGAGATTGAGGTCGTGGGGAAATAGAATAGAAACCTAACCCCCCCGGCCCCCCTTCCCTGAGAGGGAAGGGGGGAGGTCTCCTCCCCCTCTCCTCTCAGGGGAGGGGGCCGGGGGGAGGGGTCACGCGCTCTTCCTTCGATGCGCCACCATCTGATGCCGTTTCTGCCCCGACAACTCCGCCTTCCGCAACCGGATCGACTTGGGCGTCACCTCCACCATCTCGTCTTCCCGGATAAAATGGATGGCCCATTCCAGGGTCATGGGCTTTACCGGGGTGAGGATGACGTTTTCGTCCCGGCCCGAGGCGCGCATGTTGGTGAGTTTCTTTTCCTTGGCCGGGTTGGCGGTGATGTCGTTGGGGCGGTTGTGTTCTCCGATGATCATGCCTTCGTAGACCGGGTCGTTGGGGACGATGAAGATCTGGCCCCGGGGCTCCAGGTTGAACAGGGCGTAGGCCACGGCGACGCCCTGGCGGTCCGAGACGATGGAGCCGGTGCGGCGGGTGGGGAAGTCGCCCCGGTACTCTTCGTATCCGAGGAAATACCAGTTCATGATGCCCGTGCCCCGGGTGTCGGTGAGAAACTCGTCCCGGTAGCCGATGAGGCCCCGGGAGGGGATGCTGAACTCCAGCCGGACCCGGCCGGTGGACCCGTGGACCATATTGGTCATCCGTCCCTTCCGCACCGAGAGTTTTTCCGTCACCACGCCGGTGCAGGTCTCGTCGCAGTCGATGAACAGGTGTTCGACGGGCTCCATCTGTCGGCCCTTCTCCCATCGGTAGATCACCTCGGGCCGGCCCACCGTGAACTCGAACCCTTCCCGCCGGAGGGTCTCGATGAGGATGGCCATCTGGAACTCCCCCCGGCCCTTGACCAGGAAGACCTCGGCGTTGGCGCCCGCCGCGTCCGCTTCCTCCACCTGGATGGCCACGTTCCGCAGGGTCTCCTTTAAGAGCCGCTCCCGGATCTTCCGGGACTGGACGATGGCCCCCTCCCGGCCCACGAAGGGCGAGGTGTTGATGGTGAACTTCATGAAGACGGTGGGTTCGTCCACGGTGATCCGCCGCAGGGGCCGGGCGTGGTCCTTCATGCAGATGGTGTCGCCGATCTGGACGTCCTCCACCCCGGACAGGACGATGATGTCGCCGGGGTCGGCCTTTTCGGCCTCCCGGAGCGTCATGCCCTCGTAGACCTGGATCTTGGAGACCCGCAGGGGGATCTCCCGGGTCTTCCGGTCGATGCAGACGAGGCTGTCGTGGGACCGGACCCGGCCGTTGGAGATCTTGCCCACGGCCAGCCGGCCCAGGTAGTCGGAGTATCCCAAATCGGAGACCCGCATCTGGAAGGGGGCGTCGGGGTCGTGGACCGGCCCGGGGATCTCCCTGATGATGAGGTCGAAAAGCGGCGTCAGGTCGCGGCCCTTCTCGTCGGGGGTCTCCTGGGCCACGCCCTCCCGGCCGATGGCGTAAAGAAAGGGAAAATCGAGCTGCTCCTCGTCGGCGCCCAGGTCGATGAACAGATCGTAGAGGTCGTCGAGAACCGCCAGGGGGCGGGCGTCCTTCCGGTCGATCTTGTTGATGATCACCCCCACCCGGAGGCCGGCCTCGAAGGTCTTTTTGAGGACGAACCGGGTCTGGGGCAGCGGCCCCTCGGAGGCGTCCACCAGCAAGAGGGCGCCGTCGGCCATGGTCAGGGCCCGCTCCACCTCCCCGCCGAAGTCGGCGTGGCCCGGCGTGTCGATGATGTTGATCTTGACGCCTTTCCAGACCACGGAGCAGTTCTTGGCGGCGATGGTGATGCCCCGCTCGCGCTCCAGGTCCATGGTGTCCATGGCCCGTTCGGCGACCGCCTGTCCGGCCCGGTAAACGCCGCTCTGGGCGAACATGGCGTCCACCAGGGTGGTCTTGCCGTGATCGACGTGGGCGATGATCGCCACGTTTCGTATTGCGTTGTTGGTTTGCATATCTTCTTAAACTGTCTCTTCCGTGCGTTGATCCCGATCCGGGACGGACCCCGGATATCGTTAAAGGCAACCGGATAACATAAGCATCCGTCGGGGCGTTGCAACGGGAAAAAACCCCTCCCCCCGGCCCCCTCCCCTGAGAGGAGAGGGGGAGGTCCTTTTCAAGCGTCTGAGCTATCGAATCTTATTCAATACGACAATGGCCAGCCTCCCCCCTTCCCTCTCAGGGAAGGGGGGCCGGGGGGGTTAGGTTTCTGGGGGCGGGACGATCTCGGAGGGTCAGCACTTATAAGGATAAAAATGGTGGTAGCAGTACCCGCCCGGATCGGAGTACTGCAATTCCGTTTCGGCCATGCACTGGCCGATGGTCCCCTTGGAGACCTCTTCGTAGTCCGGCCGCTTCTCTTCTTCTTTCTTGCACGGCATGCAGATGGGCTGGTGGTCGTAGACCGACAGGATGCGTTCGTCCGAGGGCGACAGCTTCTTTTCGCACCGGGTGCACTGCACCGCGCAGGATACCAGTTCTTCCCATTTGTCCTTCATCGCGTTCTCTCCTTTCAATTGGGGTGAGCCGTTAGACTCCGGTTTTCGGTTCATGGTCTCATTTTAGAGCCCGCCGAAGGGTTCGTCAACAAACGGGGACAAACATTTTGGGATCGCGCGCCCTTTGTGGTATGGTGAGCGCAACATATCAACCCTTCCTGCGAGGTGCATCATGGCGGAACCCAAGGCGTCCTACTGGGCGGACGAGTATGTCGAAAAACAAACGACCCTGACCCAGGCCATCGACCGGATCAAAAACGGCCAGCGGGTCTTTATCGGCTCTTATTGCGGCGAGCCCCAGTACCTGGTTCAGGGGCTGGCCGAGGCGTCCAAGCGGTTTTCCGACCTGGAGATCATCCGGCTCATGTCCCAGGAGACCACCTCGCTGAACGCCATCGCCAACCGAACCAGGGACCAGAGCCTCTACATTCGCTCGATTTATCTGGGATCGGCCAAATCCGACGAACTGGCCGACAACCTGCGCTTTTACATGCCCGTCAACGTCGCGGAGGTGCCGAGCCTGTTTAAATCCCGCCGGATTCCGCTGGAAGCGGCCCTGATCCAGGTCACGCCGCCGGATGATTTCGGGTGGTTGAGCCTCGGCGTCTCCGTGGACGTGACCCTGGCCGCGGCCCGGTCCGCCGACCTGGTCATCGCCCAGGTCAACGAACGGATGCCGAGGGTTTACGGCCAGAGCTTCATCCACGTCAACAATGTGGACCTGATCGTGGCGCACGACGAGGACCTGCTGGCCATCGAACCCTTCCGGGAGTCGGAAGCCGCCACCCTCATCGGCCGGCACATCGCCGGGCTCATCGAAGACGGCTCCACCATCCAGCTCGGCCTCGACGCCGCCTCCCAGGCCACCACCCGGGCCCTCCACGACAAAAACGACCTGGGGGTCCACTCCTATTTCCTCACCGACAACATCATGCACCTGTACGCCACCGGCGTCGTCAACAACCGGAAAAAAGGCTACAACGACGGCAAACTGGTGGCCGGCTGCGCCATCGGATCGTCATCCCTCTACGAGTTTCTGGACAAGAACCCCGGCATCGACTTCTACCCCTTCGACGTGGTGGCGGACATCGACGTCATCGCGCGCCACAACAAGATGGTCTCCATCAACGTGGCCCGGACGGTGGACCTGGCCGGCCAGATCTCCTGCGACGCCGTGGCCTCGACCCTCTACGCCGGGGTGTCGGGCATCCCCAATTTCGTCCGGGGGGCCAACCGGTCGAAAAACGGCAAGTCCATCATCATGCTCCATTCGGTTTCGGACGACGGCGAAAAAAGCCGGATCGTCGGCCTGCTCCACAACACCATCGTCACCGTGCCCCGGGAGGACGTCCAGTACGTGGTCACCGAATACGGGGCCGTCAACCTGTGGGGAAAGAGCATGCAGGAGCGGGCCCTGGCCCTGATCAGCATCGCCCACCCCGATTTCCGGGACGACCTTCTCCGGGAAGCCCAGGAGATGGGGATGGTGGGCGCTGAACGGAGCCTGGGGGATTCGGAACGGGGCATCTACCCGGTCAAGCTGGAGGAGACCGTGGACCGGGCCGGGGAAAAGATCACCCTCCGTCCGGCCAAGCCCACGGACGCCCGCCCGCTCCAGGATCACTACTACAACCTGGAAAAACAGGACGTGATCTCCCGTTTTTTCCACGAAAAAAAACGATTCGCCCGACACGACGTGGAAAGCCTGTCCCAAACCGACTACATCCGCAACATGGCCATCCTGGCCGTGGTGGGGGAAGTCGGGTTCGAAAAGATCATCGGCGTGGGGGAATACTACCTGCAACCGGCCCAGAACATGGCCGAAGTGGCCTTTTCCGTGAGCAGGGATTACCAGGAAAAGGGCATCGGCCGGCTGCTCATCCGAAAACTAGCCGAAGCGGCCCAGGAAAACGGCATCGCGGGGCTCTTCGCCGTCACGTCGTCGTCGAACAAGCGGATGATCCGGTTGTTCAAGTCGCTGCCCTACAAAGTGAAATCGACATTGGAGGAGGATGTGGTGTTGAGCTGCCGGTTTGATGATCCGGCGGATTAGGAAGGAGAGATGGGATGCCGCCGGAGCCCATTCCGAAACGGTCTTGACTTTTTCGGAATCCATGCCAGAATAGTCGCCATGGACCGCTACCTGACATCCTACATCAAAGAAGATATTGAAAAGAAAATCATTTTGATCACCGGCCCCCGCCAGGCCGGCAAGACCACCCTGGCCAGGATGTTGAGCGATGATTTCGATTATCTCAATTTCGATCATTCGGAACACCGACTGGCCCTGATGGAAAAATCGTGGGACCGTTCCAGGGAACTGGTTATCTTCGATGAACTCCATAAAATGAAAAACTGGAAATCGTGGCTAAAGGGCATTTACGATGTGGAAGGTTTTCCCCCGTCCATCGTGGTCACCGGCAGCGCGAAGCTGGACGCCTACCGGAAGGTCGGCGACTCCCTGGCCGGGCGGTTTTTCCAGTTCCGTTTGCACCCGTTGGACCTGAAGGAAATCAACGAATTCCTGGCGCCGGAGGATGTGTCGGCTGAACTGGATAAGCTGCTGACCGTCGGCGGGTTTCCGGAACCGTTCCTTGACGGCGACAGCCGGTTTTACAACCGATGGAAACGATCCCATCTCGACATCATCCTGAAACAGGATCTCATCGATCTGGAAAACGTCCAGCAGATCACCGCCGTGGAAACCCTGATCGAATTGCTGAAAACCAAAGTCGGCAGTCCGGTTTCATACAGTAGCCTGTCAAGGGACCTGGAATGTTCGGACAAAACCGTCAAGCGGTGGCTGACGCTTCTGGAAAACATGTACGTGATTTTCAAAGCAACGCCGTTTCACAAAAAAATTACAAGATCAATCCTGAAATCGCCCAAATATTATTTTTACGACACCGGCCAGGTTCGGGGCGACGCCGGCGTCCGCCTGGAAAACCTGGTCGCCTGCGCCCTGCTGAAAACGATTCATTTCCGTGTGGATTGCTATGGCGAAAACATGGCCCTC
>CAZZBE010000075.1:0-1555 GCA_964652715.1 uncultured Desulfobacteraceae bacterium
CCGTCTTCGAGCATGACCTGCATGGCCTTGACGATGCCCTGGACCCCGATGCGGTTGCCCACGAAATTGGGGGTGTCCTTGGCCCAGACGATCCCCTTGCCCAGGATCCGCTCGCCGAAATCGGCCATGAAGTCCAGCACTTCCGGATCGGTCTCCTCGCCGGGGATCAGCTCCAGCAGCTTCATGTACCGGACCGGGTTGAAGAAGTGGGTGCCCATGAAGTGGCGTTTGAAATCCGCGCTCAATCCTTCGGACATGGATTTGAGCGGAATCCCCGACGTGTTGGTGGAGACGATGGCGGTCTCTTTCCGGACCCCTTCCAGCCGCCCGAGGAGATCCTGCTTGATCTTGAGGTTTTCCACCACCACCTCGACGATCCAGTCGCAGTCCTTCAGCTGGTCGAAATCGTCTTCCAGGTTTCCGATGCGGATCCGCGCCACATCCTTTTTGTGCATCAGCAGCGGGGGATTGGCGTTGACCATGGCGTCATAGCCCGCCTTGACGATCCGGTTCCGGGCCTTGGGATCGTCCTTTTCTTCGTCCTTGAGATCAAAGGGGACGATGTCCAGCAGGAGCGTTTTGACCCCGGCGGACGCCAGCAGGGCCGCGATGCCCCCGCCCATGACGCCGGAACCGATCACGGCCGCTTGTTTTATCTTTCTGATCATCTGTTTACCTCCTGGGAATAGATTAACATCACCTGACATGAATGAATATTCATTCATTTATCAAAGGCGGAAATCCCCTGTCAACAAAAAAATGGCAAAGCAAATGATTGCCTCAGATTAAATTATAAAAACTTATGGTTATAAAGCGAATAAAAAGAAGGGGGAGGATAACAGGGGCAAATTCGGAACGGGTATGATTATGAACAGGGATTCACTTTGGGCTTTGATAAACTACAAGGATTTGGGATAAGCAAGGATTGTTGCCGGCCGGGCTTGTTGAACTTCGGCGTCCGCGCTTGGCGGGGAAAATCCTTGCTTATCCCAAATCCTTGTAGATATACACTTTCCGCCCCGGAAAAGGGTGGGCTTATTCGTCGATCTTCTTTTTCCGGTTCTGGATATAGGCGTCCCGGAGGGCTTCGTAGGGCACGATGGCCGAATCCTTGAGGGCTTCGTAATCGCCCAGTCGAAAGGAGGTGGCGTTGATGGTGTCCAGGGCCTTGATGCCGGCGGACAACACCCGGGGGTCCACATAACCGACCGGGTCCAAAAACCCGTCCCCGACCATGCCGAAAGAGTCCCGAATCGTGGAGGGCCCCAGCACCGGCCAGATGATGTAGGGTCCGCCGCCGATTCCCCAGACCGCCAGGGTCTGGCCGAGATCCTCCTCCGGAACCGCCAGGCGGGGGTCCCGCTTGGCCGGGTTGCCGAACCCCAGCACGCCCACGGTGGTGTTGAGCATGAACCGGCCGATCTCGGCCCCCATCTGCTCGCTTTTGCCCTGGAGCATGCAGTTGACCACCCGGATGGGGGTGGTCAGATTGTAGAAAAAATTCTTCACGCCGGTCCGGACGATCCCCGGCGTCACCGTCTTGTACCCGGTGGCC
>CAZZBE010000075.1:1655-6620 GCA_964652715.1 uncultured Desulfobacteraceae bacterium
AAGTCCTCGTCCGCGAAGGCATCGGCCCCGGTTTGGGACCCGGTTCCGGACGGCTCCGCCGCCGCGGCGATCCCCGCGGTCCCCATCCCCAGGGCGACGAACAGGACCACCGCCATGACCAGGCCCGGCGACCGTCCCGGGACCGACGCCGCTATCCGATGTCTACGATGTCTCATCCTTTTCCTCGAGCTTCTCCCGGACCTTGTCGATCAGGACTCGCGGGGATTCGTTGAGCAGGATCTTTTCGAACTGGGTCCGGTAGTTTTTCACCAGGCTCACCCCCTCGACCTTCACGTCGTAGACCTGCCAATGGCCGTCTTCGAAATACATGCTGTAATCGACGGGCACTTTGTTCCCTTTTCGGAAGACCAGGGTTTTGACCATCACCCGTTCCTTGTCGGAGGGATGATGGATCTCCTCCAGGTAATCGACCTTTTCGCTCTCGAATTCCTCCTGCACCTGCTTCAGGTAGGTGTTGGTCAACAGATCGGTGAACAGATCGGCGAAGGTCTTCATCTCCTCCTGGCTGAACTGCCGCCTGAACCGGCCCAGGGCCAGTTGGGATATCTTTTCGAAATCGAAAAACCCGTCCACCTGCTTCAGGATTTTTCGGCGCTGTTCCTCCAGTTTCTCCGGCCCCACTTCGTCGTATGCCGGGTCCTTGAGGATGTCGATGACGTTTTCGATCCGGTTTCGGACGGCGTCGGTGGCCGCCCCCCGCCCATTGTCCTTAGACGCCGCGGGCGACGCCATGCCTAATGACAATCCGATAGTCAGTATAATCGCGATGATCCGTTTCATCCGTTTCTCCTTTCAATAGTCAGCGTGTTATTCCACGCTTCCGAATACATATTTGCTCACCAGTTCTTCGATGTCCAGGGCCGACTCGGTTTCGACGATGGTGTCGCCGGGTTTCAGCATGTCCATGGCGCCGCCGGGGGCGAGGCTGACGTATTTGTCGCCGATAAGCCCGGCGGTTTTAACCGAGGCGATGACATCTTCGGCCAGTTCCAGGTCCTGCCGGATATTGAGGGTGACCATGGCGATTTTGAGATCGGGATCCAGGGCGATTTTCGCCACCCTCCCCACCGAGACCCCCGCCATTTGCACTTCGGTGCCGGTTTTCAAACCGGTGACCGACGTGAACCGGGCATTCACGGGATAATACCCCTCTCCGAACCACTCCATCTTTCCGAGCTTGACGGTCAGGTACCCGACGCACAGAATGCCGATGAGGACAAAGATGCCCACGGATATCTCAACGGTCGAACGTTTCATGTTTCCTCCATATTAGCATACCCTGAACTCATAAAATGGATTCCGCGCCTCCTCGGCCGCCGAGAGCACCTGCTCGATGGGGCTGTCCTTGGCGGCTTCGGCGATGCCGGCCGTCACCCGGAAGCATCCCTCGCTGCCGAACAGGGCGTCCGCGCCCCTGGCCGTCTGGAGTTTCGACGCCAGCTTGGCGCAGACATCCCGGGCCTGGAGCTGATTGGCGTTGGGCAAAATGATCATGAGTTTATTCATGCCGTAGCGGGAGCAGATGTCGGTGACCCGCAGATGGTTCCGGATCCGCAGGGAGAACTCCTTCAGGGCGGACTGATGGGCTTCGTGGTCCCGTTTCCGTCCGCCGTCGATGTTTTCCATGGTCAGCAGGATCAGGGAAAAGACGCTCTGATAGCGGTCCATCCGGGCGATCTCCTCCTTGTACCGCTTTTCGCCCTGGGACTGGGGCGCCATGCCGGTGAGCTGATCGTGGCGGCTCTCGAATCCCTGGGCGAACTGCTGCACCGCGGGATCCGTGGAAGACTGGATCTCCTCCGGCTTCCCTTCGAAGATGATGCGCCCCTCGTCCAGCATGCCGATCCGCTGGGAGATATAGAAGACGTCCGGGATCTCGTGGCTGACGATGACGCCGGTGAACCCGAACTGCTGCTGATAGTCGGAGATCATGCTGTGAACCGCGTTTTTGCGGACCGGATCGAGCCCGGTGGTGGGTTCGTCGAAAAGGACGATCTCCGGATCGGTCACCAGGGCCCGGGCCAGGGCCACCCGTTTCTGCATGCCGCCGGAAAGCTGGGAGGGGTATTTGTCGTGGATGTCGTGGAGATCGAGCTGGTCCATCTTTTTCTCGACCTGCTCCGGAATCTCCTTTTTGGGCATGGTCGTTTTTTCTCTCAGGGGCAGGGCCACATTGTCGTAGACGGTCATGGAATCGAACAGCGCGTTGCCCTGGAACATGTAGCTGAACCGGCGCTTCAGGGCCCGCCGTTCCGGGCGGGTCATCTCCTGAAGGGGTTTTCCTTCGATGAGGACGCGGCCTTCGTCCTGCGCCATGAGACCGACGATGTGTTTGAGCAGCACGCTTTTGCCGCCGCCGCTCTTGCCGATGACGGTGGTGATCTCCCCTTCGTACACGGAGAGGTTCACCCCGTTGAGCACCTCGTTGGTCCCGAATCGTTTATGGATGTCGTCGAATCGAATCAGCGGTTCGCTCATGAATTCAAGCGGTCCTCGTCACAGAAGAAAAGAGGTAATCACGTAATCGGTAATCAGGATCATCACCGATGCAAAGACCACCGCGGAGGTCGTGGCCAGGCCGACGCCCTTGGCCCCGAACCCTTCGGCCCGGAGGTGGGTGTGGTAGCCCTGGTAACAGGTGATGGCGGCCACCACGGCGGCGAAGACCACGGATTTGATAAACCCGCCGTTGATGTCGGTCATGCCCACCGCCTCCACCATATGGGAAAAATAGATGCCGGGGCTGATCCCCAGCATCAGCGACCCGGTCAGGTAGCCGCCGAAGATGCCCACCACGTCGAAGATGGCGGTGAGCAGCGGCAGGCTGATGAGGGCGCCCGCCAGCCGGGGGCTGAACAGAAACCGGACCGGATTGATGTTCATGGTGTCGAGGGCGTCGATCTGCTCCGAGATCCGCATGATGCCGATCTCGGCGGCCATGGCCGATCCGGCCCGGGCCGTCACCATGATGGCGGCCAGCACCGGCCCCAGCTCCCGGATCAGGGTCAGCCCCACGGCCGGCCCCAGCATCCCCTCCGAACCGAATTTGACCAGGGTGTAATATCCCTGGAGGCCCAGCACCATGCCGGTGAAGGCCCCGGTGAGGCAGATGACGAAGACCGACTTCATGCCGATAAAATAGACCTGCTCGGCGATTTTAAAAAACTGGAAAGGGAAGTAGAAAATACAAACCAGCCCTTCCAGAAAGAAGAGGGCGAGCCGCCCCATCTCCTGGAGCAGGAACAGAACGAAGCGTCCCATGGCGGCGACGGGCGCTGTGACAATGGCGATTTGACTCATATTCGGATTCTCGCGTACCTTTCCGCGGGCGACCGGCTTCCGGCATCGTTTCCTGCGGGATGTGGAGCGATCCGGGGTGTTTTTTCTTTCCGCGATCCTATATAATAGTGGAGGGTCTTGAGGGTGTCAACAAAAGTCAAAGGGATATTCGGGAAAAAAAACGCCCGTTATCGCGATCGACGCAACCGACCGAAGGAGATTTTCATGGAAAACAAACCCTACCCCGTTCCCTACGCCATCGACGGACCCGAAACCGTCTCCGCCGACCCCCTGGACCCCATTCCCTATGCCTACAAAGAACGGCGGTCCCTGGACATCGTCATCGAACAGCCGGAATTCACGTCGGTCTGCCCCATGACCGGGCTGCCGGATTTCGGGACCCTCACCATCCGGTACCAGCCCGACGCGACCCTGGTGGAACTCAAATCCCTCAAATACTACCTCCTCCAGTACCGGAACGTGGGAATCTTCTACGAGCACCTGGTCAACCGGATTCTGGACGACCTGGTGGCCGTATTGTCTCCCCGCCGGATGACGGTGGAGGGCCGGTTCACGGCCCGGGGCGGGATCACCTCCCAGGCGTCCGCCCACTACGAGGCCGGGAGCAGCGCGCCGTAATCCTCGATCCGCTCCAGGGCCTCCTCCCGGCTCGACAGATGGTGGAGCGACGCCCGGAACCGGCCCGCGTGGGGCAATCCTTTGGCGAACCACCCCAGGCGGCCGCGCATCATCCGGCAGGCGTGGACCTCGCCGATGGCCCGGATGGTGTCGTCCAGGTACCGGATCATGGCCGTGATCCGCATGGCCGGCGTCACTTCGGGGACCGGCCGGCCGGCGACGGCGGCCTCGATTTGGGAGAAAATCCAGGGATAGCCGATGGCGGCCCGGCCCACCATGACGAAGTCGCAGCCGGTGGTTTCCAGCATCCGGAGGGCGTCCTCCGGGGTTTCGATGTCCCCGTTGCCGATCACCGGGATGGAGACGGCCCGCTTGACCCGCCGGATCAGGGACCAGTCGGCGCGCCCGCCGAAGCCCTGGGTCGCGGTCCGGGGATGGACGGCAATGGCGTCCACCCCGCGGTCTTCGGCCAGCCGGGCGATGGTCAGGGCCTGATCGCCGGAGGCGTCCCACCCGCTGCGGATCTTGACCGTCAGCGGGATGTCGATGGCGGCCCGCGCCGCCCGCAGCATCCGTTCGCTCTCCTCGGGCCGCCGCATGAGGGCGACGCCGGCCCCGGTCTTGACCACCTTCCGGACGGAGCAGCCGAAATTGATGTCCAAAATATCCGCCCCGGAAGCGGCGACCATGCGGGCCGCTTCGGCCATGATGTCGGGATCGGACCCGAAGATCTGCACCGACAGGGGCTTTTCTTCGGGGGCGCTCTCCATGAGCCGAACGGTTTTGGGGGACCCGTGGCGCAGTCCGTTGGCGCTGATCATCTCGGAGCAGACCAGCCCGCACCCCTGCTCTTTGACCAGGCGCCGGAAGGGAAGATTGGTGATGCCGGCCAGGGGCGCCAGCACCGTGACGCCTTCGATGGGAACCGAACCGATGCGCATGGACGGAGATCAGGTCTTTTTTCGGTCGGTCAGGGAAATGACCTTGCCCGGCGCCCCATCCCCGGACGGTTCGGCGGGGGCTTCG
>CAZZBE010000075.1:6720-10734 GCA_964652715.1 uncultured Desulfobacteraceae bacterium
CGGGTTCCGGGCCGACCACCTTTTCCAGCCGCATCCGCTTGCCGTCCATGGTGAACTCCGCCCCGTCGATGTAGACGTCCCGCAGAATCCAGGTGACCTCCTGGAGCGGCACCTGGAGAAGGAGGAGTTTGACGTGGTACCAGTCCTTCTTGACGTCCGGCGAAATGTCCTCGATGCGGGCGAAGGAGAGGGGCTTGTCCTCGAAATGGATCAGAACGACATCGTTTTCCGTGGTCATAGATCCCCCCGCGCTCCCGTTGCGGGCCGAAACTCGTCGGTCTGAAACTGCAATGTCGCGAAATGGTCCGACAGGATCTCTTCCCGCCGGATCAAAGAGACGGTCCCGTCGCTCCGGAGGAGCAGTTCCCTGGGCCGAAGCCGTCCGTTGTAGTTGAACCCCATGGAGTGGCCGTGGGCCCCGGCGTCATGGATCAGGACCAGGTCCCCGTCCCCGATTTTCGGCAGGGCGCGCTGGATGGCGAATTTGTCGTTGTTCTCGCACAGGGCGCCCACCACGTCCACCACCTCGGCGGGGCCGCCGTCGTCCTTGCCGGGAACGGTGATGTGGTGATAGGCGCCGTACATGCCCGGCCGCATGAGAGCCGACATGCAGGCGTCCAGCCCCACGTAGGTGCGGTAGATCTCCTTGCGGTTGATGGCCCGGGCCGCCAGCGCGCCGTGGGGACCGGTCATGAAGCGCCCGCTTTCCAGGTAGAGGCGCGGCATGTAGCCGGTTTCCGATTCAAAGGCGGCGAACAGGGCCGAAATCTCCCGCCCCATGGCCGCCAGGTCGAGGGGGGCGTCGTCAGGATGGTAGGGAATGCCCAACCCGCCGCCGATGTTCAGGAATTCGAAACGGATGTCCAGCTCCCGGCCGATGCGGGCCGCCAGGTCCAGAAGCATTTCCGCGGTCCGGACCATGTAGTCGCAATTCCGCTCATTGGACGCCAGCATGGTGTGGAGGCCGAACCGCCGCGCCCCCCGGTCCATGGCCCGCCGATAGGCGTCCACAATCTGATCGTGGCTCACGCCGTATTTGGACTCCGCGGGATTGCCGATAATGTCGTTGCCGGTGCGCCGGTCGCCGGGGTTGTACCGGAAGCAGATCAGCGCCGGCATCTCCGGAACCTTGTCCACCAGCGAGATGTCGTCCAGGTTCAGGATGGACCCGCCGCCGGCCGCCGCGGCCCGGAACTCCTCCGGACTGGTATTGTTGGAGGTGAACATCACCGCCTCGCCCCACGCCCCGACCCGTCGGGCCAGTTCCAGCTCGGCGATGGAGGAACAGTCGAACCCGAACCCCATGTCCCGCATGATCGCCAGCGCGGCGGGATTGGGCAGGGCCTTGACGGCGAAGTATTCCCGGAACTCCCCCACGCCGGAAAAGGCCGCCTTCAGGGCCGCCCCGGTCTCCCGGATGCCGGCTTCGTCGTAGATGTGGAACGGCGTGCCGAAATGGCCGGCCGTCTCCGTCAGAATGGGATGGAGGCGATCTTTAAACGCCTGTGACATGGGCATATTGAAATTCCTTTTTTGACCTGGAAGCCGCAGGGGCGAAAGATGTTTCGTCCCTACGATTGCAACGCCGCCCGGATCCGGTCCATGGCCTCCCGGACGTTTTCATGGCTGTTGAAGGCGCTGATGCGGATGAATCCCTCGCCGCACTTGCCGAAGCCGGTTCCCGGCGTGCAGACGACGCCGGCTTTGAGCAGCCGGTCGAAGAAGGACCAGGCGTCGGTTTTTCCCTCGATCCAGATGTAGGGGGAATTCTTCCCGCCCACGCAGGCATAGCCCAAATCGGTCATCTCGTTTCGGATCAGGGCCGCATTTTCCATGTAATAATCGATCCGTTCCCGCACTTCGGCCTTTCCTTCCGGGCTGTAAACCGCTTCGGCGGCCCGCTGGATGGGGTAGGCCACGCCGTTGAATTTGGTGGAATGACGGCGGTTCCAGAGGGCGTGGACCGAATGGGCGGCCCCGGACCGGTCGTAGGCCGTGCAGGATTTGGGGATCACGGTGAAGGCGCACCGGGTTCCGGTGAACCCGGCGGTCTTGGAGAAGCTCCGGAATTCGATGGCCACGTCCCGGGCCCCCTCGATCTCGAAGATGGAACGGGGCATGTCCGGGTCCCGGATAAAGGCCTCGTAGGCCGCGTCGAAGAGGATCATCGCCTTGTTCTCCCGGGCGTAATCGACCCAGACTTTGAGCCCTTCCCGGCGGATGCCGGCGCCGGTGGGGTTGTTGGGAAAGCACAGATAGATCAGATCCACCGGTTCGGACGGCGGGTCGGGGATGAAGCCGTTTTCCGGCAGGCTCTCCAGGTAGACCAGTCCGCCGTAGCGGCCGTCTTCGAAGGCCCCGGTCCTTCCGGCCATGACGTTGGTGTCGAGATAGACCGGGTAAACCGGGTCGGGAAGCGCCACCCGGATGTCGCCGGCGAAAATCTCCTGGATGTTGCCGGTGTCGCATTTGGCGCCGTCGCTGATAAAGATCTCGTCCGGGGAGATGTCGGCGTTCCGGCGCCCGAAATCCTCGGCGGCGATCTTCTCCCGTAGAAACGGATATCCCTGCTCCGGACCGTAGCCCCTGAAGGTGGCGTCCTCGGCCATTTCGTCCACCGCCTTATGGAGGGCCTCCACACAGGCCCGGGGCAGGCCGCGGGTCACGTCGCCGATGCCGAGCTTGATGACGGTCCGGTCCGGATGGGCCTCCTGGTGGGCGGCCACCCGCCGCGCGATGTCGGAAAAGAGATAGGACGCCTGGAGCTTCAGATAGTGTTCGTTGATGTGGATCATGGGGGTTCCTCTTCTCGCCTTGTGGCCGGCCTCTTTCAGACCGGGTATGCCGCTTCCATACCAAACCCTGAAAAAAATGTCACCCCGTTTCCGGCGTCTCCGGACCGGTTACGCCGCTTCGGTGTCCGTCTGGCCTGCCGCCGCCTGCAGTCGTTTCCGGACCCGGGCATGGTTGGAAAACCAGGCCTTGACCACCGAGTGAAACAGCGTGGCCAGCGGGATGGCGAAAAAGAGACCCCATACCCCCCACAACCCGCCGAACACCAGCACCGCCACGATGATGGCCACCGGGTGGAGGTTGACCACCTCCGACAACAGCAAGGGAACCAGCAGGTTGCCGTCCAGAAGCTGGATAAAGCTGTAGGCGATGACGATGTAGGCGAAATCGGCGCCCCATCCCCACTGGAAATAGGCCACCAGGAGCACCGGGATGTACATGACCGTGGCCCCGATGTAGGGGATCAGCACCGACAGTCCCACGAAGAGCGAGATGAGGGCTGTAAAATTGAGACCCAGCACCTTGAAGGTGATGTAGCTGGCGCCCCAGACGATGAGGATCTCCCAGATCTTGCCCCGCACGTATTTGGCCACCTGGCCGTTGACTTCGTGCCACACCTCCGTGGCCAGCCGCCGCTCCTCGGGCAAAAAACCCTTGAGCCACTCGATGATCAGCGTCTTGTCCTTCAGGAAGAAAAAGACCATCAGCGGCACCAGAATCGCGTAAACCACCGTGGAGATGACCCCCCGGACGGACGCCAGGGACAACATCAGCACCTGCTGCCCCAGTTTGGACAGCTCCGTGCCGATGATGTTCATGATGTCCTTCACCTGGGTCTCGGAGATGTATTCCGGATACGTCTGGGGCAACAGCATCAGCTCTTTCTGGCCCCGGGCGATCCAGTCGGGGATCTGCTGATAGAGCTGGGCGAGCTGGCGCGACAGCATGGGCAGGAGCCCGATGAAAACCAGCAACATGGAGGCGAGGAAGAGCAGGAAGACGATAATGACCGACGCCATGCGGGGGACCCGGAAGGTCTGGAGCCGGGCCACCATCCCCTCCAGCAGATAGGCGATGATAATGGAGGCGAACACCGGCGTCAGCAGGTTCCCCAGCATATAAATGAGGATAAACCCGAAGAGCAGGAGCAGCCCCAATATGATCAATTGGGGATCGGCCAGATAACGGTTTACCCAGTTTCTAAAAAGCTGAATCATCTGT